>CACXLY010000045.1 GCA_902768605.1 uncultured Bacteroidales bacterium
CAACAGATTAAAGTCTGTTTCTTCCTTAAAGGAAAGAACGTTCTCAAATACAAATCTTAACAGCATAAATCCAGAAATTAAATTGTTACTTACATTTTACGCCGCAAATTTAACGAAAATTTCTCGAAGGACCAAATTTAATAAGCCATTTTATTAGATATTTAACCAAAATACGTGATTTTTTCGTTTTACGCACCATAAAATTCGCTTCAAAGCCTATTTTCTGCCTGGTTCAATACCGTCAAGACGTAAAAGCCGATAGACCGTCGATTTCGACTTAATACTAAGTTGCTGTTGTATGGTAGTAATTGTCAATCCACTTTTGTACAAAGAGCTACAGGCCGCTATTTTATCTTTAGGTATTCCCTTTGGTCAATAGAAAAACTACTATTTGCGAAAAGAAAAAAACTATTGTTCGATGGTTTGGTTTAGTTTAGTCCATTGTGATTATATACACAAAATGTTTCGGACAAAACACTTTTCGCTTGTTTGCTCCAATATTCTGTATTATATAAACAGAGCAAACCAAACAAATATACGGACAGGAATTTGTCTTTTCTCTTTTGGACAGAAAAATCCCACCAGACATTTATATCATGTCTGATGGGACTATCAAGTAAAGTGCAGAGAACCTGGTTTTAGGACAGCTATTCCCTACCAAAATTGCTAAATGCATTCAGTTGGTCTGCAACACGCATAACATCCTGCTCTATCTTCTTATTGGTGATTCGAGCGTATATTTGCGTGGTTTTGATGTTGGTGTGACCCAGTAGTTTTGAAACAGTTTCCATCGGTACACCTTTAGAAAGAAGTAATGTTGCATAAGTATGTCGGGCCATGTGATAGGAGAGCCGTTTCTTAATGCCACACAAATCAGCAATCTCTTTCAGATACGCATTCATCTTCTGATTTGAAAGTATCGGCAGCAGACGACCATTTCTGTCTGATGATGAATGGTACTTGTTGATAATTTCTCGTGCCACATCGAGTATTGGCACATTTTCCGTAATGCTCGTTTTTTGTCTTTTGGTCATAATCCAATCCGTTCCGCCGATGGTTACAATGTTCTGGTCCGTAAGGTTAGATACATCTATATACGCAAGACCCGTGAAGCATGAGAACACAAAGATATCACGAACATGTTCCAGACGCTTTACATCGAAGCACTTTGACATCAAGACCTCAATCTCTTCTTCAGTAAGGAATCCTCTGTCAACAGGTTTGAGATGAAATCGCAGGTTGATAAAAGGGTCGTGATCAAGGAAACCGACCTTCTGAGCTTGAATCGTGACCGTCTTCAGCGACTTCAAGGTCTTGGTGGCGGTGTTCCCCTGCATTCCTCCAACAGTACGAAGATAGATATCAAAATCAGAGATTAATGCAGGAGTCATATCAAAGGGAGAAACTGAAGCCCAGCCATATTTACTCTTCAAGAAGTTTAGGAAGTGCTTTTTCGTAGCTTTATATTTCTGTACGGTTGCAGCAGATTTCCCATGACCAATCTGCTGCTCGACACTATCAATGAAATCCTCATAGAACTCAATAAAATTAGAAATGGCCTTAACTTTTCCGGCATAGATGCCATACAGCTTTTCAACAGTAAAACTACTATCGCCTTCACGCGACCTGGCTATGTCAAGGATTTTAAGTTCAATCTCATTAAGAGCCATGTTGATGGTTCGCGCACTAGGAGTACGACCTATAACACGGTCGGTGTCATTGTCCCACATATCCTTGTTAATGAAGAATCCTGTAGAACCGAAATATCTTTTCTCACCATTCATGAACACCCTGATGTTGATGGGCGATTCGCCCAACTTGTTAAAGTAGTTCGCTCTCAGATAGAACGAGATTTTCAATTTTGCCTTCATACGATAAATCTTTTTAATGCAGTTTTTCGTGCCTTTATGGATGCTTTGTGTTACAGGAAACACTCAGAATCAACCCACATTCGTTAGCTTGAAACAATCTGCAAAGTTAAACATAAATATCTTATGCTCAAAGATTTAGCAAAGTCAATATCGTAGTCATTTTGTAGTCTTGTGTTACATTTTTCTGTAGCACAAAAAGTGTAACACTACGTGTAACACAAGACTGACTAACAGATGACTATTTGACCCCATATCAGGTGGTCAGACGATGGTCACTCCATCATTCGAAAGTAGAGAAGGACACTTTTAAGACAAAATAAAAGCGTTGTAAATCAAAGATTTACAACGCTTTTCTGTTTTTTAGCAACTTAATGACCTGTTTGGGTTGAACTTTGATTGACTTCCCTAAAAGTCATCTATTTTGCTCTCAGCGGAGAGAGAGGGATTCGAACCCCCGGTGCCTCTCAGCACGCCGGTTTTCAAGACCGGTGTAATCGACCACTCTACCATCTCTCCGATTTTTTGAACTGTGCAAACTTTTCCCGCTTTTTCTTTGTTAAGTTGTCAGAAAAGCCATTATTGAGGCGTTTCTTCCTCTTCCTGTTCCCCATGATGAGGGTCGGGGAAGCGCTTGTCGCCGTTGCTGACCTGCTCGTCCCACGGCTTGACGGTCTTCAGATCGCCAGTCTGGTCGTCTTTTCTTGCCCAATACGTTCCGAGTCCCATAGTGCAAATCTTTTGGTTTCCACGTGCAAAAGTACGAAAAATATCCTTTCAAACCAAGAGCGAGATGGTTAAAAAGGTTAAATTGCACGGCAAAACAGGCACTTTTCTCCCTTTTATGTTGCAGGAATGCATAGTAATGCGTATCTTTGCACTTGATTTAATTCACTCAATTACTAACTAAACAATGTTATTATGAAAGCATTTAAGTTTCTTGTTGCTGCAATGGCAATGGCTTTTGCGATGAGTGCAAATGCAAAGGTTTTCGAGGACAATCACTTCTCTCTTAATGCGAACGTCGGTTCTTACGGTCCTTCGACTGCCGGCTTCGGACTTGGCGTAGCCTTCCAGACTGGCATTTACGAAAACGACTGGGTTACATTGGATTGGGATGTGCTGCACTTTGAGTGGGACGCTCCCTTCAACTCTCCCGGCGATGCTGACCAGCTGAGTTTCAAGACGGGTCTGCGTGCCTTCAGCCCCTCGTTTGCCAACGACCACCTGCGCGTCTACACGAATCTGGATATGGGTTATGTTCTGGGCCTGACGAATATTGACAAGGTGAGGTCGAGCCATTTCTTCGGCCTGACTTACGGCTTGGGTCTGCAGCTCAACAAGAAGTGGTCTCTCGGCTACACGTTAAGCTACATAAAGAACGGCGACGGCAGCGGCAAGAGCCACTATGCAACCATCGGCTACACGCTCTAAGCCGAACAGCCACACATTTTTAATAATAGGGAAAGACTCGGGAACTGCCCACTTAGGGTGGTTCCCGAGTTTTCTTTTTGAGAAATATCCTGACAAGTTTTTTATTTCCTTGTGTAGGAAGATGGGATGCGTAATGAGGCGCTTCGAGTTCCCACACGTGGGAAAGGCCAACGCTACACGTGGGAAAGCCCTTCGCAACACGTTGCGATTGCTATCGCGACACGTCGAATTTATCGATGAAACCGCATGTTTTTGCTCAGAAATCACTTATTATCTGTCCTTTTTCACCTGTGCCGTCGGAGCCTCCGTTTTGTAAGGTTTTGATTCATAACGTGCTGCAAAAACTCGCTCAAAATGACCCTCGGGGACACTTCTGGTCGTCCGTCGCAATTTTCATGATAAGAGGATGCCTTTTTCGAGAAATCCCTTGACAGAATTGACGTGAAGAGATGGTCGGTGCCTTGTATGCCTTGCAACAATTAAGCGTCAAGAATTTGCAAATATAAGATAATTCTATTATCTTTGCAGTCGGAAACAAACAGATACGTCATATTTATGGACAATCAACGCTATATGATGCGAGGTGTGAGCGCTGCAAAAGAGGACGTTCACAACGCGATAAAAAACATCGACAAAGGCATATTCCCGCAGGCCTTCTGTAAGATTATCCCGGACATCCTGGGCGGTGACCCGGAGTACTGCAACATCATGCACGCAGATGGTGCTGGCACTAAGTCGAGCCTCGCCTATATGTATTGGAAGGAGACGGGCGACCTGAGCGTATGGAAGGGCATTGCTCAGGACGCGCTCATCATGAACACGGACGACCTGCTCTGTGTGGGCGCCGTGGATAACATATTGGTTTCCTCGACGATAGGCCGCAACAAGATGCTCATTCCGGGTGAGGTCATCTCGGCCATCATCAGCGGAACGGACGAGTTGATGCAGGAGTTGCGCGACATGGGGATAGGCATCTACGGCACGGGCGGCGAGACAGCCGACGTGGGCGACCTCGTGAGGACCATCATCGTGGATAGCACGGTGACTTGCCGCATGAAGCGAAGCGACGTCATCGACAACGCAAACATCCGCCCGGGCGATGTCATAGTGGGCCTTTCCTCTTGTGGTCAAGCCACTTACGAGAAGGAGTACAACGGCGGCATGGGCAGCAACGGACTGACCTCCGCCCGCCATGACGTCTTCGCCAAGTACCTGGCGGAAAAGTATCCCGAAAGCTACGACCACGCCGTGCCTGAGGAGCTGGTGTATAGCGGACGCTATCGCTTAAATGAAGAATTAAGAATGAAGAATGAAGAATTTCCTGCCGGACAGGAATGCAACACGGGTAAGACCACGGCGGCAATAGATTCTTCATTCTTCATCCTTCATCCTTCATTGCCAAACGTCGGCAAACTCGTCCTCTCTCCCACACGTACCTACGCCCCGGTCGTCAGGAAGATGCTCGACGAGCTACGCCCCAGGATACACGGCATGGTGCATTGCACGGGCGGCGCACAGACGAAAATCCTCCATTTCATCGGTGAAAACTGCCGCGTCGTCAAGGATAATATGTTCCCCGTCCCGCCGTTGTTCCAGATCATTCAAGACTGCAGCGGCACCGATTGGTCGGAGATGTATAAGGTCTTCAACATGGGCCATCGCCTCGAGGTCTATGTCGCTCCCGAGGATGCAGAGCGAGTCATCAGCATCTCGAAGAGCTTCAACATCGACGCGCAAGTGGTCGGCCGCATCGAGGAAGGCAGAAAGAGCCTCCTCATTAAGAGCCAGTACGGGGAGTTCGAATACTAAAGACATGAAAAACGTAAAGATTACGAACTATACTACCAAAGACTGGCTCAAGCAAATGGGCGTCGGCTTCTGCATCATCGGTCTTGGAATGTTTGCCATTCGCTCGTTTCTGGACGACAAGGACTACATCGCCAGCATAGCAGGCCTTGTGGGTTTGGCCGGTTGGTGTGTGGTAGATTATATCTTACGGAAAGACATAGAGAAACGCAACCCTCAAGAATAACAGAACTATGGAATACATATTTTTAGCAGCGCTACTCGTCGTCATGTTCTTCGCATGGCGTCAGTTCTACCTCACACATAAGAAAAAGAACAACAAGCATAAGCACCATGCCTCTTAGCATTAGCTATGATACCTCGAATAAAGTCATTTTGTCCCCTTGAGGACTACCTGTTGAGAGTCGTGTTCGACGATGGGCGCATCGTGACGTATGACTTGAAAGACGATATCCGCACGATTCCCGACTTCCGTGCCTTGGAGACGGAGTGCGGTCTCTTTCAGAATGCGCAGCTCGATGCCAGCCGTACCTGCATCTCTTGGAACGACAGAATAGACTTGCCGAGTGACACGATATATGAATACGGGACAGATGAGGACACAGGATGCCTCAGTGTAGCCGAGGCAGAATGACTAATATAAATAAAGGATTAATGGAAAACAATCATCTCTTGGATAAGCTTGACGGGCTTGTGAGCCGCTTTGAGGAGGTCAGCACGCTCATTACTGACCCGGCCGTCATTGCCGATCAGAAGCGCTACGTCAAGCTGACCAAGGAATACAAAGACCTCGGGAAGATAGTCGAGGCACGAAAGGAATACATCGGCTGCTTGCAGAACGTGGCCGACGCCAAGGAGATGCTCGCCATCGAGGAAGATGCCGAGACGAAGGAGATGCTGCGTGAAGAGCTCTCACAGAGCGAGAAGCGCATCCCCGAGCTTGAGGAAGAGATAAAGCTTCTGCTTGTACCCGCCGACCCCGAAGACGACAAGAACATCGTGCTCGAAATACGTGGCGGCACGGGCGGCGACGAGGCGGCCCTCTTCGCGGGTGACCTTTTCCGCATGTACTCAAAGTTTTTCGAGATGAAAGGCTGGAAGATGGCGGTGAGCAGCTATAGCGAGGGAGCCGTCGGCGGCTACAAGGAAATAGTCTGCTCCGTGACGGGCGAAGGCGTCTATGGTATCATGAAGTATGAGAGCGGCGTGCATCGCGTGCAGCGCGTCCCTGTCACGGAGACGCAGGGCCGTGTGCATACCTCCGCCGCTACGGTTGCAGTCCTGCCCGAAGCCCAGGAGTTCGATGTGGAAATCAATGAGGGAGCCATCAAGTGGGACACGTTTAGAAGCAGCGGCGCCGGAGGTCAGAACGTCAACAAAGTCGAGTCGGGTGTCCGTGCCCGATACATTTGGCGCAATCCCTTCACCAATCAGGACGAGGAAATCCTCGTGGAGTGTACCGAGACGCGCGACCAGCCGAAGAACAAGGAAAGGGCATTGGCCCGCCTCCGCACCTTCATCTACGACAAGGAGCATCAGAAATACCTCGACGACATCGCGTCGAAGCGCAAGACGATGGTCTCGACGGGCGACCGCTCGGCAAAGATACGGACGTACAACTATCCGCAAGGCCGCATCACCGACCACCGCATCGGCTACACCATCTATAACCTGCCCTCCTTCATGGACGGCAATATCCAGGACTGCATCGACCACTTGATTGTGGCAGAGAATGCAGAGAGACTCAAGGAATCTGAACTTTAAAAAATACAATACAATATGGGATTTTGGAAAGATGTAAAGCAAGAATGGACGTGGGCTGGCATTAAGGCCGACTTTAGGGAGCATTGGCCGGACTTAATTGCAATAGTTGTGGCGGGACTGTTTACTCCCGCCGTACAGGAATGGCTCGGGTGGGAAGAAAACACATGGGCTTTCTTCGGAGTCTGGATAGTGATTGCCGTGGCCACAGCCGTAGTGATAGGCTTAATAAGAGTCATCGTAGAGAAACTTAACACATGACAAGACAAGAACTTATAGCAAACATACGAAGGAAGAAGAGCTTCCTTTGCGTCGGCCTCGACACCGACTTGAAGAAGATACCGCAACACTTGCTGAGGGAAGACGACCCGCTATTCGCCTTCAACCGCGCCATCATCGATGCCACCGCGCCTTATTGTGTGGCCTACAAGCCCAACCTTGCCTTCTACGAGGCTTTCGGCGTGAAGGGAATGATGGCATTCGAGAAGACGGTGAAGTATTTGCAAGGGAACTACCCCGACCAGTTCATTATCGCCGACGCGAAACGTGGCGACATCGGCAACACAAGCCAAATGTACGCCCGCACCTTCTTCGGGGAGTACGACGTGGATGCGCTCACCGTGGCCCCCTATATGGGGGAGGACAGTGTGACGCCATTCATCAGCCCCCTCCCCGCTCCCCCTTTGGGGGAGTGCCCAAAGAAGAACCATTGGGTCATCCTGCTCGCTCTGACCAGCAACAAAGGCTCTTTCGACTTCCAACTCACCGAGGACAAGCAGGGCGAGCGACTCTTCGAAAAAGTCATCCGCAAGAGTCAGGAGTGGGGCAACGACGAGAACCTGATGTACGTGGTAGGTGCGACGCGCGGCGAGATGTTCCGCGACATCCGCCGGGTTGCGCCGACGTCATTCCTGCTCGTACCCGGCGTAGGCGCCCAGGGCGGCAGTCTCGAAGAGGTTTGCAAGTACGGGATGATAGCCGACTGTGGCCTGCTGGTGAACAGCAGCCGCGCAATCATCTACGCCGACAATACAGAACGCTTTGCGCAGGTTGCTGCTGAGAAGGCCAAAGAGATGGCAGACCAGATGGCACGCCTCCTTAAATAAACGAAAAGACATGGAATTTACAGCACAAATGATAGCAGGGCTGATAGGCGGCACCATCGTGGGCGACCCCGAAGCCAAGGTCAACAACTTCGCCAAGATAGAGGAGGGGAAGCCTGGCTGCATCAGTTTCCTGGCCAACGACAAGTACGAGCAATACATCTACGGAACAGAGAGCAGCGTCGTGCTCGTCAATGAGAACTTCGAACCGAAGCAGGAGATAAAGGCCACGCTCATCAAGGTGATCGACCCCTCCGCGCGGATAGGCGAGAAGTGCTATATCGGGCCGTTCGTCGCCATCGCAGAAGGCGTGGAGATAGGCGACGGCTGCGTCCTGCATCCGCACGTCACGATAGGCAGGAACGCGAAGGTAGGCGCCGGCACAGAAATCTACAGCAACGCCGTCGTCTATCACGACTGCCAGGTCGGCAACCGCTGTATCCTGCACGCCGGCTGCGTCATCGGTGCCGACGGCTTTGGCTTCGAGCCGACCGAGACGGGCTATAGGAAGATACCGCAGATAGGCATCGCCATCATCGAGGATGACGTGGAGATAGGCGCCAATACGTGTGTTGACCGCGCTGTGATGGGAGCCACCGTCGTCCACAGCGGCGTGAAGCTAGACAACCTTGTGCAGATTGCGCACAACAACGAGATAGGCAGCCACACCGTCATGTCGGCGCAGGTGGGCATCGCAGGCAGCACGAAGGTAGGGGAGTGGTGTATGTTCGGCGGACAGGTCGGCATAGCAGGCCACGCCACTATCGCCAACCGCGTCATGGCAGGCGCTCAGGCGGGCCTCCACAACAGCGTGAAGAAGGAGGGGGCTGCCGTTCAGGGCTCGCCCGCCATCGATGGCCGCAACTTCTGGAAGAGCAGCGCCATCTTCAAGAATCTGCCCGACGTCTGGGCCGAAATGAATCAGATGAGGAAAGACATCAAGATGCTCAAGCAGCAGCTTGAGGAAAAAGAATAACCTTAAAGCCTTATAAAGAAAAGAAACATGTTGAAGCAAAATACACTCCAAGACAGCTTCTCCCTCAGCGGAAAAGCTCTCCATACAGGACTCCAGCTGACGGTAACCTTCCTGCCTGCTGTGGCGGGTCACGGCTACAAGATTCAACGGATGGACCTCCCCGGTGAGCCCATCATAGACGCTGTGGCAGAGAACGTGGTCGATACGCAGAGGGGTACGGTCCTGGGAAAGGGCGAGGTGCGTTGCAGCACGGTAGAGCACGCCCTGGCCGCCCTTTATGCCCTGGGCATCGACAACGTGCTGATGCAGGTCGACGGGCCTGAGTTCCCCATCCTCGACGGCAGCGCAGAGCCCTTCGTACGCGAGATACAGCGCGTGGGCATCTGTGAGCAGGACGCACCGAAAGACTACTATTACATCACGAAAAAGATGGAGTTCCGCGACGACAAGACTGGCGCGTGCATCACCTTGCTGCCCGACGACGATTTCTCCATCACGAGCATGATAGCCTTCGACGGCAGCGTGCTCAGCAGCCAGTTTGCCACGCTCGACAGCATGGACAAGTTCGCCACGGAGGTTGCAGCCGCCCGCACCTTCGTCTTCGTTCGCGAGATAGAGCAGCTGCTGTTGGCGGGGCTCATCAAAGGCGGCGACCTGGACAACGCCATCGTTATCTACGAGCGCCAGACCACGCAGGAGAACCTCGACAAACTCTGCAAACTGACGGGCGCCGAGCATCACGACGCCAACGTCCTCGGCTACATCCAGCACAAGCCACTCGTCTGGGACAACGAGCCGGCGCGTCACAAACTGCTCGACATCATAGGCGACATGGCCCTCATCGGCAAGCCCATCAAGGGGCGTATCATCGCAACGCGCCCGGGACACACTATAAATAATATGTTCGCGCGCATGATGCGCAAGGAGATACGCAAGCACGAAGTGCAGGCTCCTAAATACGACCCGAACATGACACCTCTGATGGACGTGGCCGCCATCAGGAAGCTGCTGCCTCACCGCTATCCCATGCAGCTCGTCGACAAGGTCATCGACATCAAGGAGCATAGCATCGTGGCCGTCAAGAACGTGACGAGCGACGAGCCATTCTTCCAGGGACACTTCCCCAGCGAACCCGTCATGCCGGGCGTCCTGCTGGTCGAGGCGATGGCACAGACGGGAGGCATCCTCGTCCTGCACGACAAGGAGCACCCCGAAACCTTCAGCACCTACTTCCTGCACATCGACAACGTCAAGTTCAGGCAGAAGGTCGTGCCCGGCGACACCCTGATATTCCGCGTCGAACTCGTCGCACCCCTTCGCCACAGCATCGGCACCATGCAGGGCTACGCCTTCATCGGCGAGAACTGCGTGGCGGAAGCGACCTTCACCGCACAAGTCATCAGCAACAAATAAACGAGGAAACAGCCAATGCAAAGCGTCACGATGCCCTTCTCTACACGTCAGGTAGTTTGCAACTTCATGTACTTGCAATTGCAAATTCATGTACTTGCAATTGCAACATCATGAACTTGCAAGCAATCCCACAGCAAGCGTTGGGTAGAGCGACAGGAGAAACTTGGCAACGTCAAATCGAGCATCGACCTTTTTAAAATCGTAAATAGTAAATCGTCAAATCGTAAATAACATGGTAAGTCCCCTGGCATACATTCATCCGGAAGCCGTCATCGGCCAGAACTGCGAGATAGGTCCGTTTTGCTACATCGACAAAGGCGTCGTCATAGGCGACAACAACACCTTCATGAACAGCGTGACGGTGCTTTACGGCGCGCGGATAGGCAGCGGCAATATCTTTTTCCCGGGCGCCGTCATCAGTGCCATCCCGCAGGACCTCAAGTTCCGGGGCGAGGACAGTACGGCAGAAATCGGCAACAACAACAAGATACGCGAGAACGTCACTATCAACAGAGGCACGGCGGCCAAAGGCCGGACCATCGTCGGCAACGACAACCTCCTGATGGAGGGAGCGCATGTGGCGCACGACGCCCTCATTGGAAACGGCGTCATCATCGGCAACGGCACCAAGCTGGCTGGCGAAATCGTCATCGACGACAACGCCATCCTGAGCGCCAACGTGCTGATGCACCAGTTCTGCCGAGTGGGGAGCTACACGATGGTGGGCGGTGGCACGCGTTTCTCGCAGAATGTGCTGCCATTCAGCCTCGTGGCGCGTGAGCCCGCGGCATTCTGCGGATTGAACACCATCGGCCTTCGGCGCAGAGGATTCGACCGCGACCTCATCAACAACATACACATGGCCTACCAAATCATCCTGCAAGGCACGGGAAAACTCAATGACCTGCTCTCCCGCGTGGAACAGGAGATACCCATGAGCCCCGAGATAGAGTACATCCTCGACTTCATCAGGGGCAGCGAGCGCGGATTCATCAGGTAAAAGCTCTAAAAGTTAAAGAATCAGAAAGCTTAAAAGTCAAAAAAGTCTTTTCATCCTTTCACCTCTTCATCTTTTTACTTTTTCACCTGTTCACCTTATCACTTTTTCATCCTTTTATGAAATGACATTAAAGCTTACACTATTCAGCCAAGAGAAAGAGGACTTCGTACTGGAAATCCTCATCGACAGCGATGCCAAGTTCTCCGAACTGCATCAGCTCATACTCAGCGACTGCAACTTCGAAGAGCGCGACAGCCAGTGCTTCCTCATCTGCGACGACGACTGGCGCGTCAGGCAACGTATCCGCCTCCAGGACAACGAGGAGACGGGCTTCGACGAAGACCTCATCCTGATGTCGCGCACCAGTATCGGCGAGTTTCTCGAGGACGAGGGGCAGCGGCTGGCATACGTCTTCGACCCCGCCGGAAAGCGATTCTTCCTCATGGAACTCACGGAGAACGTCTTTGGCCGGACGGAGAAGAAAGCCATCGTGAACCGTCGCCACGGGCTGCCCCCCATGCAGGAACTCGCTTCAGCTGCCGACGTCGCTGCCGACGACGACGTAAGAGAAGAGATAGACGAGACGTTCTATGGCGACGAGGGTTTCGAGGCAGAGGAGCTCGACATGGAAGGCTACGAGATAGACGAGTAGTCGCGCCGGCCTCCTCCCCCAAAGGGAAGGGCCTGATGTTCAACGTTCAACGGTCAATGTCCAATGAAGCTCTACGTCCTGCTTGGTCCCACGGCTGTCGGCAAGACAGAACTCGCGCTGCAGATTGCCGAGAAGCTGGGGAGTCCCATACTGAACTGCGACAGCCGCCAGATATATCGCGGCATGGAGATTGGCACGGCGGCGCCGACTCCCGAACAGCAGCAGCGCGTCAAGCACTACTTTGTCGGCACCCACGACATCGGGTCGTACTATAGCGCGGCTCAGTACGAGCAGGACGTCCTCTCGCTTGTCCGCGAGCTCAGTCACGAGCACCGCTCGCTCCTGCTTTCAGGGGGAAGCATGATGTACATAGATGCCGTCTGCAATGGCATCGACGACATACCGACGGTGGATGCTGAGGTGCGCGAGACGCTGAGGCGTCGATTGAACAACGGCGAGATAGACGAGATGCGGAGCGAACTGCGTCTGCTCGACCCCGCCTACTATCGCGAGGCCGACACACGCAACCCGAAGCGCGTCGTCCATGCACTCGAGGTCTGCTATACATCAGGGCGCCCGTACTCCTCCTTCCTGACAAGAGAGCGCAAGCCACGTCCCTTCGACGTCGTCAAGATAGGTCTCAGGCGCGAACGCCAGGAGCTCTTCGACCGCATCAATCAGCGCGTCGATGCCATGATGGCTGCAGGAATGCTCGACGAAGTCAGCAGGCTTCGCCCCTTCCGACACGAGAACGCCCTCAATACCGTCGGCTACAAAGAGCTCTTCCATTACCTCGAAGGAGAATGGGAATTGCCTTTCGCCATCGAAAAGATAAAGAAGAACACACGCGACTATGCCAAGAAACAAATGACATGGTTCGCTCACGATAACGAGATAAAGTGGTTTCATCCCGATGAGCCTTCAATTATGAAAGTCGTTTTATGAGAACAAAACTAAAGAAACTATTCTTCGCAGGACCTTGGTACAGGCGTGCGGCCGCCTGGTTCGTCGCCTTCCTTGTCCTCATCATATTGTTTTTCGTTGCCGTTGATTGCAATTTCTGTTACCTCTTCGGGCGTTCGCCGGGCTTCGACGATATAGAAGACCCTGTGGTCAACGAAGCGTCGGAAGTCTATACGTGCGACGATGTGCTGATGGGCCGCTACTTTAACGAGAACCGAACCCCCGTCACGTACGAGGAGATTTCGCCCATCATGATCCGCACCCTCATTGATACCGAGGACGAACGCTTCTACCTGCATCATGGCATCGACGTCGTCGGACTCTTCTCCGCAGCGAGGGACATCGTGCTGGGCCGCGGCAGGGGAGCCAGCACCATTTCGCAGCAGTTGGCCAAGAACATGTTTCGCACTCGCACTCGCTACTCGACGGGACTGCTGGGGCAAATACCCGGCATCAAGATTCTCGTCATGAAGGCGAAGGAGTGGATTGTGGCGATGAAGCTCGAGTGGTTGTTTTCGAAGGAGGAAATCCTGACGATGTACCTCAATACCGTTGACTTCGGCAGCAACGCCTACGGCATAAAGACGGCGGCCCGCACCTACTTCGGCACGACGCCCGATGCGCTGACCTACGAGCAGGCGGCCACTCTCGTCGGGCTGCTCAAGGCGACGAGCCTCTACAACCCACGTCTCAACCCGAAGAACAGCTTGCAACGCCGCAACACGGTCCTGCAGTTGGTCTATGACCACGGACACATTTACATCGACGGCCAAATGGCAACGCCCTCGCAGCTCGACTCGTTGCTCTCTCTGCCCATCGCTATGAAACCGCGTGTCACCGAGAGCTATCAGGACGGCATGGCACCTTATTTCCGCGAGGCCCTCAAGAATTACATCGACTACCTCTGCAACCAGGGACTGGTGCCGGGACACGACGCCATCCACAAGCTCGACCTCGACGCCGGCGGCCTCCGCATCTACTGTTCCATCGACTCACGTATGCAAGCGTATGCCGAGGCAGCAGTGCGGAAGCAGATGCAGGTCATCCAGGGCCGCTTCAATGAGCATTGGGGGCAGACGAATCCGTGGCAGAACGCCAACCACCAGGAGATACGCGGCTTTGCGGAAGACATCGCGCGGCGCTCGCCCCACGGTCGCTACCTCAGCGCTAAGTTCAAGGAAAACGCCGATTCCATCGATTACTACCTCCGCCAGCCGCATACCGTCCGCCTCTTCAGCTACGGCGGACCGATAGAGCGAGAGATGAGCACCATCGACTCCGTGCGTTACATGCTCCGCTTCATGCACACGGGCTTCGTCGCCATCGAGCCCGACACCCGCTTCGTACGTGCCTGGGTGGGCGACATCGACTTCCACAGCTGGCAGGTCGATAACGTCAGGGCCGTCCATCAGCCGGGTTCCACGTTCAAGCTCTTCGTCTATACCGAGGCGATGAATCAGGGACTGAACCCCACCGACCGCCGTCTCGACTCCTACATCTCCTATACCGACGACATCGGCGGAGGCAAGACGCGCGTCTGGGCTCCGCATAACGCCAACGGCACGTACAGCTACAAGGAGCTGACGCTGAAGACGGCGTTTGCCATGAGCGTCAATACCATCGCCGTCCGCGTCGGCATGGAGTGCGGCGTCCACAACATCGCGCAGACCGCCTATGCCATGGGCATCAAGACGAAGCTCAACGAGACGCGCTCCCTGACACTCGGCAGCAGCGAGGTCAACTTGCTTGAGCTCGTCAACAGCTACTGCACCGTGGTCAACGAGGGACGCTACGCCATGCCGATGCTCGTGGAACGCATCGAGGACCGCGACGGCAACCTCATCTATCAGGCAAAGAGGAAAGAGAAGAAGGCCATCCCATATCGCTCGGCCTACCTCATGCAGAAGATGCTGGAGGGAGGCCTCTCGGGCACGTCCAGCAGCCTTTGGAACTACGTCCGCCCCTTTTATGCCGACACCGAGTTTGGCGGCAAGACGGGCACCAGCAACAATCACGCCGACGCCTGGTTCGTGGGTGTGACGCCCAAGCTCGTGGGCGGCGCGTGGGTCGGCGGCGAATACCCCAGCATACACTTCCGCACGGGAGCGCTCGGGCAGGGCAGCAAGACGGCCCTCCCCATCTTTGGCGAGTTCATCAAGAGCGTTCTCTCCGACGAAAGCTTCAGCAAGTATCGCGTCAAGTTCCCGCCTGCAAAGGGCCTCGACCCGCGTCTGTGGACGGGCTCCGGCTATGCCTACACGCAGCCCGACACGACGTCCTACGACTACGATTACTCCGACACGTCCGACGAGCCTGAGGAGACAGGCAATCCCTTCTCTCTCGAAGAGCAGGAACAACCGGTTGAGCCAGAGGACGATACGGAACCCGTCGAGGAAGAGGAAATGTAGGAAGCGGCCGCTCGACGTGAGGGCACAAAAAACGCCACAGCAAGGAACGGCTCTTCCTTGCTGTGGCGTTTGCTTTTCCCACGTGAAGGAAGTCCGCTTCCTTGCTGTGGCGTTTGCTTTTCCCACGTGAGGGAAACGTTCTTCCCTCACGTGGGATTATCAGTTGCTATGTCTGACTATTTCTTCTTTGTGAGGTCGAGGACGCGGACGGCACGGAACTTCAGGCCGGCGCCATGACCGAGGAAACCGATGTGTCCCGTCTTGTTGAACATGCCGGGATGGTTGTGGTGGTCCACCGTATAGGGATTGTTGTTGCTTCCGTCGGGAGCCACGTTGTGGCCCTTGCAGGCTTCCTTGATGTCGCCATCCACGATGACTTCGCCGTTGACCGTAACGGTGATGTGGTTGCCCTGCACGCGGATTTCCTCCTCGCTCCATTCGCCGAGCGGCTTGTGCTTGATGCGCTTGGCCGGGATTACGCCATAGACGGAGCCGTGCACTTGATACTCGCGCAGACCTGCGTAGATGGGGTCGTCGTGGTCAAGTATCTGCACCTCGCACATGCCGTCGTAGGCAGCATCGACGCCCATCGGGGTGCGGATGCCCACACCGTTGTTGACGCCGGGGCGCAGGAAGCAGAACTCGAAGCGGAAGATGAAGTCGCGGTATTCCTTCTTGGTGTAGAGGTTGCTCTCGTTGCCGTAGTTGGCCGTCACGTTGATGCAGCCGTTGATGGGCACATAGCCCACCTTGTTACCCACGAAGTTATCGAGGTTCGTGCCGTCGAAGAGGAGCTCGAAGCCTTGTGCCTTTTCCTCGGCGGAGAGAACGTAAGGCTCCACGGGCTTCATCTCGGAGAGCTTCTGGCGGAGTGCATCGACAGCGTAGCCGTCGTCGGCATCGCCCGTAGCCTTGAAGATGTTGATACACTTCTCGAGACTGCTCTTGGCAACGTCGTACTCGATATCCTCGGTCGTCTTCGTGATGATTTCCTTAGCGGCAGTAGCTGCGGTGTAGCCAAGCTCCTTGTCGTCGAGCTGCTTGCTGGCGAGCAGGAAGGCGTTGCGGGTCGGTGTGCCGGCGAGCTTCGAAAGGATGTCCTTCTTGTCAGCCACAGACTTGGCGAGCGCGAAGGCCTCACTAAGCTTGGCCGAACGGCTGTCGAGGTTTCCCTCCTTGGCATTGACGAGGTTGACGTAGCTCTTCAGTGCCTTCTCGTTACCCTTCTTGGCAGCATCGAGCAATGCCTTGGCAGCCTTGTAGTTAGTGCTCTTGCCGAGTGCCTCGATGGCTGCTGCATCGCCAATCTTCTCGAGGTCAGCCACGGATGCGTCGGTACCTGTTGCGGCGAGCAAGGGATAGAGACGCTCCTTGTTGGTAATCTTCGGGGACTTCAGGAAGTCAGACAATTCGACGTACTGCTGGTCGGCAGTGAGCGTCTGCAGGCTGGCGGTTGCTACCTTCTGCCATTTCGACACGTTGCCGGCATCCTGACTAATAGCCAGGGAACCTAAGGCAACCTTTGCCTGCTCGGGAGTAATAACGCCGGGCAGCGCATCGAGAGCGGCGCTTTGATACTCGCCCTTCACGGTGTACTTGAATATCTCTTCGACGGCATCCGTATAGTGACGGGCAGAGGCAAGCTTCATGAGGGAAAGCTTCTTGTCGCCTGTGGCAGCCTTCAGCGGCTCCAGGATGTTCAGCTTGCCTGGGAAGGAGCGGAGTGCGCGGAATGCCTCCGTGTCGTTTGCGCCGCCCAGTTGGTCGATGAGCACCTTCATGGCGTCGTCGCCACCGATTTTGCCCAGAGCCTCGATGGCAGCCTTAGCGGGCTGGCCACCCTTTGCAACCACCTCGGTCAGCAAAGACTTCTGGCTGGCTATCTTGTTGTCGCCAATCCAGTAGAGGATGTCGCTCTTGGCTTCGTCGCTAAGCGAATTGAACTTCTTCGTCACTCTGGCAGCCAGGTCGCCCGTGGCAAGGCCGTTGGCTGTGGCAAACTTGAGGGCCTGCATGCGGAGGGCATGGTCCTTGCTCGTGACTGCCTTGGCGATGACTTTGCCTGCACCTGCGCCCAGGCTGACAAGCTTGTCGTAAGCCTTGGCGTAAGATGTGGAAGCCTTCGGAGCGACGTAGGTCACGTCCTCAGTCTTCGAGAGCAGACGGAGCTCGTTTTCAAGGAACTGCTTGGCGTCCTTGTCGCTCTGTGCGGCGATGGCTTGCTTGAGGCCTTCGCTCACGTTGGCTGCCCAGGCGTCGTTCGTGCCGGCATAGGCAACGGCACCATGTATGGCGTATTCCACCTTGGCATTAACGCGCTCTGCTGCCGGCTTGAGCATGGCGGCAAGCATTGTGATGGTCTTTGGTGCAGCCTGCACAAGGGGTTGCATCTCGTTGTTGAAGTCGGCCTGGTTCTGTATGGGCACGAGGGCGAGCACATCCTGCACGATGGTCTCGGGAGCGCGGTTGCGTGCATCCTGTGCAAACGAAGAGATGCTCAGCAAAAGCGCTGCTATAATAATATATAATGTACGTTTCATTGTTTATCTATAAATTAAGAGTTAAGAATTAAGAGTTAAGAATTAAATAGATTTGAATAGAGCTGCGACCATCGCATTAATTCTTAATCCTTCTTTTTTAATTTTTAATTATTTATGTCAGATGAGCTTTGCCCATTCGCCTCTCATTGGCTGGTTGACCAGACGGTTTGCCTCGTCGTCGTTGATGAAGGTCTGCGTCTTCGGGTCAAAGTTGAGCGTGCGGTTGAGTCGCAGAGCGCAGACGCCGATGTTGACGATGGTGGCGCTGTGGTGACCGTTGCTCTCGTTGAGGGCGAACTGACGGCGAGTGCGCACACACTCCAGGTAGTCGGTGTTGCGTTCCTCGGGGTCGGGCAGTTCGTTGATGATTTGCTGCACATTGGGTATCGTGCACTCGAAGCCCTTGTACACTTTGCCCTTCGGTCCCTCGATGTAGGGCACCTTGCCCTGACTCTCGAAACCTTCGCCCTCGAGGATAATCTGGCAGCCGTCGGCGTAGGTGTAAGTGATGTTCCTCCAGATGCCGACTGCATCGGGGTGCTGCTGCGGAGCGTCAATCTCGACCTTGATGGGGAACTCCTCATCCTTGCCGAGGATGTACTGCACGGGGTCGATGTAGTGCTGTCCCATGTCGGCCAGGCCGCCGCCATCGTAGTCGAAGTAGCCGCGGAAGGTCTGGTGCGTGCGGTGTATGTTGTAGGGCTTGTAGGGAGCCGGGCCGAGCCAGAGGTCGTAGTCGAGTTCCTTGGGGATGGGCTGCACCTCGAGGTTCTCCTTACCTACCCAGAAGAACTTCCATGCGAAACCTGTCGCACCGGAAATCCTGACCTTGAGAGGCCAGCCGAGCAAGCCGCTGTCGACGAGCTTCTTCAGAGGCTTCACCTCCGTGCCGAGCCCATAGAACGTGTCCTTGAAGCGGAACCAGGTGTTCAGGCGGAATATGCGGCCGTTGCGCTTGATGGCTTCTTCCACGCGCTTGCCCTCGCCGATGGTCCTCGTCATGGGTTTCTCGCAGAAGACATCCTTGCCGGCATTGGCTGCGATTACCGACATGAGTCCGTGCCAATGGGGCGGGGTAGCGATGTGAACGATGTCAACATTCGGGTCGTTAATCAGGTCGCGGAAGTCGTGATACGATTTCAAGTCCTCTCCCCAATTCTTTTTAGCGGCGGCAAGAGCCGAATCGAGGTGCTTCTGGTCCACGTCGCAAAGAGCCACGAGACGACAGTTCTGGTCGCTGACGAAGTGTGAGGCTGAGCGACCGATGCCGCCCACGCCGATCAAGCCTCGTGTCAGTTGGTCGCTGGGAGCGATGAAGTTGTTGTTGCCTCCCATTTTGCCCAAGACTTCGCGGGGCATAATGCTGAAAAGCGCAGCACCTGCCGCACCTCTCGTAATAAAGGAACGTCTGTTCATTTTCATGATTAAATATATTAATTAGTTGTTAATTTCGACCCCAAAATTACTCTTTTTTCACGATACTGCCAAACTTTAGGGGAGAAAACTTAAGACAGAGAGGCAAGAAAGGCGAAATTGTAAATTGTAAATTGTCAAATTGCAAATAAATGTTGTATCTTTGTGGCGAAAAGTGACGCAATATGGAGATGCAAACGAGTTTACCGGAGGACTTTGTCCGTTTGATGCGCGAACACTATGGCGATGAAACGGCTGATGCGCTTTGCAAAGCGTTGGCGACGACCGAGCCGGAAGTATCCGTCCGCCTCAATCCCCGCAAGCTGTCGTCCGACGAACTGCTTGCCTATCGCTCTGACCTCGAGAGGGTTCCTTGGTGCCCCGATGCTTTCTACCTCAAGGAAAGACCTGCCTTCACCTTCGACCCCTTGCTCCATGCCGGTGCCTATTATGTGCAGGAGGCCTCGTCGATGTATATAGCCAGCCTCACCCCAACCCTCTCCAATGGAGAGGGAGCATTGCCGTGGCCATTCACCCCTCCTTTGGAGGGGACGGGGGAGGCTTTTGTTGCCCTCGACCTCTGTGCTGCGCCGGGCGGCAAGAGCACGCTCCTGCAAAGCCTTCTGCCGGAGGGGGCGCTCCTAATATGTAACGAACCGATTGCCAAAAGGTCACAGGTGCTGGCCGAGAACATGCAGAAGTGGATGACGGGACAGCCCGCCACGGCTCCGCAAGTCGTTGTGACGCAGAACTATCCCGCGGACTTCGGTGCCCTGACAGGCAAGGTCGATATCCTCCTGACTGATGTCCCCTGCTCCGGCGAAGGCATGTTCCGCAAGGACGAAGACGCCAGGAAGGAGTGGAGCCTCGATAACGTCAGGATGTGTCAGCAGAGGCAACGGAGCATCCTGCAGGACATCTGGCACGTGCTCAAACCCGGCGGACTTCTCATCTACAGCACGTGCACTTTCAACCGTTATGAAGACGAGGACAACGTACGCTATTTTTGCGATGAAATGGGCGGTTTTTGCATCACCGAGCGTCATTTCCTGCCTGGCCGCGACCGCGGAGAGGGGTTCTATGTGGCTGCGATAAGGAAGCAGCAACAACAGGTCTCCCCCGACCCCTCCAAAGGAGTGGAGAATGATCGCAGCAGTTCCCCCCTCCTTGGGAGGGGCAGGGGGAGGCTCTTTTCCGGCCTTCATGTCCTATATGACTCTGCCTCTTCGGAGCAATCGCCTCAGTTTCCCCCTCCTTTGGAAGGGCAGGGGGAGCCCGTCTTTATTGAGTTGAACTACTCCGAGGCCCTGCAATACCTTCGTCGCGAAGCACTTCGCGTGGAGGCGCCTCGCGGCCCGGTCACGCTCTGCTATCGCGGTCTCATCCTCGGCCCGGGCAAGGGTGTCGGCTCGCGCATCAATAATCTCTACCCCGAGCAATGGCGCATCCGAACCACTTACACCACGCCTTTCTCCCTCCTCGAAATGGTCTGAGAACCTCGCATCATAGCGTTAGTTCGCCAACCAGATGCTTCTAGTTCGCCAATTAGACGTTTCTAATTTGGCAACTACATGTATCTGATTCGCCAGCATCACGTTCCTAAGCTTCCAGCATCACGTTCCTAAGCTTCCAGCTTCACGTTCCTAAGCTTCCAGCATCACGTTCCTAATTCCTCGATGTTATAGCGTCCTTTCCTCTCGAGACACGGAGGCAGCGTCCGTTTCTTCTTTCTTAAGATGATTTTTTTCGTCCTTTCTTTGTTCAATCGCCAAGAAAGTATTACCTTTGCGACTCATTCTTCTAAAAAAATGGTTTGCTTATGGATGCTCACAATCATTTGGTAATCATGGCAGGCGGCGTGGGAAGCCGCTTCTGGCCCATGAGTACGCCGGAAAGACCGAAGCAGTTCGTCGATGTGACGGGCTGCGGAAGAACACTTATTCAACTGACCGCCGACCGCTTCAAACCTATCATCTCGCCCGAGAATATGTGGGTAGTGACGTCGGCCAAGTACGTCAACGTCGTTCGCGAGCAACTGCCTGAAGTTCCTTGGAACCACGTCCTGCTCGAGCCTTGCCGCAGGAACACCGCCCCCTGCATTGCCTATGCCAGCTGGCGCATCAAGTCGAAGGATCCGAAGGCCAACATCGTGGTCACCCCCAGCGATGCCATCGTGATGGATACCACTGAGTATCAGCGCGTCATCAATTCGTGCCTGAAGTTCGTGGCTGAGTCCGACGCCATGGTTACGCTTGGCATGAAACCCACGCGGCCCGAGACGGGCTACGGCTACATACAGGCAGACCTTTCCTATTCCACAGCCCGCAACAGGGAAATCTTCCGCGTGGACTCCTTCAAGGAAAAGCCCGACATCGATACCGCGAAACGTTATATTCAGAAGAACAACTTCTTCTGGAACTCCGGCATCTTCATCTGGAACGTCGGCACCATTGCCAACGCCCTCCGCGTCTATCAGCCGACCCTCTCCCAGATATTCGAGGACCTGCTCCCACTCTACGGCACGGAGAAGGAACAGGAAGCCATCAACAAGGTCTTCCCGCAATGCGAGAACATCTCCATCGACTATGCCATCATGGAGAAGGCAGAGGAGATCTACGTCTTCCCCGCAAGCTTCGGATGGAGCGACCTCGGCACTTGGGGCTCGCTCCTCGAGAACTCCGAGCGCGACATACACGGCAACTCCCTCATCGGAGCGAATATCGACGTCTATGAGACCACGAACTGCATCGTTCATGCCACACAGGAGAAGCGCGTCGTCGTGCAGGGTCTCGACGGCTTCATCGTGGCCGAATGCGACGACACATTACTTATATGTCGCCTCTCCGACGAGCAGCGCATCAAGCAGTTCAGCGAGGAGAAATGATTGCCGTCATTTTTAACGCCATTGCGTTCAAACGTCATAACGAAATAAATTAAATCAAGTTTGGGGAGTTAATGAAGTTAAAGAAGTAAAAGTTCCGCCTGCGCCTGAGGCGACAGCCGAAGAAGTTAAAGGACGATACCTTGGGATGCGGTGTGCATAACGAATTAAGAATTAGGAATTATGAATTAAGAATTGGCTGCAAAAGCTATTGTCCTTTAACTCCCATAAAAATCACAACATCCGAAACTTAAATAAATTAAATAAAAGATGAAAAACATCGCCCTGATAACGGGAGTGACGGGACAGGACGGTTCGTACCTTAGCGAGTTTCTTCTCGAGAAAGGCTACGAGGTACACGGCATCATCCGCCGTTCCTCTGTCGACTTCCGCGAACGTATCGCCCATCTTGAGGGCAAGCCTCACTTCCATCTTCATTACGCCGACATGAGCGACTCGATGTCCCTCGTCAAGCTCGTCGGCCTGGTGCAACCTACTGAGATATACAACCTGGCTGCCCAGAGCCATGTCCAGGTCAGCTTCGACGCTCCTGAGTTTACGGCCGATGTCGATGCCGTGGGCGTGCTCCGTATCCTCGAAGCCGTGCGGACAAACCATCTCGAGAAGACTTGCAAGATATATCAGGCCTCCACTTCCGAGCTTTACGGCAAGGTGGAGGAAGTGCCGCAGAACGAGAACACGCCTTTCCATCCCTACAGTCCCTATGCCGTCGCCAAGCTCTACGGCTTTTGGATCGTGAAGGAATATCGCGAGGCGTACAATATGTTCTGCTGCTCCGGCATCCTCTTCAACCACGAAAGCGAGCGCCGCGGAGAGACGTTCGTGACGCGCAAGATTACCCTCGCCGCAGCCCGCATCGCCCAAGGCAAGCAGAAGACACTCTTCCTGGGCAACCTCGACTCGCTTCGCGACTGGGGCTATGCAAAGGACTACGTCGAGTGCATGTGGCTCATCCTGCAGAACAACGTGCCCGAGGACTTCGTGATAGCCACGGGAGTGCAGCACTCCGTTCGCGAGTTCACCGACCTCGCTTTCCGTCACGTCGGCCTGGAACTGAAGTTCGAAGGCGAAGGCATCAACGAGAAGGGCATCTGCGTGAAGGACAACAGAGCCTCTCTGACAAATAATCAATCATCCACAGACTCCTTGGTGGGCAAGACGTTGGTCGAGGTGAGCGAAGACTTCTACCGCCCCACCGACGTCGTCAATCTTTGGGGCGATCCCACAAAAGCAAAGGCAAAGCTCGGATGGAACCCCAACAAGACTACCTTCGAGCAGCTGGTCAGGCTCATGGTGGACCACGACATGGGCAAGGTAGCAGCCGAAGGCGCCGCAGAAAAAGTGCGCACAAACCTCGCAGAATACCTCGAGAAGGGAATCGTGAAGTAGTCACACGGAAATCACAGAAAGCACAGAAATATCTTGTGTCTTTCGTTGAGATATGTTGCTATGACTGATAGTGATATCACATACGAGGTGAGAGGTGCCATATACGATGTATATAAGGAACTCGGGCCGGGCTTATTGGAGTCTGTGTATGAGGAGGCTTTGATATTTGAGATACGGCAGCGTGGCCTGAATGTAGAGCGTCAGGTAAAAGTGCCTGTCGTATATAAAGGAAATGTATTGGAGACAGATTTGCGATTAGATCTCATTGTAGAGGATAAGGTTATCGTAGAACTTAAATCAGTCGAGGAAATGAAAAAGGTTTTTGCCAAACAACTGCTTACGTATCTTCGCCTGATGAACAAGAAGGTCGGACTTCTTGTAAACTTCAATACAGACAATATTTTAACTTCTATTACGCGGATAGTCAATTAAGAAAGCTTATTCAGAAATCTCAGAAAGCAAGGAACAACTTTGTGACACTCAAAGTGCAGGAATGATAAAACGCCGGTAGGCATATCTTTCTGTGATTTCCGTGATTTCTGTGTGAAATATAAAACAAGAGTATTCAATTCAGTGTGAAATATGGAAAAGAATTCAAAAATATACGTAGCAGGCCATAAAGGCATGGTCGGCTCTGCGATTGTCAGGGAGCTCCAGCGGCAGGGCTACACGAACATTATCACAAGAACCCACAAGGAGCTTGACTTGACCAGGCAAGAAGCTGTCGAGCAGTTCTTTGCCGAAGAGAAACCCGAATACGTCTTTCTGGCAGCAGCCAAGGTGGGCGGCATCGTTGCCAACCAGTCGGCACTTGCTGACTTCATGTACGACAACATGATACTCGAGATGAACGTCATCCATGCCGCCTGGCAGAACGGATGCAAGAAGCTCGAGTTCCTCGGCAGCTCATGCATCTATCCTCGCATGGCGCCGCAGCCGATGCCCGAGAGCTGCCTGCTTACAGGAGAACTGGAGAAGACAAACGAAGCCTATGCGCTCGCCAAGATAAGCGGCTTGAAGTACTGCGAGTTCCTGAACCGCCAGTACGGCACGGACTATATCTCCGTGATGCCCACGAACCTCTACGGCCCCAACGACAACTACCATCCCGAGCACAGCCACGTGCTGCCGGCCCTCATCCGTCGTTTCCATGAAGCAAAGGAAGCAGGACTGGAGAGCGTGACCTGTTGGGGCGACGGCAGTCCGCTCCGCGAGTTCCTCTATGTCGATGACCTTGCCAACCTCTGCGTGTTCCTCATGAACAACTACAGCGGCAACGAAACCGTCAACGCCGGCACAGGCAAAGAGCTCACCATCAAGGCTCTCACAGAGCTCGTCGCAAAGGTGGTGGGCTACAAAGGCAAGATAGAATGGGACACCACAAGGCCGAATGGCACGCCCCGCAAACTCCTTGACGTAAGCAAGGCCGCAGCACTCGGCTGGACCTACAAAACAGAATTGGAGGACGGCATCCGCCTGAGCTATGAAGACTTCCTTCATAACCCAATGAGAGCAGAAAGATAACTTCCCCTTTAACGTTGTTTATCTCACACAGAAATCACGGAAATCACGGAAAAGTTTTATCATCGCTCATTAGAATATTATCTCACACAGAAATCACGGAAAGCACAGAAAAGCTTCTTGCCATCGTTGACCTCACACGGAAATCACGGAAATCACAGAAATATTCTATGCTGGGCTTTTAGTCCCGCAGAAATAGCAGAAACTGTCCAATGGGTAATGGGAAAACTTTTCTGTGATTTCCGTGCTTTCTGTGTGAAATAATAATATTCTCTGCGAGGATAATCTTTTCTGTGCTTTCTGTGTGGAATATTGTTTTCTGCGAGGATAATCTTTTCTGTGCTTTCTGTGCTTTCTGTGTGAGATTATCAATAACAAGAGGTTTTCTGTGCTTTCTGTGTGAAATGGCATGTTTAATGTAAAATATCCTCACTTTTCCTTGCTTGTTATTGTAAAAAGCAGTACCTTTGCCCCGCAAACCTAAAAAGCCTGTTTAACTAACCTCTTTTTACCTAATTATCATTACCAGCAAAACCTAACCCCTTCAATCTTACTTTGCAAAGACATCAGTGATGTTCTTAGTCGTGACCTGCTGCATTACTATATACCTATATATAATAATATGGTGGCATGAAGAGTGTGCATATTAATTAACTATTATATTAACTATCTTTTATTTAAAGACAATGAAACAAAAAGTACTAAAAAATGCTTGGCTGCGTGTCTGCATGATTGCAGCCGTTATGACAACTGCCTTCGTTGGCACTTCTCGGGCTGAGGATATTACAGCTTCTCCCACAAGTATTACAGCTACAAGTGGAGCATTGGACGATTTCGTCACTTATTCATCTACAGAAAGTAGTGTGTCAAACAATACTATTAATCTTTCCCAAGGTTCTGCTACCTTTACTGTTGCTCTGACAGAGAATGCTATTAGTTGGGGTTCAAAGATAAAGTCTGTAAAATTTGCGACCAATCGTCTGTCAGGTTACTATAAGGTAAATGGCGGCAGCGAACAATCAGTCAGCATTAGTGGTGGTATCTGCACGGTCTCTGGTTTAGTAGATTGCAATTCAATAGAATTTTATTTCAAACAATATACATCTACTATCTCATCTATTGAAGTTACTTACACCGCTCCCACTTTGCCTTACACATTAAATGTTACAGCAAACGAAGGGGAATGGGGAACGATAGAGTCTGTAGTTGGTAACATCATTACAGCAAAGCCAGCCGTGGGCTATCAGTTCGCTAATCCTGCTTATAGTGTAGAAGGAACAGCTACCGTGAGTCAGGATGGGAACAAATTCTATGTGACAGATGCAGCAAACGGTTCAACGGTGAATGTGACCATTAACTTCGACCGTAGTTCAGTTTCTCCAGAATATATAGTTGATTTCGAAAGTGCTTTGAATACGTATGAAAGCTGGGAATTCGTCGGCGTTTCCCAGTCAAACTTAAATCGTCATGCTGGCGAAAATTGTGGCCAAACACACAATGGCTCTACAATCACAACTGCAACGAAAATCGCCAATCCTGGAACGCTTACTTTCTATGCAAGAGGTGGTGAAACTACTGCTGCGACTTGGACTGTTAATGTTTCTTCCGATGGTTCTAACTGGGGTGATGCTTTAGTAACAAAGACTATTACAGGCTATACCTACGAAAAGGTTGAAGTCAGCCTGGGCAATTATTCTGATGTGTATGTCCGCATTTCTTGCAGCGCTAATAGTGGTAACTATGCCGCAATTGACGACATCGATTTGACGACACTCGCCTCTCTCATCAATGTTACCGTAACCTCTGTTGGTTATGCAACATTCTGCTGCGAAAAGGCTGTCGATTTCACAGATTCTGGCATAGAGGCATATACTGCTACTCTCAAAGGTTTGAGTTTGACCCTTAATCCTATAACTGAGGTACCTGCTAATACTGGTGTTATTCTGGTAGCTGAGGGTGGCAAGACTGCTCAGGTTCCCGTTATTGAATCAGCAACAACAGCTGAGGGCAATTGTCTGACAGGTGTCAACGTTGAGACTACGCTTAATGAAGATGACTTAATTCTGAATGTGAAAGATGGTAAGCCTGGCTTCTACAGGGCTGCAACCCACACCACATTAAAAGCTCATCGCGCTTACATCTCACGTGATTATTTCACAGAAGGAGTTAAGGACTTCATCTTTGATGGTGACAGTGCAACAGCAATTATGGCAGTAGAAGGTGCAGTTGAAGATGGTGCAATCTACAACCTCGCTGGTCAGCGTCTCCAGAAGATGCAGAAAGGCATCAACATCGTGAACGGTAAGAAGATCCTCTTCTAATTCATAATTCATAATTCACAATTCATAATTTGATTAACTATGAAAAAGACATATATTATTCCCGAGACACTTGTGGTTGACCTGATGCCTAAAGTAGAATTCATGCAAAATATGTCAGCTAATCCAGGCGATGATTCTGAAGGCGAAGGTCTTGTTAAAGGACATGTAGTCGACGACGACGCTTCTACTGGCAGCAAGAATGTTTGGGACGAAGAGTGGTAATCCCCATTTACAATTTAGCCATTTACTATTTACAATTTAGTTCTTGGCTATAAAATAGAAAGCACGCTTGGCAGCAATGCCGGGCGTGTTTTTTTATGTCACACGGAAATCACGGAAATCACAGAAATAGTTCTGCCATCGCTCATAGAAAGATTATGTCACACAGAAACCACGGAAAGCACGGAAAAGTTTTATCATCGCTCATTAGAATGTTATCTCACACGGAAATCACGGAAAGCACGGAAATAATAAAAGTTTAGAGTTTAGAGTCAGAATTTCACACGGAAATCACGGAAATCACAGAAATAGTTCTGCCATCGCTCATTGAAAGATTATGTCACACAGAAACCACGGAAAGCACGGAAATAATAAAAGTTTAGAGTTTAGAGTCAGAATTTCACACGGAAATCACGGAAATCACAGAAATGTTTTTGCCATTGCTCATTAATAAGGCGCCTTTCTGTGTGAGATAAACTGTGGCAAAGGATATTTCTGTGCTTTCCGTGCTTTCTGTGTGAGATTATAAAGATAAGGCGCCTTTCTGTGTGAGAGAACTTTGTGCTTTCTGTGTGCAACCATCTTATCTCTAAACTTGGTATTTCGTTAGGCATTTTACGAATTACACTTGATTTATGTCAAGAAATGAGGGTGTATGTATGAAAATATTGTATAAATAAGTAGATATGATTGTATAATGGCGTACCTTTGCAAACGGATTGTGTTAGATAGAAGAAAAGACACTATATAATATAATAATGTATAGAGGGACGTAAGTCATGAGGAAAAAGGGATAAAGAGGAGCACCAGACTCCTTAAGGTTCCTGCAAAATATAGACATTAAACAATTAACAATATTTACTATCTTTAAATTATTCTATTATGAAAAAGAAGGTATTTAAGAATGTATGGCTACGCGTCGCTATGATAGTAGCCGTGGTAACAACCGCTTTTGCCGGTACTGCTTGGGCAGAGATTCATCCTATTGATATTGAGATTGAAGGTTTCACTGCAACTAGTGGAACAATTGATGGAGACATCTCTTATTCAACAACAAACGGGTCATGTAATGCTGATGGTGTGCTTACTGCCAAAGCTCTTACATTGACGGCCTCTAACGGAGCGAAGATTAATGCTGTTACGTTCCGTTATGCAGGTTCGTATATTACAGTTAAATGGACAGCTACCAATACAAATGGAAGTGGCACTTTTGCCGCCAACCTTTATGGTTCTCCCGCACAGCAAGATCCCGTACTTACAGGATTAAGTTGTGATAAGTTAGTCTTTGAAAATCAAAATGGGGGTAATTTTATTATTGATTACATTAAAGTTACTTACACCCCTGGAACTCCTGCTTATGCGATTACTGCCCTCCCAAGCGATGAGTCTAAGGGTACGGTGGAACTTGATGGTAACGTCATTATTGCCACACCTAATCATGGCTATGGCGTTGATGAGAATAACCCCTACACGATTACAGCAGGTGAAGCTACAGTGACAACTTATCATAATAACGAATTTGACGTTGTGCCCACTTCGGATTGCACCATTGTCATCAACTTTGTTGCTCATGCAGCGGACAGCAAAGTCAACTTTGAGCATGCTTTGGACAGTTATACTGATTGGGAAAACGGCGAAACAATTATCCGTAGTCAAAGGTATCAAGGTGAAAATGCTCACGGAGGCAAAGGATACTTTGGCATAACCAATGCTAACACAGCATGGATGAAAACCGTAAACAAAATTGAGTATCCCGGAACCTTCACTTGTTATGTACGCAGAACACAATATCAGTCTTCTCTTACGTGGAAAATACAGGTGTCCTCAGACGGCTCTAATTGGACTGATGTAGCGACATATACTCCTGCTGGCACTGCCGCAACAAGTTGGGAGGAGTTTTCTGCTGACCTTTCTCTGCATACCGAAGTTTATGTCCGCCTTTATTATACAGGAAATGGTAAAAATGGTGCTATTGACGACATCGATTTGACTGAGACAACCGCAACAGTTCCTGTTTCTGTTGCTGATTATGGCTATTCAACATTCTGCTGCCACAGAGCTCTCGACTTTACGAACTCTTCCATAACGGCATATTATGTTACTACAAATGGAAATAAGTTGACCTACAATCAGATTACTAAGGTTCCTGCCGATACTGGTGTCCTCCTTTATAAGGCTGGTGGTGTTACCGATGAAGAAGTTCCTGCTCTCATTGGCAATCCCGATGGTGTACCTGGTAATGTCCTTGTTCCTGGTAGCGACGAGACTGTAATAACTTGGACACCAGACGACAAGAAGTACATTCTTTATAACCATCCCACCAAGGGCGTTGGCTTCTTCGGTGCTAACAATAGCCCTGTACCATCAAACCGTGCTTATCTCTATCCTAGCATTGCTGGAAATGTGAAGAGCTTCATTATTGACCTTGAAGATGATGCAACAGGCATCAATACAATTAAAAATGAAAGCGAAGATGGTGCTATCTACAATGTAGCTGGTCAGCGCATGAGCAAGATGCAGAAGGGCATCAACATCGTGAACGGCAAAAAGATCCTCTTCTAATTCATAATTCATAATTCACAATTCATAATTTGAGTAACTATGAAAAAGACATATATTATTCCCGAGACACTGGTTGTATTGCTTAATACTAAGACATGCATTCTTATAGGTTCAGACCCAGATGATGAGCTTGTACCAGGTGGACAGACAGCAGGAACAAAGGAATATGCTGGCGACGATAATTCCGCTGGTAGCAAGAACGTTTGGGACGAAGAATGGTAACCCCATTTACAATTTAGCCATTTACCATTTACAATGTAGTTCTTGGCTATAAAATAGAAAGCACGCTTGGCCGAAAGGCTGGGCGTGTTTTTTATATGTCACACGGAAATCACGGAAAGAGTTTAGAGTTTAGAGTTGAGTGTTTAGAGTCAGTTCTGTAGTTGATAGTTTTTAAGTATTTTGATACACGGAAAGAGTATAGTGTTTAGAGTTCTTGGATGCTCTAGCACCAAGGCGCGATTGTAGTCGCGGAGTAGTGTTTAGAGTCAGTACTGAAGTTTATAGTTTAAGAGTATTTCTGTGGTTTCTGTGGTTTCTGTTTGACATAAAAAGCATTTTTGATAGTTTTTAAGTTTTTTCACACGGAAATCACAGAAATCACAGAAAAAGTTCTGCCATCGTTCATTGAAAGATTATGTCACACAGAAATCACGGAAAGCACGGAAATAATAAAAGTTTAGAGTTTAGAGTCAGAATTTCACACGGAAATCACGGAAATCACAGAAATGTTTTTGCCATTGCTCATTAACGCAACACATAGAATATTTCTGTGGTTTCCGTGATTTCTGTGTGACATATTGTTTTCTGCGAGGATAATCTTTTCTGTGTTTTCCGTGCTTTCTGTGTGAGATAAACGATAACAAGAGGCTTTCCGTGTGAGATTAACTATGTCATAGAATCTTTTTAAGTATTTAGTCACACAGAAATCACGGAAATCACGGAAAAAGCTTTATCTTCGTTCATTGAAATATTATGTGTAAGCACGCTTGGTCGCAAGGTCGGGCGTGCTTTTTTTTCTTTTCTCTTGCAGGATTTCGCAAAAAGTATTACTTTTGCATCGTAAACGACATAATTACGTGGATTATGGAAGAAATAAAGTTTAAAAACAGAAGAGAACAGGCTGATTACTACGCCAAGTTGAGAGGTTGGGGTCCGCTGACAGAGGAAGAGAAAGTTCTCCTCGACGATGCCGTAAGACTGGTGACTAACCTTGACTCAAAGCCACGGTATGCGTTACCTAATTGACACGCACATCTTCATCTGGTTTGCCAAGGAGCCAGAGAAATTGTCACGAGATGTAAAAGCCATTCTTGACGACTACGACAATCAGATTTACTTAAGCGCCGAGTCGCTAAGAGAGTTTGTGTTACTTTGGAACTCTAAGCCAGTAATCCGACGATGGTGGAAATCTCCGATGGATATGATACGCTCAGTGGAAAATGATTACAGATTTGAAATTCTTTACCTCCACAAAGAACATTACGAGCGTTATGCTCGCCTTGTAATCAACGAGGCGCAGGAACATTATGACCCCAGTGACCACATGATAATATCGCACGCCATCTGCAACGGGATACCTCTTATCAGCGATGACAACAAGTTCCCCTTCTACCGAGGACAGCGGTTGGAGTTGATAGAAAATTAAAAGACTGAAGTTTCTGAAGTAGTAACTACTTAACAACAAAAATATTGAGAACATCTGAATCTTGAATTAAAGATAATGCTACTATGAGAAAGACATTGTTTGCGCTTGCTGTCGTCATTGTGGCTGTTATGAGTGCGGGGTTGGTGAGTTGTGCGGATGCTGAGAAGGGCGAGTCGTGGTCTGATTGGGAGCTTCGCAACTCTATCAATGGATTTGGATGGCATGTGGATATGCTGAAGGATGCTAACGGAAATTGGGTGAGGTGGGAAAACTCACTTACGCTTTATTTCGAAGTGAAGTTCAGCGCCAGTAACCATAACTTCTCGTCGCGTAAGTTCCACTATAATAAAGATGGTGTTAGCGATGAGGCGACAAAGGAGGAATACAGTTCTGATAAGACTGCCTACACCATCAAGGAAGCTAAAATCATAGAGGGCACCGTCAATGGCGAGCCTTATTTCCGCATCACGCTCAGCAAAAAGCCTTCCTCGTCGATGGAAGGCTCGCTCTATTTCTATAGAGAGGATAAGACCTATGAGGTCATTATGACTCGATAAAAAAGCATTGTCATGATATTAGCGTAGTATGTGGGGCTTGCAAAAGTCTCGAAGAGACGACAGACTACAGACGGGGGTGAACTCCGCTTGCGCTTGAGCGAAGCGATGAACCCCCGGTAATGGTGCGATGAAAGGGAAAGTCCTGAAAGGACGGCAGAACCCTAAAGCAAGTTGTAATTAAACCATATACATATTCTTTCGCCCCTTTAGGGCTTATTATTGTTAGGCTATCTTGTCCCGGGGGTGTCACCCCCGTCTGTGTTCTGTCGCACCTCTGGTGCTTTTTCCCGGACAGTAATAGAAAAAACTTTTGTTTTCCTTTTGTTTTTTGCTCAGTTATTCGTAACTTTGCAGCGCAAATGGTGATACCCGTGCTTCCTGTGGCCCTTTAGGGGGAGAAAGGGAGTAGGGTAGAGAGGGAATCCGGTGGAATGCCGGAGCAGTGCCCGCTACTGTATTTGCCTTCTTAGTGCAGCGCACATGACGTCACTGGGACAGCTTCCTGGGAAGACGCGCTGCCGGGCAAGAGCCAGGAAACCTGCCGTTTCGCAAATAAGAACAAGCATCCTCGGGACAAGGATGAACGGACCCCCCAACCCCCTTTAGGGGGAGAGAGTGAGATGTATGACGTTAGATGTATGACGTTAGATGTATGATGTATGACGTAAGATGTACTATGTGCAATATACATGTACTATGTACAATGTTGGCGTATGGTGTGCCTTTTATGGGCGCATTATAACTATGCATTCATAACTATGAACTATGAATTAATAAAATACTATCTGCAAGCGATTCTGGCTACCGTATTGGCATTTGCTGTGACAGCAGGTGCCAATGCGCAGAGTCCAAAGACGACGGGCGACGGGCGACGGACGACTGCTGACGGACTGCTGACGAATGATTCCATTCGTGAGCTGTACGAGGTGACGGTGACGTCGAAGGTGCCGGTTCGCACGATTGCGACGTCGCAGACGCTTGGCGGCGCTGACCTGCAGGCCTTGAGCACGACGTCGGTGGCTGATGCCTTGAAGTACTTTGCGGGCGTGCAGATCAAGGACTACGGCGGGTTGGGCGGACTGAAGACCATCAACGTCCGTTCGCTCGGCGCCCAGCATGTGGGCGTTTACGTCGATGGTATCCGCCTAACGAACGCGCAGAACGGTACCGTCGACCTTGGCAAGTTCTCGCTCTCCTCCATGGAAACCGTGTCGCTCTATAACGCCAACAAGCTCGACTACTGCCAGTCGGCCAGCGAGTACGCCTCGGGTGCGACGGTCTATCTGCAGACCAAGCGGCCCACGCACGACTCGCTCTCCGTGCAGCTCCGCAACGCCTCGTTCTTTACCTGGATGGCAAAGGTGAACGGACAGTTCTCGTGGCGAGGCTGGCAAGGCTTCGTCGATGGTGAGTACTGCTCGAGCCGAGGCAACTATCCCTTCCGTTATCATTCCGAATACGAAGACACCGTGGGACGCCGCGCGAACAGCGACATCCGCTACGGTCGCGTGGAGGCAGCCCTGTTCCGTGGCGGCTTCTCGTCGCACGTCTATTATTACGACAGCGAGCGCGGCTGCCCGGGCGGCATCGTGCGGCGCTTGTCGGACAAGTACACGAACGTAGGCAGGGAGTGGGACCGCGACTTCTTCGTGCAGGCGAGCTATCAGGAGCAGCCCCTCAAGTGGCTTCGCTACAAGGCGAACGCCAAGTATGCGAACGAGTATCTGCGCTACAACACGAAGTATCCGGAGAATCAGAACACGGCTCGCGTGGATAATCATTACCGTCAGCAAGACGCTTACGGAGCCCTTTGCGCCGCTTTCATGCCGTGGAGCTGGCTGTCGCTCTCGTCGAGCTACGACATCCGATACAGCATCATGAAGGCCGACCTGAAGCGCTTCGAGGACGTGAAGCGCGTGGACCAAAAGCTTGTCTTTGCGGCGCAGGCGAGTTGGAAAGGCCTCCAGGCAGCAGCGTCGGCCCTGCACCAGCGCTACAGCGACTGGACGTTTGTGCAGGCAGGAGCCGCCGACCCGATAGACATGTGGACGCCCGCGGTGTCGCTCGCCTACACGTTCTGCGGTCTGACCGTGCGCGGCTGGTACAAGGAAATCTTCCGCGCGCCGACACTCAACGACCTTTACTACACGCAGGTGGGCAACCGCAACCTGAAGCCCGAGGACACGAAGCAGCTGAACCTCGGCGTGGAATATCATTATAGCAACGGGAGAGGTAAGATGGATGATGGGAGAGGTAAGATGGATGATGGAAGAGGTAAGATGGATGATGGGAGAGGTAAGATGGACAACGGACGACGGACAACGGTCAATCGTGGTCGTTGGGCTTTCGATGCGCAGGCCGACATTTATCGCAACAAGATAGAGAACCGCATTGTCTGCCTGCCGCTTAAGGGCACCTACACCTGGTCGATGATGAACTACGGCGAGACCTTCTGCCGCGGACTGAACGCGACACTCAAGGGGCACTACATGACGAAGCAATGGCACTTCTCGCTCCTCTCGTCGATTACGTGGCAGCGGGACGTCGACCGCACCGACCCGACGGATGAAGACATGTACAACAAGCCGATATGCTACTCGCCGACCTTCTCGACGGGCCTCACGGGAATAGTTGGCTGGCGCACTTTGCAGTTCACGACATCGTACCTCTATGTGGGCGAAAGGATGTGGAGCAAGGCAGACCCCGAGGACATCCTCGAGCCGTATCACAACGTCGATATGAAACTCTCCTACACCCACAACATCGGGAAGACCTCGCTGGGACTCTGCATGGAGGTCTGCGACGTGCTCGACATCCAGTACGAACACTTGCCGCGCTACCCGATGCCGGGCAGGAACTACAAGCTCACACTATCATTTGGAATTTAAAACAATTCATAATTCTTAATTCATAATTCATAATTCACCTTCTTAATTCATAATTCTTAATTCATAATTCATAATTAACGTCGCGCAAAGAACGATGAACACAATGAAACGACTCATAACCTTCCTTTTCCTTACATTATTAATATATAACGCGCGCGCGCAGGAGCGGGTCATCCTCCTGAACGAGGGCATGTGGCAGGCTGATAACGGTCGGCTCAGCTACTTCGAGAACGGCGCCATCGTCAGCAACCAGTGGTTTCGCGACAGGAATGGCTACAAGCTTGGCGACACGCCGAACGACATCATACAAATCAACCCTGACCTCATCGCCATTGCCATCAACTGGTCGAACATCGTTCAGTTCATCCGTCCCGACGGCGTCGCAGTGGCCGCCACAGAGGACATCCCCAACAACCGCCGCCTTTGCACCGACGGCCAGTACGTCTATGTGACGAGCTACGGCCACGAGTGCGAGACCATCTACGGCACGACGTACTTCGACCGAGGTTTCGTGGCGAAGATAGACCTGAGCAGCTTCAAGGTGGTTGCCACCTGCGAGGTGGGCTACGAGCCCGAGGGCATCGCGCTCTACGAGGGCCGTCTCTTCGTGGCCAACACCGGCGGGTATGCGGAGCAGGAAGGCGACCACGACTTCGAGACGACGGTGAGCGTCATCAACGCCGCCACGATGACCCTGGAGCAGAACATCGACACGGGCATCCCCAACCTGTATGGCGAGATGTCGCAGAGCGGCAGGTACCTCTGCCTCAATTCGCCCGGCAACTACTACGAGACGCCTCCCTGCGGCCTTATCTTCGACTGCAAGCGGGCGCTGAGAGGCGAGCCCTGCTTCGTCGTCTTCAACTATCCCGCCACCTACAATACGACGACCCTCGACGGCAAGTTCCTCGTCGTCGGCTCCGCATTCTCTTATCTCACAGGACAATACGAGTTCTCCCAACTCACCATAGAGCCTTGGACGATGATGACGACGGGCGGCCAGCGCGGCCTTGAGCAGTCGCTGCCGGGCACGATGCAGGCCGACTTCATGAACATGGTGCAACCCTATGGCATCTACGTCAACCCGTACACGGGCTACATATACGGCACCGACGCCGGCAGCTTCGAAGGCGCGGGCTATCTCTACCAGTGGTCGCCCGACGGCCAACTGCTTGGCCAGCATAGGGTTTACATCAATCCCGGCCACTTCCTCGCTTTGCCTCCGGCCGACTGGGCGAGCGGCGTCGGAACAATTCAAAATTCAAAATTCAAAGTTCAAAATGATATCTACGACCTGCAAGGACGAAGAATCGACAACCTCAACCAGAGGAAAGAGGGAACTATATACATAAAAAATGGACGAAAGGCACTGTACACAAGTCCGCGAGGCAGATAAAGTGGATTGCTGCATGGCGATGCAGCAATTGCTTCGTCGCCATGCAGCAATTGCTTTGTCGCCATGCAGCAATCAATCCCACGTGAAGGGACGAGCCGCGAAAGGCGATGCACAGGCCTCTGCAAGCAAATGAAAGAAGCAACGACAAACAATAGAATAACTCAAGTCTCGGGAGTTAAAGAAGTCAATGAAGTTAAAGAAGTTAAAGGACGATACCTTTGGATGCGGTGTGCATAACGAATTAAGAATTAAGAATTAAAGATTAAGAATGGGCTGCAAAAGCTATTGACCTTTGACTTCCCCAAGCGAGCATAGCGAGCTAACTACTTTAACATCTTTAACCTCCAAGTATCCGAAACAATCGAAACATAAAATAATAACTCTTAACCCTAATTATTAACAACATGAAGAAGTATTTACTGAGCATTCTCGGGCTGACAATGTTGGCCACGAGTAATGTCTTTGCCACCGAAGTGACGGTGACAATGAATGCGAAAAGCAAGCTGATTCAGTCGTTGGTCAACATTGCGACCAGCGAAAGTGTGAGTGTGGGCGAGCCCACCAGCAACAAGTACACGTTCGAGGCTCCCGATGGCTCCTACCTGCTGACAGCCACGGCAGGCGACGGCGAAACGGTGAGCGGCACCATCCAGCTCGACATCGATGCCGACCACACCGCCTTCACCATCTACTCCCCCGAGGTGCGTGTGAAGAACACAGATTGGGTCTATGGCACCGACTACAGTCTGAACCTCCTGGTTACCACGAAGGAAGGTAAGACGGTGAACACCACGATGGGCGAGTACACCAGCGGCAACAAGATGTTCCTCGTCTTCGACGGCAACACCTATTACCTCGACCTCGTTCCCTCCGAAGCCCGTCAGGCCGAGGGCTACCTGACGGCCACCTATTCGGGTACCGTCAACTTCAACAACACCATACAGGCCGAGGCCCCGATGGGCTACGCGTACAGCGTCACGGTGCCTGCAGGAGCCACCTGCTTCATTGGCACCAAGTCGGCTCACTTCGTGAAGTTCAAGGAGGTAGCGCCTGAAAGCATCACCGACGGCGGCACGGTCTATAACTACATCCTTGCTGACAAACAGCAGTA
>CACXLY010000046.1 GCA_902768605.1 uncultured Bacteroidales bacterium
GCGAGTAAAATATAGAATAAATTGAACAAACACTTTGAACATTGTTTAGCGGGACACATGGGGTTTGCTATATATATAAATCAATAATTACATATTATTAATTTTATATATATTATAATTTTGCCCCTGCTCTTTTTCTCTCAAAAAACAATGTTCAAAGTGTTTGTTCAGTTCAAAATTTTGATTATTCGCTATTTTTTTCGTAACTTTGCAAGCGAAAAAGCATCATTCTAACATCATGACTTTTTTAGGTTATAATTGTAACAAATTGAATAATAGGCAGTTACCCCCCCCCTATTAAGGGAATTGATGTTTTAGGTAACAACCATTTACAGGCTTCAACACTTGCCCTGCTGCATTTGGCATTGTCCTCTTGCGGCAGGGTTTGTTGTTATCTTTTGTTTTTCGTCGCTCTTTCCTCCTGCAAAAACGATGACGTGCATTTTGTGGAAATCAGCGAATATTATGCCGAGTCGTGCCATCTGGACGTGGCGACTCAGGACAGCATAAATCGTTTTTCGCAGAAAGTGCAGGCGTTCGTTGCACGCAATCCCCTTGCCAAAGAAGACCCGCTCTATCCGCGCATCCTGCACAATATCGAGGTTTCCAGCTACGGCCTGACCATAAGCTACGACCCCAACTGGGCAGGGATTATTGACATTTCAGATAAGTAAAAAAGATACAAAGATATGGCCGACAAAATGCAAAAGGTCTTAGACCACTGCAATAGAAATGAATTCGAAAAGGCATTGCCTTTGCTGAACGAAATAGTGAAGGAGAATCCCAATGAATCAGAAGCATGGCGTTTACTTGCACAGATACATTGGACTTATAATAATGATACAGAAAAGGCTTTTGATGAGCTCATCGAATCTCTCAGATGCGACCCGAGAAATATATGGGCTCTTATCCTGATGGGCAATTACTATACGAAAGTCAGAAATGATCAAGTACATGCAAAAGAGTACTACGACAAAGTGCTTGAATATCATCCCAACAATGCAATTGCCATGAACAATATAGGTGCTACCTATATGGAGAACCAGGACTATGAGAGTGCATTGCCATTGTTGGAAAGGGCTTTAGAGTTAGACGAAACTTACACGAATTCATATTATGGGCTTGCTCTTTGTTATTATAATCTTGGCAAAATAGAAGAATCCTTTGATATTTGTCATAAAGGTGCTTTAAAATCATCCGACCGCCCTGAAAACCCAGCTGTTCGCGAGGAGTTGATAAAACTCTTTGTCAGAGTAGCTAAAGAATATGCCGACAAAACGAATTATTTGGAAGTATGGAAAAATATAAAAGATGAACTTGAGGATGCCGACAAGACAAACATTCGCATCACAGAAGACCGAAATCTCAATGTTCATGCCAAAATGGAGTATGCTCCATTGCACGCGGCAAAAGAACATGTCATAAGATATAATCCCGAGAAAGATTTTGTGGAGCATCTTTTTGTACACGAGATGATGCATCTGAAAATGAGTCAGCGAGCCACTAAAGCGAATAGAGGAAAGGCGATAGTAAGGTCGCAAAATACGCTGTCGGCATTCAAAAAACGTTATCTCAAGTTCATGCAGAAGGCCGTCGGCCATATCTCGAATTTAGATATGGACAATTTTATGACTCATCTGGCCGATGGATTGGCTCTTCAGTTAATGAACTGCCCGCTTGACTTGTTTGTTGAGCATATGATTTTTGAGGACTACAAGATTGTACGCCCCATTCAAATGCTTTCCCTCTTTCATATGGAGCAGGACAACATCAATTCGTTAAAACAAACTGCTACGAAAGGAATCTTCCCCAAAGAAATTCTCTATGCCAATAAGGTCATGAACATTGTGACCAGTATGCATTTCAAAGAAATGTATGGCATTAATCTTATCGGACAGTATCGACCAACAAGGCAGGAACTCGTCCATGCAAAAGACCTTTATGAGGAATTCAAAGAATACCTTAAGACTTATAATAATGGCGATGAATATGAATTGCTCGAGTATTATGTCCAATCTTTCAACATGATGGATTATGTTGAAATAGTGGATGAAGCCCAAGTGACAGCAGGCATGAAAGCAGACCTCTCAATGAAAGGCGACTTGAAAGACCTTGCTAAAGATGCCTTGACCAGAGAAGAAGCAAACGACGCGAATGCTGAATTTGCAAGAAACCATCAAGATGGAGCAAATCCGGTTGAAACGATGATGATGTCAATGTACATGCTGGCAGCCATGCAATATTTTGATACGCTTCAAAAGCATGATGTTCATCGCATCGCCCTCGAGATTGCAATGGTGGGGGTTACAGGAATTCATCCCGACAAGAAATACTCCATCAAATCCATGCCCGGCAAAGAGTTTGGGGGTTATGAGTTCCTTGCATATTATTATGTCAGCTGGGCGCGTGCCATTCCCGAAAAACTTGAAGGTTTGGGGCTGCCTTTCTCAAAGGCATACGAAAGTGCCTTGCAAATGTATAATGCAAAGAAGGGGGAGAAATGAGCGATTTGAAGATCGCCGACTGGCATTTATTCAAGTTCGCTGATACGTAATCGCCAAGAAATACAACGAATTATGATTGTATATAATGAAACGAAAGGCCAATTCGTTGCAGATGTAAAAAACAGCGTAATTGCCGATAAAATTCTTGATTGCATACGTCAAAGAGGTCTAAATGCAGGTCATGAAAGTGAGTTTATCTCATGGGAAAATTCTATGCAGTTCATGAGAAACATTGTAGATAACCAAGACATAGAAGATGATGTTCGCGTAGCTATAGAATATAACATTCCTCTGACATCTAAAAGAGTTGATTTCATTATATATGGTTCGGATACAAATAAGAATGATAATGTAGTCATCGTTGAACTGAAACAATGGCAAGAAGCGGATATTGTAGCAAATGATATGTGCTATTGCGTGAAGACATATGTCGGAAGAGCCAATAATATTGTTTGTCATCCATCCTATCAGGCATATTCTTATGCCCGTTTTCTGCGCAACTATTCTCAAACGATATCGGACAATAACATTAAAATCATTCCTTGTGCTTATTTGCACAATTACAAGCCGGAAAAGAGATATGTTCTCGACCATCCCATCTATCGTGAATGGACAGAAGAAGCACCTTTTTTCATAAAGAACCAAGTGCATGAATTCTCTGTTTTTGTAAAGAAGTTCGTTTCAAAGAAGTCTTCAAATGGCGATATCCTATATTTTATCGATAACGGAAGGATAAAGCCGACAAAAGCACTTCAAGACACTTTGGTTTCGATGGTAAAGGGCAATAAGGAATTCATCCTGCTTGACGAGCAAGCCGTCATCTATGATATGTGCTTGAAAACAATGGCACAATGCAAGCAAGACGGCAAGAAGCGCACAATAGTTATTCAGGGCGGAGCAGGGACGGGCAAGTCCGTTCTCGCAGTTAATTTGTTGATGGAATATATTAAGCAAGGCTTAAACGCAAGTTATGTCACAAAAAATAGTGCACCTCGCAATGCTTTCCTTAATATTCTGACTCATTCCGATGCAAGAAGAATTGTAGATATAAGAGCTCTTTTCCGCTCTCCCTTTGGATTGTCGAACATCCCCACGAATCTATATGACTGCTTAATAGTAGATGAAGCACATCGTCTTGTCAAGAAAATGTATGGGGATTGGAACGGCGAGAATCAGGTAAAGGAGTGTATAAACGCCTCGCTCCTTACCATTTTTATGCTTGACGAAGATCAGGCTATAACGACAAAAGATATCGGCTCAGTCGCGGAAATAGATGAATGGTGTAAAAAGTTGAATAGCCGAATGATATTTAACGAAGAAACAAAACTCGTTTCGCAGTTTAGGTGCAACGGCTCGGATGCTTATATCCAATTCCTCAACAATATACTTCAGCGAAACGAGGAAGAAGTATTTGTTGACTTGACCGAACTAAATTATGATTTTAAGGTCTTCGATACTCCAGCAGAGATGCGAAATGCACTTTTCAAAAAGAATTTGATAAACAACAAATCGCGAATGGTGGCAGGGTATTGTTATGATTGGAATGTAAAAAACCATCGCGGAGAATGGGACATTATCATCGGCTCGTTTAAAGCAAAATGGAATCTTGCAGATGATAGTATCTGGGCTATCAATCCCGACTCTTTTGAAGAAGTTGGGTGCATTCACACAGCACAAGGACTTGAATTCGATTATGTTGGTGTCATTATAGGTAAAGATTTAACATACAATCCAACAACCAATAAGGTTGAAACACACCAAGAAGCTATTTCAACAGACGATAAATCATCTGGCATTCGTACAGTCAGGAATCCTCAAGAAGCGAGGCGCTTGATTCTAAACACATACAAAGTCCTCATGAATAGAGGGCAAAAGGGGTGTTATGTGTATTGCGAAGACGAAGCCCTCCGAAATTATTTTAAGAAATATCTTACCAAATGACTTCTCAAGAATTGAAAGAACTTTTCCAGCTCCTTGAGGCGCAGGGCTGGCAGCCATTGGTTTGCGATACGGCTGTGCCGTTCTACGAGTCGCCTGTCGTGTGCGGCGAACCGACGGGAATAGGCGACATCGTGGAAGAGACGCGCATGCTGCCCAAGGAATTCCTCTCGATGCAGCCCGAATTCATCGTGACGGTGAAGGGCGACTCGATGAAAGATGCGGGTATCGTGGAGGGCGATGCGGTGAAGGTGGAGACGGGCGTTTCCATCCACGACGGGGATATTGTGCTCGTCATGCTCGATGGGGAGTTTACCCTGAAATGCTATTGCGAGGACGAGGACGGCACGCCCTGGCTCGTTCCGCAGAATCCCGCCTACGAGCCCTTTTCGCTCAAAGAGACGCAAAATGTCTGGATTCTCGGACGGGTGAGCAAGGTCATCAAGCAGATGCCACGCATCAATTACCGCTCGTGCATGAAACTCATCAAGAAGGCGAAGGCGGGACAGCCCGAACCGAAGGAAATCAGCCAGCTGCAAGTGTCGCGGGCCATCCGCGAGGTTGCCCAGTCCGTAACCGTGGCACGCCAATGGTATGCGGTCTATAGGACGATGGCAGACCTTTGCATCGTTGGCGAAGGAGATTTCGACACGTTCATCGAAATGGTAAAGACGGAGGTGCCGCACCATCCGAATCTGCCCACAAGAACCGAGTTGCAACGCATGGCGGTGGACAGCTTTGCAAAACCCGTGGCTCTGTGGCGCGTGGGCAATGCGCCGGTACAGGGAAAGCGCTACAACGACTATATGACTATAGCGCAGCAGACGAAAGAGCTTCTGGGGGCTTAAAACTCTCACAAAACTCTCAAAAACTCTCGCGAATCTTCGGCTTTTTGAGCAAAACTCTCACGAAGTCCAAAAACTCAACAAGAAACTCTCGCAAACTCTACGGCGACGGAAATTAGCTTCCGCCGCCTTTTTTTATGTCGTACCTTTGCACCAGCAATCGAGATGCAAAGGCGCCTTGCACTTCTGTTGCAATGTCGAAAGTGCACAACCGACAAAATGTGAACAGTTAAACACTTAATTTTTTAAACTTTTAAACTTTTATTTCTTATGGAACTTTCAAATATCAAGATTATCAGTGTTTCCGAAACAAAGAGCGGGAAATCTACGACAACGGGCAAGCCCTGGGCTTCGAAGAACATTCTGCTTGGCTTTGAGGACGAGACGGGCGAAAGTTACATCTCTGCCGTCGTTGACGAGAATGTATGGAATAGCCTTGGTTTCGCGGTCGGGCAAATCGTAACGTTGAACCTAAGGTTCAGAACAAAGAGGTTTCACACCAGCTTCGTTGCCAATGAAATCCGCATTGTACCACCTGTAAACGCTTAGCCCTATGAAGACAACTTTGGAAGGTGTAATACTTTCGGTTACTACAAGGAAGAACGCTCTTCCTGAAAAGAAGCCAGCCGTCGGGCGGCTGCTGGTCGCAGCACAAGAAGGCCGTGCCAGCTTCGAGGAAGATGAAGATGCCCGCATCGTTTCGGGCGACCCGAAGGGCGTGCGCGTGATGAGAGGCAGAAATGCCGCCGTCTATTGGAGGCCCGAAGAAGACCGCTTCAAAATCTGTGTGTTCGTCTCGAAAGAGAAATCTAAGGTGCTCGATGCCGAGCTTGCTACGGAAGAATGTTTCAGTTTCATTAAACAAGCAATCATCAATGGAAAATACTAATCAATTCTCGCCCTGCGACTACGTGAACAAGTACAACGACAACCAGCCGAAGCCGCTCACGGCCGACATGTTCCTGTCGTTCATCAACGGCTCGGACACGAAGATGCACACCGAAATCGTGCGCCTGCACAGAGAGGACGCCGAGGCCTACAAGAAACTACTGCCCGCCGTCACTTGGCAGGCCCGCTTCAACGGCAAGCTGCGCACCTCCGCCAATGCCCAGCGAACGCCCTTCTATGCGCTCGACGTGGATATTCACCACGAAACGGCCTTCAACGACCTCATGCTAAACAAGGGCTTCGATGCGGCCTTCAAATGGGCTGAGCAGGAGGCACGCGAGCGTGCAGAACGCTGGGCTCGGATACAGCGGGAAGCCAATTCCGACGTGACGGCCACAGACCCGGGCATCGTGGGAATCCATGTCAGTCCGAGCGGCATGGGCGTGCACGTCATCGCCCTCTGCAAACCGCAATTCTCCACCATTGCCGACCAGCAGAAATGGCTCGCCGACCTGCTGGGCACGGAGTACGACGCGGTATGCAAGGACAATTCGCGAATTTGGTTCCTCACTCCGAGAGAAGACTGGACGTATCTTGATATGGAAAACCTGTTTGAAGAGTGAAGAGTGAAGAATGAAGAATGAAGAATGAAGAATTTGCTACCGCCCTGTAAATAACTAAATTACTAATCGTAAATAACTAAACATTATGGAAAACAAGAAATCAAAAAACGAAAGAGTTAATGACATGGTTAATGAACAGCAGAAGGTCTACGACATCCTGCTCGATGCCGTCCCCGATAAAACATACAATGCATCCGTAGCTATAGCGTGCGGCAGGCTCTTTGCGAGATTCATTGCCGCTGCCGCAACCAGTCAAGACGCTGCACTGGCAATGGTACTTGATGCATTCGCCCTCATCAAAGACGAAGTGAAAGATTGGTGCGACGAGTTTAAGAAACCCATTCATACTCCTACAAAATCATGAAGAAAGCTAAATTCATCCCCACCGAGAGCGAGGCGACCAAAGTGGTCGCCTCAGCTCCTGCCCCCGCAGGGGGCTTTCCCTCTGATTACAATGGCGTGCCCTATAGCGTCATTGTTAATGCTCTGCTGGCTGGCTACGGCTTTAAGGGTGGACAAGTGCCCGAGGGCGCAAGAAACACAACCCTTTACAAGCTTGCACGCCAACTGCGATATATTTGCGACTTCAATGCTGCCTTCATCCGCAGCGTCGTGCCCACTTGGGGCCTCGGCGACGAAGAGGCCATGCAGACCATCGCGTCTGCCGTCAACAGCACCCGCGCCGCAGACCTCCCCTACGAACTGCGCGCCGCCATGAACGACATCACGAAGCCCGACCTCTCCACGCCTGCCAAGCGGCAGGAATATCTTCAACGCCTCAACCCCATTCCTGCGAAAATGCCTTGGCTGCTGCGCCACATTTATCAGAAATACGGACGGAATGGACGTTCTGCTCTCATTGCTGCTCTTCCTATGCTTGGCACTCTGCTGGGTAGGTTCGAGAGTAAGTATCTCGACGGTAGGAAGCACCGCCCTGTTTTTATGGTAGTGGTCTGCGGCCATGCCGGAAGCGGCAAGGGCTTCATATCCGATTTGCAGGACTGGCTTCTGCGTCCCGTGCTCGATGAAGACCAGAAGGGGCGCGAAGAACTGGAGGCCTACGCCCGCGAGCGCGAGAAGAAGAAGGGCGCCAAGCAGCTGCCCGACAAACCGATGCCCTGTATGCGCGTCCTCTCGGCCACATCATCGAACGGCATGTTGCTGGAACGTGCAAAAGCGAGCCTCGGCCAGCCCCTTTGCGTCATCACGGAAGAAATCGACGAGAGCAGCCGCGCAAACAAGAACGGCGCTTGGGCTGACAAGAGCGACATCTACCGCAAGGCATTCGACGGCGCCATTTGGGGACAGGACTACCTCACCTACAGCGGGAGCGTCCGCATCTACGTGAACCTGATTTTTGCAGGCACATACGTTTCGGTGCGCAACTACTTCTCGAACGTCGAGAACGGCCTAATGACGCGTTTCTTCTTTACCGAAATGGCCCGCGACCTCGGCAAGAACGTGGAAATACGCTGGGACGGCGTGACGAAGGACGAGCAGCGAGCCGCAGAAATCGTGCAGAAACTCTACGAGCAGGGCAGCACGACAAGCATTCCCAACCCCGAGAACGTTATTTCCTTCTCGCTCCCGAAGGCCAAGAAGGATGCCTATGACTTCAACGAGGACAAAATTGCCGACTGGGAGGCCAGCGGCCCCGATGAGGAACACCGCGACACCGCGATTGACCTCCTTCGCCGCCGAGCCGCAGTAACCATTTTCCGCGCCGCGCAGGTCATGTATGCGCTTGAAGGGAACCGAGAGACGGCCATCGGGCGCGAAATGGCAAAGTGGTACGGCAACGAAAGCTACCTCAATCAGTACATCATGTTCGGCGACGCCATCAACGACAGCGCGAAGGCAAACGACGCCATCCAGCGAAAACAAGACCTCGCCGCCAGCCGCGTAGCAAGAAACTGCGCTTTGATGAAACTGTTTGACGCATTGCCCGAAGAGTTTTCCCGCGAAGACCTGAAGAAACTACTCGAAGAAAGGGGAATGGAACCAACGGGTTACGGCACATATATCACGCGTATGCAAAGACGAGAATTGATAATGCCCACGCCGAGCGGATTCAAGAAAATCATCGAAGAATTTTAGGCAAACGACCTATATTCTTTATGCATGGTAAATTTTATTGTTAAACATTGAAGCGGCCCATCTGTGAAGACAGGCCGCTTTTTTGAACAAACACTTTGAACATGTTCAAGAGAGAGAGAAAAGGGCTTCTTTTTTTTATAGAAAGGGCTTCTTTTTTATAGAAAGGGCTTCTTTTTATCCCCTCGCTCCCCTCGTGCAGGCACGTTACGTTAGCAATTTAGTTACGTTTCGTCGGCAAACTTAAAAAATATAATAATGCCATCGATTATTTATGCGGGAGAGTGAGGTAATATGCTGAAAAATCTTCCGTTATGATAAAAATTCCCAATTTTTATTTTGTATTGTATTTGTTTTTATGTAATTTTGTAGCGCGAGATTATTAACCCCTTAAATTTTGTGATTATGGCTACTTGGATACAAACAGCGAAGAGACTATTCTCCGGAGCTTTTTTGCTGCTTCTCGTCGCTTTGCAGATGTCGTTCTCTGCTAAAGCCGAGACGTTTGTTACCGATGTGATGCTCATCGGCGGTTCCAAAACGACGGTCAATAACCTGAAATCGACCTACACTTCTCAGGGATGGTATGTTTGCGACAAAGACCTCAACGCCGGGTGCGGCTCCTCGAGCGACTGGATCTATCTGCTCTACAAGACCGACACCAGTCCCAACATCAACCTCGGCTACATCACGGATTTCTACATTACCAACGCGTCGCGCCCCGTCAGCAGCACCGTCTCGTATGGCGGCAGGACGTATCAGCTGGTCCCTTATGAGGGCGACTCCCACTTTAAGGACATGCAGGGCGACCTGAACAGCAACGCAGGCGGAGCCGACATCCACCTTTATTATACGAAGGACCCAAAGGACAACAAGGCAGTCACGGGCATCACGTTCAACTCCACGAAAAGCGGCGGCTTGGGACTGAAAGGCGGCTCTGATCCCTACGACCTTAATAAAGGTTGCGGCGAGAATACCGATTACATCTACATGCACGTTTCGACAGCCTCCGCCACAATCCCCACGCTCAGCGGAGGCGGCACAAGCAGCAATCCCTTCATCATCAAGAACGCTAACGACTGGCTCGCATTCGCAGCAAATGTCAATCACGGCACGAACACCGACAAATACTACAAGCTGGCCGACAATTATTCCGACCAAACGGACATCAAGGCGATGGTGGGGTCGGGTACGTACCCCTTCAAGGGCACCTTGGACGGCAACGGCAAGACTGTCAACTTCAACATCTTCTCCTATACAAGCGGTTCTGCTCCCTTCTGCGTGGTGGACGGCGCGACTATCATGAACCTCGAGGCCCACGGCTCCGTGATAAATGATTTGACGCACCATCCCGCCGGTCTCGTCGGCCTCTGCGGCTCGAACAATCCCATCACCATCAAGAACTGTAAGGTATGGGTCAACGTCTTCGGCACGAGCTACGTGGGCGGCATCGTGGGTCACGGAGGCCACGGCACTCTCACCCTCGAGGACTGCTCGTACATGGGGTCGCTCTGCAACTTCAGAAACTATGCCGGCGGCCTGGTGGGCTGGTGCGATGCGCTGAAGCTGAACATCAAGAACTGCTTCATGGGCGGCTACATGAATCCGAGCGGCGGCAAGTGTCACCCCATTGCTCTCAAGAACTCGGGAAGCACGGTGACGGCCAACGTGACTGGCTCGTACTATCTCCGAAACTCCTTCCCGTATGACGGCCTCGGAAGCAACACTATCCCCGGAGTAACGGCTACGCCGGTAAGCAACGAGTTCGTCAGAGGCGACTGGGAGGATGAGGTGACCATCATGGGCAGCAAATACTATAAGCTCTCCACTCCGAAGAAACTCGACTACCAGATTGGTTTCGAATACGGAACCTGCGACTGGACAAGAGTGAATATGCACGCCAACTCGGGCATCGTCTCGGACGTGAAGAAAAGCGGCCAGTTCAGCTTCAATTTCGTATCGGCCAACCAAGACCAATACCTCATTTCGCCGGAATTGAACGCCCTGTCGAGCACCGTCCTTAAACTCTCCACCAAGGGAACCAACTACAAGGTAAACATTGGCTATTCGCGAACCACCAACGGCCTCAACTCTTTCAACTGGGCAAATGATACGGAGATAACCGTGGACAGATGGGCTGAGCTGTCATTGAACCTGCCCGGCGGCATAAAGTATATTGCCATCAAGTTCGTGGCGGCAAGCTCCTCGTTCTGCGTCGACGACTTGAGCCTTACCGCACCTTATCCCGTGCCTGAAGACCTGAGGGCAACCGAATTGACAGACCGAAGCGCCACATTCGCCTGGACGCGTCCCTCGAGTGATAATCTGCTGGGCTATTTCTGGAAATTGAAGAAGGCCAGCTCGGAGGATGACTGGATTGCCGATAATTCAATCGGCAACCCCGACGAGACATCGGTCACCCTTACCGGACTGGAGCCCAGCACGACCTACCAGTTCTACATCCAGTCGCTCTTCACGGGTGCTCAGTCGAGCGTTTTCCTGATTGCGGAATTCACAACAAGCGAGGCCATCGCTTACCTCCCATATAGCTATGGCTTTGAGGACGGCATGAATGGCTGGGATACTCAAGACTGCGCCAGCGGCACGGGTATCGTCAATGCCATCAATTACGAGGGCAAGTGCAGCTTTATGTTTGATACGTCGTCCAACGACTACCAAGTCCTCTATTCTCCTGTCTTCGAAGAAGGCAAGTCGATAGCGGCATCGTTCTATTGCCGCTCGGCCGATGCCAGCCATCCAGCTTCGATGGCGGTCGGCACGCTTGGCGAAGGCGACGAATACATCAACATCATCGGCACCTATGAAGTGAGAGGCTCCTCTTGGGAAAAGGTTGACGTCAAATTGCCGGACGGGACGAAGTACTTCTGCATCGTCTGGGTCAAATATAATAACGCTGCCAACAAGCTCTATGTTGACGACTTCCACTTCTATGAGACAGTCAATGTGGATTTCGCCCGGGAGGGTTACGCAACCTACTTCGACAGCAAGCACGACATCATTTTGCCGCAGGGCATGAAGGCTCGCGTCGTGACTGGCGTCGAGGATTCGGGAAAAGTGCTCTATGAGACCATTGCCGACGGCTATGCCGGTACCTCCGAGAAGTCGAAGGCAGAAGACGGCGTCGATGATAATGCCGTACCAGCCGGCACGCCCGTCCTCCTGCAAGTCGATGAGACCGCCGAGCCGCAGACGCTTTATCTCATGCTCGACAACCCGACTTCGCCCTACAACGACACGAACTATTTGCGTGGAAGCGATACGCAGACGTCAACCGTCGGCGGCGACTTCTACTACAAGCTCAAGTACAGCCAATACGGCACTGATTTGGGCTGGTACTGGGAGGCCAACGGCGGCACGGCCTTTACGAGCGGCGCCCATCAGGCTTGGCTCGCTTTGCCCGCATCGCTGGCCAAGTCGCGCCTCTACATGCCTCTGCCGATGTACGACGACCCGACTGGCATTCAGGTGCTTCCGCAAAGCGACAACGAAGGAATCGTTGTCTATAACCTCGCCGGTCAGCAGATTTTGAATGGTAAATCGTCAAATGGCAAATTGCCTCGCGGCATCAACATCATCAAGGGAAAGAAAATCTTAAATAAATAATATGTTTAGCAAAGAAGACGTACTGCAGATTGAGCAGAAAGGAATGAGTGTTGCGCAGATAGAAGCGCAGTTAGAGAGTTTTCGTAAAGGCTTTGACTTCCTCAAGTTGAAGGGGGCTGCCGCTGTGGGAAACGGCATCGTCGCTCCCACAGAAGATGAGGCTGAGGCATACATCAGGGCATGGAACGACTACAAGGCAGAGGGGCACACCATCACCAAGTTCGTGCCCGCAAGCGGCGCAGCAAGCCGCATGTTCAAGAATATGTTCGAGTTCCTCAATGCCGACTACGAGGTGCCCACAACCGATTTCGAGAAGGCGTTCTTCGCCCACATACACTACTTCGCCTTCTTCGACGCGCTGAACGATGCCTGTTTCCTGAACGAAGGAAAAGGCGTGGATGCGCTCATCGAAGAGGGGAACTACAAGGCCGTTGTGGCAGGTATGCTCGAGGAGGAAGGCTTGAACTACGGCCAGCTGCCGAAGGGCTTGCTGCAGTTCCACGCCTACGACGACTGCGCCAAGACGCCCGTCGAGGAGCACCTTACGGAAGCCGCCCTCTACGCAAGCAGCAGGGGAGAGGCCGAAGTGCATTTCACGGTCAGCAGCGAGCATCGGGCACTCTTCGAGCAACTCATCGAGCGCGTCCTGCCCGAGGCTCAGGCGCAATATAAGATTACATATAAGGTAAGTCTGAGCGAGCAGAAACCGAGCACCGACACCATTGCTGTCAACATGGACAACACGCCTTTCCGCACGGGCGACGGCAAGCTGCTGTTCCGTCCGGGCGGTCACGGCGCTCTCATCGAGAACCTCAACGACCTCGAGAGTGACGTTGTATTCATCAAGAATATTGATAACGTGGTGCCCGACCGCCTGAAGCCCGATACGGTCTTCTGGAAGCAGGTCATCGCGGGCGTGCTTGTCGGCGTTCAGAAGCAAGTATTCGGCTACCTGCGGTTGCTCGACAGCGGCAAGTTCGGTCACGATGACCTTGAGGACATCATCCGTTTCGTCCGCCATACCCTTTGCTGCGACGTGCCCAGCTTGAAGGACATGGAGGACACCGAACTGCACGTCTTCTTGCGGAAGAAGCTCAACAGGCCCATTCGCGTCTGCGGCGTGGTGAAGAACGTCGGCGAGCCCGGCGGCGGTCCGTTCCTTGCCTACAATCCCGACGGCAGCATCTCGCTGCAGATTCTCGAGAGCAGCCAGATTGACCAGAACAATCCCGAATACATGGAGATGTTCACGAAGGGCACGCACTTCAACCCCGTGGACCTCGTCTGCGCCGTTCGCAACTACAAGGGCGAGAAGTTCAATCTGCCCGACTTCGTCGATCCGGCTACGGGTTTCATCTCCTATAAGAGCAAAGATGGCAAGGAGTTGAAAGCTTTGGAACTGCCCGGCCTTTGGAACGGCGCGATGAGCGACTGGAACACCATCATGGTGGAGGTGCCACTCTCAACCTTCAACCCCGTCAAGACCGTCAACGACCTCCTGCGTCCCCAGCATCAGAAGTGAGCGCTGGCTCGTCGTGCTGCGATTGCGGCTAAGCCTCGCGATTCTAAATCCCTCACGTGGCGTCGTCCGTTCCTTGCTGTAGCGTCGGCTGTTCCTTGCTGTAGCGTTGGCCGTTCCTTGCTGTGGCGTCGGCCGTTCCTTGCTGTAGCGTCGGCCGTTCCCTCACGAAGGGCAATGATATAGTAGTTGGCACGCTTCTCAGATGTATGAAGGAGGTAAGTCGGGGGAAGATGAAGGCTGAAAGCCTGAAAAGACTACAGGCGGGGGTGCAACCCCCGTAAAGAAGACATCGCAACAACTGAGTGCTGAAAGCACGACAGAACATCAGAAATCTCTCCACCCTTTCAGGGTTCCGTTTCCCGCTCGTACCTGTTACGGGGGTTGCACCCCCGCCTGTAGTCTTTCCAGCCTTTGACTTTCCTTTCGGCCTTCAGCCTTCGGCCGTCGACCTTCGGTTCAGGCTTCCAACGTGCCAACTGCTATACATTGCCTCACGAAGCGTCGGCCGTTCCCTCACGTGGCAATTTTTGTCGAGTCGCAATAGGTATTAAAAGCGCTCTGCACTCTTCACCGACCCTATGTCCACGCATGTGGCAGTAATTTAGGAGATTAAATGGCATCGGTGCAGAGAGCAGAGCGCTTCTCATTTTTTGTTTCTATTGTCGTCCGACATTACCTGCGTAATTCTCGGATGAACGGATATTTGTGCCTTTTTCTTCTATTTTGCAACTTTTCTGCTCGTTTTGTTTGACAATTTGAAATAAAAGCAGTAACTTTGCATGCAATTTTGAAAGAAACGACATGAGTAAGCTATTAAAGCCTGAGGGTTATACTGCTCTGCTGAGTCTAAACCAAACGGAGCAGGCCATCAAGAAAATCAAGGACTTTTTCCTCAACAGTCTCAGTACAGAACTACGCCTCAGTCGCGTCACCGCGCCGCTTTTCGTGCTTCGCGGGCTTGGCATCAACGACGACCTCAATGGCGTGGAGCGTCCTGTCTCGTTTCCCATCAAGGACATGGGCGATGCAACGGCCGAAGTGGTGCATTCGCTGGCAAAGTGGAAACGGCTTACGCTCGCCGAGTATCAGACAAGGCCGGGCTTCGGCATCGTCACCGACATGAATGCCATCCGTGCTGACGAGGAGCTCGACAACATTCACAGCCTCTATGTTGACCAGTGGGACTGGGAGCGCGTACTCCTTGCCGAGAATCGCAACGAAGCTTACCTCCGCCGTATTGTCAGGAAGATTTACAGCGCCATCCTGCGTACCGAGTTCTATGTCTGCGAGAACTATCCGCAGCTGAAGCCTTATCTGCCCGAAGACATACACTTCATCCATAGCGAGGAATTGCTTAAGCTCTATCCCGACAAGACCGCGAAAGAGCGCGAGGACCTCATCTGCAAGACCTACGGCGCAGTATTTATAATAGGTATAGGCGGCAAGCTCAGCAACGGCGAGGTGCACGACAACCGTGCTCCCGACTACGACGACTGGAGCACCCCGGGCGAGAGCGGCTTCCTGGGACTGAACGGCGACCTGCTCGTCTGGTATCCGACGCTCAACCGCAGCATCGAGCTCAGTTCGATGGGTATTCGCGTGGATAAGGAGTCATTGCTGCGCCAGCTCGCCTTGCAGGGCAAGGAGGAGCGCAAGGAACTCTATTTCCACCAGCGCTTGTTGAGCGACCAGTTGCCCCTCACCATCGGTGGCGGCATCGGTCAGAGCCGTCTCTGCATGGTGCTCTTGCACAAAGCCCACATCGGCGAAACGCAAGCCAGCATCTGGCCCGAAGCCATGCGAAAGGAATGCAAAGAAGCAGGAATGCAACTGATATGATTAAGAATTTAGAATTTAGAATTAAGAGTGAAGAATTTTCTGCCGCCCTTAACTATGAATTATGAACTATGAGGTTTTAGCTCGACGTTAGTCAACTATGAATTATATTTGCTGCCGCGCTTAACTATGAATTATGAACTATGAACTATGAATTTTTAAAGAACAGCCCGGCCGTCATCACGTGGCGTCAGTTTGCCCGCAAGGGGTATAGTGCCTTTGCCAGTCTTCATCGGCAGATTCGCATCGGAGTGCTGAGCGTCGCTACTTTGGGCGTGGCGGCTGCAGCGCATGCCGAAACCAATGCGACACCTTCTTTCGAGGAGGATAAGATTATCGACGAGGAGGAGTTGGCAGAGGTGACCGTGAGCGGCACTATGACCCCGCTGACGCAGTTGCAGTCAGCACGAATCGTCAGTGTGCTTACCCGTCAGGACATCGAGCAGGCGGCGGCGCAAAGCATCAACGACCTCTTTAAGTTAGTCACCGGAGTGGACGTCCGTCAGCGCGGTGGCTTTGGTATTCAGACGGACATCAGCATCGATGGCGGTACCTTTGACCAGGTCACGCTCTTGCTCAACGGCATCGACATCGGTAATCCACAAACAGGACACTTATCAGCAGACTTCCCCGTCAGCATCAGCGACATAGAGCGCATCGAGGTGTTGGAGGGCGCGGCCAGTCGTGTTTATGGCGGCCAGAGCTTCGGCGGCGCCATCAATATCGTCACGAAGCATGATGCCGGGCATAACGTCGAGCTTGCTGCCGACGGCGGTTCCTTCGGCACGGCTGAAGGCGAGGCCCGCCTTTCCCTTTCGCATGGCAAGGTGAGCAATCGCGTCAGCGGTGGTGGCGGAAGAAGCGATGGAGGCACCCTCAATAGCTCTTGGAGAAAGGGACAGCTCTTCTATCAAGGCGACTTCAAAAATGATGACCTGAAACTCGACTGGCAATTCGGCTTCTCGAAGAAGAGCTACGGAGCCAACACCTTCTATAGCGCAAACTATCCCGACCAGTATGAACGCAACCAGCGGCTCATGACGAGCGTTGATGCTGAATATAAAGTGAGGAGAGAAGAAAAAGGAGGGCAGAATAAAGATAACTGTTTGAAGAACGGGACAAACGCTAATCCTTCACCCCTCGTCCTGCGTTCTTCAATCTTCTGGAACCGTTCCTACGACAACTTCGAACTCGTGCGAGGCACTACCTTCGGCGAAAACTTCCATCGCTCTGACGTCTTTGGCATCAAGGTGGGAGGGCATTTCGACTGGCGGCTCGGCAAGACGGCGGCATCGGCCTTGCTGCGCCACGAGAACATCCTCAGCACGAACCTCGGCTGCATCTTGCGTCCCGAAGGGAGCTTCTACACTTGGAGCGACAACCGAACTACTGTTTCCTTCAGCCTCGAGCACAATATCCTGCTGAGGCGTTGGACTATATCAGCAGGCCTTATGGCCAGTATGACGTCCGCCATCGACCATAGATTCCGCTTCTATCCGGGTGTTGACGTCGCCTACCGCCCGTGTTCCCATTGGAAACTCCTCTTTTCATATAACAAAGGCTTTCGGCTTCCGACCTTCACCGAGCTATATTACAAGAGCCCGACCCACGAAGGCAATCGTGGCTTGAAGGCTGAGCACAACCATTCGCTTTCGCTTGGCGCTGAGTGCAGATGGAGTGGGGCAGAGGCATCGGCAAAGGTCTTCTACCATCGTGGCACACAAATGATTGACTGGGTTATGTATTCGCCCGACGACATCTTCCACACGGCATCCTTCGACCTCGATAATGTCGGCGCGCAGGTTCAGGGCAAGCTGTCCTTCCCCGAACTTCTTGGGCGCGACACCTGGATACGTTCCCTTAGCGCAGGCTATACCTATATCCATCAGACGAAACATGATGCCGAGGGCGTCGTCAAGAGTAATGTGGCAATGGAATACTTGCGGCATAAGGTCGTGGCAAGCCTGACACACCGCATTTTCATGCGCCTTTCCATGTCATGGGATTTGCGTTGGCAGGAGCGCGTCGGCAGTTATGTGAGCGGCGGCAACCTCGTGCCCTATCATCCCTATGCCATGCTCGACGCCAAGATGCAGTGGGAAGCGCCCCGCTACCTGCTTTTCGTCCAGGCAACGAATATCACAAACCATCGCTACTACGACCTCGGCTCAGTGCCCCAGCCCGGCATTTGGGTGATGGCGGGAGCACGTTTGAGGCTGAGTTTATAAATTTTGAATTTATAAATTTTGAATATTGAATATAAAATTGTAACTTTGCACGCGGAAAAATGTATTTATTCATATATGATACGACGATTACTGACCTCTCTTCTGCTCTCTCTTGCCTGCCTCGTGGCCATGCCCTATACGCTTGTCATCGATGCAGGGCACGGCGGTAAAGACCCCGGTGCGATGGGCAATGGCGCGAAGGAGAAGAACATCAATCTGGCTGTCGCTCTGGCTTTTGGAAAGCTTGTGGAGCAGAATTGCAAGGATGTCAAGGTGGTTTATACGCGCAAGACGGACGTCTTTGTGGAGTTGAACCAGCGTGCCAACATCGCCAACAAGGCAAAGGCCGACCTCTTCATCAGCATCCACACAAATGCCACGGCGGCTAAGGTCGGCCCTCGCGGCACAGAGACATACACGCTCGGTATGCACCGTGCTGCCGACAACCTTGCAGTCGCCAAGCGAGAGAACTCCGTCATCACCCTCGAGAACGACTACGAGGAGAAGTACGAAGGCTTTGACCCGAACTCAAGCGAGAGCTACATCATCTTCGAGCTCATGCAGGACAAGAACATGGAGAGCAGCGTGAAGCTTGCAGGCCTCATCCAGAAGCAGTTCAAGAGTACGGCCGGCCGCGTCGACAAGGGCGTGCACCAGGCCGGTTTCCTCGTGCTTCGCGCCACCAGTATGCCGAGCGTCCTTATTGAGCTGGGCTACATCAACAATGCGAACGAGGCGTCCTACCTCACCTCGACTGCCGGCGTGAACGCCCTTGCAAAGAGTATTTATAACGCTTTCGTGGCATATAAGAAGAAGTAGGAAGAGGTGAGTCCCCTCCTCTCTCCGAGGTGATGAAAGGCAAGCGGGAAATAGTAAATGATTAAATGATTAAACAGTAAACGCGCGTGAAAACAGAAGTAAAGATAGGAATCACAGGTGTCATTGCCATCGTAGCGCTCTTCCTTGGCATAAAGTTCCTGAAGGGCGTTAACCTTTTCAGTACCAGCGAGACGTATTACATCGTTTTCAGTAACACTAAAGGACTGACGAAGAGTAGTGCTGTCTATGCCGACGGCTACAAAGTGGGTATCGTGAGCGGCATCAACTACGACTTCCGGCATCCGGGAAAGGTCGTCGTGGAGATAAGTACCGACAAGGGACTTCGCATCCCCAAAGGCAGTTCGGCACAGCTTGATGAGGCTGTCCTGGGCGGTTGCACCCTCAACATGTTGCTCGCAACCAATCTTCGCGAAGCCTATCAGCCGGGCGACACCATCGTGGGAAGCGACGTCAGCGGACTGATGGCAAAGGTCGGCGGTATGGTGCCGCAGCTGGAAGAGGTCGTGGCGAAGGTCGATACCCTTGTCGCTACGCTCAACACCTTGCTCTCTAACCCCAATCTGCCCCTCATCATGCAGAACGCAGAGCTCATCACGGAGAACCTCAACAAAAGCACTCAGCAGCTCAACACCTTGCTGCGCAACGACATACCGCAGATGACGAGCACTTTCACGAAAGCAGGCGAGAACGTTACCACCTTGACAGACAAGATGAATCAGCTCGACCTGCAGGCCACGCTCGAGAATGTCAACCAGACCATCAGCAGCGTTCACGACATGATGGAGCAGATGCAAAGTCCCAAGGGGACACTCGGCAAGCTGATGAACGACCCGTCGATTTACGACAACCTCAACCACACGGTTCAGAGTGCCGACAGTCTCGTAAGCGACCTCAAGGCACATCCCAAGCGCTACGTCCACTTCTCAGTGTTCGGAAAGAAAGACAAGTAATATAAGTTTCGGATGTCATGATTCTTTTGAAGTTAAAGGAGTTAAAGAAGTTAGCTCGCTATGCTCGCCTTGGGAAGTTAAAGGACAATAGCTTTTGCAGTCATATAGCCAACTGAAAGCTCTCCGCATCCAAATGTAAACTTCATTAACTTCTTTAACTCCCGAAACTTGAACAAGTGAATGTACAATTTCTCTGAGACAATCAATAAGACAGACAGCAGGATGGAGAACGCGTCAAACAATCAGGTTATCGTCGGCATCGGTGAGGCCCTGTGGGACTGCTTGCCGGAAGGCCGCAAGTTGGGCGGCGCACCAGCCAACTTCGCCTATCATGTCGGTCAGTTTGGCTGGCAAAGTGCGGTTGTCTCCGCCGTGGGATGCGATGCCCTTGGCGATGAAATCCTGCAGGTCTTCGATAAGGTAAGACTTCCTTATCACATCGCCCGCATGGACAGGCCCACAGGCACCGTGCAAGTTACGCTTTCAGCCGACGGCATTCCTTCCTACGAGATATGCGAGGACGTAGCTTGGGACAACATTCCTTGGACAGAGGAACTCTCCGCTCTTGCCGCTCGCACCAGGGCTGTCTGCTTTGGCTCGCTGGCTCAGCGCTCGCAGGTCAGCCGCGAGACCATCATGCGATTCATCGCATCGATGAGCGAGGACACGGAACGCGTCTATGACATTAACCTTCGTCAGCACTTTTACAGCCTCGAAGTCATAGAGGAGAGCCTTCGCTGCGCCACAATGCTCAAGCTCAACGATGAAGAGATAGTCGTTGTGGCAAAGCTTTTGGGACTTCCGGACGGCAGCTATGAAGCGCAGAGCCGACAGATTTTGGAGCGCTATCCGAGGTTGCGGATGGTCATCCTCACCTGCGGAGCCGTCGGCAGCTATGTCTTCACCAGAGACGAGACCTCCTATGAAGAGACGCCAAGCGTTGCGGTGGCCGATACCGTGGGCGCAGGCGACAGCTTCACCGCAACCTTTGTGGCACAGATACTTGCAGGCAAGACCATCCGCGAGGCACACAGCAAAGCCGTCCGCGTCAGCGCCTTTGTTTGCACTCAGCACGGCGCAATGCCCAAACTTCCTCAAGCTCTCTTGTAGGTGCTTTGCGTTACAGTTTTGTGTTCGCTTAAGCAGAAGTAGATGGCGCGAGCCTTGACTTGACGCACCGGATTGCAGGCTATCAGGATTTCCCACACGAAGGAACCGTTTTTCCTTGCTGTGGGAATCGCCTTTCCTTGCTGTGGGAATCGCTTTTCCTTGCTGTGGGAATTGCTTTTCCTTGCTGTGGGAATCGCTTCTCCTTGCTGTGGGAATTTGCTTTTCCTTGCTGTGGGAATTGCTTTTCCTTGCTGTGGGAATCGCTTTTCCTTGCTGTGGGAATCGCTTTCCCTTGCTGTGGGAATTGCCTTTCCCATGTGTAGGGGGGGCCATTGTCTCACGAAACATTCTATTTTATTGCTGTCCGGGGAAAAGCACCGAAGGTGCGAAAGACTACAGACGGGGGTGTGAACCCCCGGGACAGGATAGCCTGACAATAGTAAGCCCTGAAAGGGCGACA
>CACXLY010000047.1 GCA_902768605.1 uncultured Bacteroidales bacterium
GCCGGAAATCATCAAGGCCGACCTTGTCCTGCTGGCGATGGGCTTCCTTAAGCCCGAACATCCCGAGTACCCTGAGAATGTCTTCGTCTGTGGTGATGCCGCCAATGGCGCTTCGCTCGTGATGAAAGCTATTTCTTCAGGGCTCCAGACGGCTAAAAGAGTTAACGAATACATAAGTAAACAATAATTATTTACCCATTAACAAAACACAATTATGGCAAACGATTTGAGATTTCAGGTTGTCGGTGAGGCATTCAAGAAGAAGCCTCTTGACGTAAAAGCACCAGCGGAGAGACCTTGCGAGTACTTTGGCAAACACGTCTTCAATCGTGAGAAGATGTATAAATACCTGCCGAAAGACGTTTATGATAAAATGGTAGATGTCATCGACAATGGTGTCCGCCTCGACCGCAAGGTGGCCGATGCTGTGGCTGCCGGCATGATGCAATGGGCCAGGGAGAACGGTGTGACACACTATACGCACTGGTTCCAGCCTCTGACAGAAGGTACTGCTGAGAAGCACGACTCGTTCATCGAGCACGACGGTAAAGGCGGCATGATCGAGGAATTCAGCGGTAAACTCCTCGTTCAGCAGGAACCCGACGCCTCCTCGTTCCCTTCTGGAGGCATAAGGAGCACCTTTGAGGCTCGTGGCTACTCGGCCTGGGATCCGACAAGCCCTGTCTTCATCATCGACGACACGCTCATCATCCCTACCGTATTCATTTCGTATAGCGGCGAGTCGCTCGACTACAAGGCGCCCCTCCTGCGTGCCTTGAAAGCCGTCAACATGGCTGCAACTGAGGTCTGCCATTACTTCGACCCGACTGTGAAGAAGGTGACAAGCAATCTCGGCTGGGAGCAGGAGTACTTCCTCGTGGACGAAGGACTCTATGCCGCACGTCCCGACCTGCTGCTGACAGGCCGCACGCTCATGGGGCACGACTCTGCAAAGAACCAGCAGATGGACGACCACTACTTCGGTTCCATTCCCGAGCGTGTGGCAGCCTTCATGCGAGACCTCGAGATACAAGCCTTGATGCTCGGCATCCCTGTGAAGACACGTCACAATGAGGTCGCTCCCAACCAGTTTGAGGTGGCTCCTATCTTCGAGGACACGAACCTTGCCGTTGACCACAACATGCTGCTCATGTCGCTCATGAAGCGTGTGGCCCGCAAGCATGGCTTCCGTGCTCTGCTGCATGAAAAACCCTTTGCTGGCATCAACGGCTCGGGCAAGCACAACAACTGGAGCCTCTCGACAGATACAGGCGTGTTGCTCCATGCACCAGGCAAGACGGCGGAACAGAACCTCCGTTTCGCCACCTTCATCGTGGAGACGCTGATGGGCGTCTACAGGCACAACGGATTGCTGAAGGCCAGCATCATGTCGGCCACCAATGCCCATCGTCTCGGTGCCAACGAAGCTCCACCAGCCATCATCAGCTCCTTCCTCGGAAAGCAGCTCTCCGAACTGCTCGACCACATCGAGAAAGCCGACAAGGAAGACCTCTTCTCCATGGATGGTAAGCAGGGCATGAAACTTGATATTCCAGAGATTCCAGAACTGCTCATTGACAACACTGACCGCAACCGCACCAGTCCGTTTGCCTTCACCGGCAACCGTTTCGAGTTCCGTGCCGTGGGCAGCGAAGCAAACTGTGCCAGCGCGATGATTACGCTCAATAGTGCCGTCGCCGAGGCTCTTGCATCGTTCAAGAAGCGCGTTGATGAAAAGATTTCTGAGTACTCCAAGAAATCTGAGTACTTAGAAGGCTCCGGCCATTCACCGGTGTACCACGCCATCATCGACGTCCTTCGCGAGGACATCAAGACTTGCAAGCCCATCCGCTTCGACGGGAACGGCTATAGCGACGAGTGGAAGGCAGAAGCCGCAGGAACGTCGAGCGCATGTCGGGCGTGTTCTCCAAGGAGAAGGCCAACCAACTGAACGCCCGCAACCTCAAACTCATCGAGGAGATAGCAGAACGCACGGCCACCATCGAAACGCTGGTAGAGGAACTCGTCGAGGCTCGCAAGGTTGCTAACAAGATTGCAGACGAGCATCAGAAAGCCATCGCCTACCACGACACCATCGCCCCGATGTTCGACAAGATTCGCTACCAGATAGACAAGCTCGAACTCATCGTTGACGACAGCCTCTGGCCACTGCCCAAGTACCGCGAACTGTTATTCATCAGGTAAGTCCACTTTTCATTAACTCAAAGGGAACCAAGCAAACTTGGTTCCCTTTTCTTATGACTTTCTTTTACCCTATATTTTTCATCCTTTTTGAATTCAAGCAACTTTAGACAGATTCGTTCTCATATTGGATTAAAATTCATCTTATCAAGATTAACAACGTATCATATAAACCCACTGATTTTCAGCACCAATGCTGGCTGTTAGTGGGTTTATTGTTCCCAAAATGTTCCCACTTATCCATAGCGTGAGAGATGTATATAGTGGCGCAGTATGTTATGGATGAATTTCTTGAACTCACAAAAAAACACACTAAATTACAGAAGGTCGCCTAAAAGTCACATCGGGTTCTCTATGTTCACCTTATGTTCACCAAGAAAAGAAAAAGCACCTACAAAATCTTTGTAAGTGCTTGATTTTCGGTGTGGACCAGCCAGGGCTTGAACCTGGGACCTCCAGATTATGAGTCTGTTGCTCTAACCAACTGAGCTACAAGTCCTACAAGTCCAGACTATACGTTAAAGTCGTAATCGGGTGCAAAATTAGACATTTCCTGCGAATTATGCAAATGAAAGAAGGAAAAATTTGGTTTCGCAAAGAGTTTTGACTATTTTTGCACTTCGATATGAAGGAAGATTTTTCTTTTGCGATGCGAAACTACTCATTTGTATGAAGAAAGGGATTGCTGTTACCATTGGATTCTTTGACGGGGTGCATCTGGGACATCGCTACTTGCTGCAGCAACTTGAGAAACTGGCTGCTGCAAAGGGCTTGTCGGCGGCTGCTATAACATTCGACTGCCACCCAAGGACCGTGGTTCAAGAAGACTTCGTCCCTTCGCTGCTGACAACACAGGATGAGAAGCTGAGCCTGCTTGAAAAGAACTTTGGCGGAGAAATTATCGTACTGCCTTTCACAAAAGAACTGAGTGAGCTGACTGCAAAGGAATTCATGCAATCTGAGCTACGAGACAAGTTGAACGCCAAGCTGTTGCTGATGGGCTACAACCATCACTTCGGGCACGGAGGCGGAGCAAAAGAGGAATATGAGGCATGGGGAATGGAGGTTGGCATTGAGGTATGTGTTGCGGATGCTCTAGCAGGCGAGAAAATAAGCAGCAGCAGGATAAGAAACCTGATTGCCATGGGAGAAATGGAGAAGGCAAATGCGATGCTTGGTTACCAATATTTCTTGACAGGAAAGGTTATCGCAGGTAAGCATATCGGCCGACAAATAGGATTCCCCACAGCCAATATCTCTTTACCTGAGCAGAAGTTACTGCCTGCATGTGGCGTATATGCAGTCTGGGTCACGCTTCCGGACCATACAAAACAAGGGGGAATGCTTTGCATCGGACACCGTCCCACAATTGAGGCAGATGGTGAAATAAGCGTGGAAGTACACGTTTTCGACTTCAATGAAGACTTGTATGGAAAGGCCATTTCCATCGATTTCATCGGGAAATTACGCGATGAACGGCACTTCTCCTCACTCGAAGAACTGCGAAAACAACTCACACTCGACGCGGCAGACGCTCGAGAAATGATTCATCATTTGGCATGACTAACGAGGAGTTCATAGCACAAAACAGGAATGCAGACGTCAGAGAACTGGCTTTGAGCAACGTTCCGGCTGGCATCGACCTTCATTTTTGCCTGCAACAGATTGCGGGAATGCAGACGGCAGAAAAGAAATTACCCTCCTGGGCTAATACGAAAGGTATTCTCTATCCACCCAAAATCTCGTTGGAACAATGTAGCAGCGAGCAGACAGCACTTTATAAACAACGCCTCATCGAACGACTTTTACCGATGAAACGGCAGAAAATGGTCGATTTGACTGGAGGTTTCGGCATAGATTTCTCCTTCCTTGCCAAGCTATTCGAAGAAGCAGATTATGTAGAAAGCGACGATAATCTTTGCGAGATTGCCCAATACAACTTTCCTCTTCTCGGTCTGCCAAGGGCAAGGGTTCATTGCTCAAAAGGAGAGGATTTTCTCGATGGAATGGGCGATTTTTGCTTCATCTACATCGACCCAAGTCGTAGAGATGCCGACGGGAAGAAGGTGGTGGCGCTAAGCGATTGCTCGCCAGACATAGAGACATTTCACGACATATTGCTCTGCCATGCACCCATTGTGATGGTCAAATTGTCGCCGATGCTCGACATACAAGACACACTTCGCCGTCTGCCCAATACAAGCGAGGTGCATGTGGTCAGCGTCGGCGGCGAGTGCAAGGAAGTGCTGGTGGTTTTGTGCAGAGAGAATACGGGCGATGTGCGCTTCTACTGCGTAAACATCGCTTCACAGACACAGACATTCAGCACAAAAGCGAGGAATGCAGAGCCCATCATCGCACCACAACCAGAACGCTATCTCTACGAGCCCAATGCTTCCATTCTGAAAGCGGGCGTACAGAATGCGCTCTGCCAAACCTACGACGTAAGGAAGCTGCATCCCTTCAGCCATTTGTTCGTTTCGGCCCATTTCATCGAAGATTTTCCAGGCAGAGCGTTCGAAATTGAGGACTATTGCGGCTTTGGAAAGAAGGAACTAAAGAAGCTGTTGGAAGGCATCAGCCAATGCAACTTGACCGTCCGAAACTTCCCAGCCACCGTTGCAGAACTCAGGAAACGACTTAAACTACGCGAAGGTGGCGACACATACCTTTTCGCCACGACACTCAGCGACGAATCACACGTCTTGATTCGCTGCAAACTGCCATAATTGCCTATACATTATTATATATACGACTTTTAGTTATGTTAGTAAAGACATTCAGCGCCAGCGTGCAAGGGCTTCAGGCTGCGGAAGTGACTGTTGAAGTGAACTCGACACGTGGTGCCCGTTTTGCCCTTGTTGGATTGCCGGACAGCGCAGTCAAAGAGAGCTATGAGCGCATCCTTGCGGCAATAGAGAACAGCGGCTACACCTTTCCGGAACACGCGATTACCATCAACATGGCCCCAGCCGATGTGCGCAAGGAAGGTTCGGGCTTCGACTTGCCGATGGCGATAGGCATCCTTGCCACAAACGGACAAGTGGATGCACGGATGCTGAACCGCTACATGATGGTCGGTGAGCTGAGTCTGGACGGTTCGCTTCAGCCCATCAAGGGCGCGCTGCCTATCTCCATCAAGGCTCGAGAGTTAGGCTTCGAGGGACTCTTCGTGCCAGAGGCAAACGTGCGTGAAGCTGCGGTGGTGAACAACCTGCATGTCTATGGCGTGCGCCACATCAATCAAGTCATCGGGCATCTGAATGGATTGGAGCAGATGGAGCCGACCATCATAGACACAAGGGCAGAGTTCTTTTCGAAGCAGAGCGAATTTGAGTTCGACTTCGCAGACGTAAAGGGCCAAGAGCAAGTTAAGAGAGCCCTTGAGATAGCGGCAGCCGGCGGCCACAACCTTATCATGATAGGCCCGCCGGGCAGCGGCAAGAGCATGTTGGCGAAGCGACTTCCGAGCATTCTGCCGCCTTTGTCGCTTCGCGAGAGTCTGGAGACGACGCAGATTCACTCTGTGGCTGGCAAGCTGAAAAGCGACTGCTCGCTCATCGCGCAGCGGCCATTCCGTTCGCCGCACCACACGATCTCGCAAGTAGCACTCGTGGGAGGCGGTGCAAACCCACAACCCGGCGAGATTAGTCTGGCGCATAATGGGGTGCTTTTTTGCGATGAATTGCCGGAATTTCAGCGTTCGGTGCTCGAAGTTCTTCGTCAGCCCCTCGAGGACCGCGTCATCAACATCTCGCGGGCAAAATACACCATCACCTATCCCTGTTCGTTCATGTTCATCGCCTCCATGAACCCGTGTCCGTGCGGCTATTACAACCATCCTGACAAACATTGCTGCTGCACGCCCGGACAAATCATGCGATACCTGAACAAGATATCAGGTCCTCTACTCGACCGCATCGACATCCATTGCGAGATTCAACCTGTGCCGTTCGCACAGCTAAGCCAGATGCAGCCGGGCGAGCCGAGTTCGGTCATCAGGGAGAGAGTGATAAAGGCACGCAAGATACAGGAGGAACGGTTCCAGCCCTACAAGGGCATCCACTGCAACGCGCAGATGAGCGAGAAGATGCTTCATAAGTTCGCGGAGCCCGACAACGCCTCGCTCGACATGCTTCGGATGGCGATGGAACGGCTGAAGCTCAGCGCGCGTGCATATTCGCGCATCCTGAAAGTGGCAAGAACCATTGCCGACTTAGCCGGTAGCGAGAACGTGCAGAGCCAACACATTGCCGAAGCCATCGGCTACCGCAGCCTCGACCGCGGCGATTGGGCAGAGAGGGGAGTATGATAATGCTTTGCAACACGTGCCAGAAGTGCTCACATAACATGCCCAAATAGCCGTCGGCCATCGGTTCAGGTTTCCTTTGTGCCAGCTGCCATATTATTCCCTTTCTTTTATATTAATATTGCGGGTTAGCATAAAATAATCCGCTTATTTCTTTGTAGGGAAACAAAAAACTTGTATTTTTGTCATGCAATCCGCGAAATATTAATACAATATTATCGAAATAATCACTATCTTTGTATCGAAAGATGTTTCCTAAACAAGGATTATTTGTACCCTGGCAATACATTAACACACATTCCAGATAAAAGAAGCATGAGAAAGATTCTTTTTTTGACACTCTGTGTCTTGTCTGTAACTGTAGCAACTGCGCAGGACAGAAGAGGTTTTAAAGATGCGTACAAGGACTATTTCCTGATTGGTGTGGCTGTGAACCAGCGTAACATCTCTGCGGAGGAGCAAGTCGATTTGGTGAAGCGCGAGTACAGCAGCATTACGGCAGAGAACGACATGAAGCCCGTTTCCGTACACCCCGAAGAGGGGAAGTGGACGTGGGAAAGAGCCGACCGCGTGGCCAACTTCTGCCGCGAGAATGGCATTAAGCTGCGCGGACATACCCTGATGTGGCACAACCAAATAGGCGACTGGATGTTTTACGACAAGAAACACAATCTGGTCAGCAAGGAAGTGCTCTTTGAACGCATGAGGGAACACATTCATACGGTAGTGAACCGCTACAAGGATGTGGTCTATTGCTGGGATGTCTTCAACGAGGCGATTGCTGACGGCGGACGCAGGCCCAACGGTCCGGACCAACCCCTGCGCGAGTCAAACTTCTACAAGATATGTGGCAACGACGAGTTCATCCGCAAAGCCTTCCAATTTGCACGCGAGGCCGACCCCAATGCCCTGCTTTTCTACAACGACTACAACGAGTGCGACCCCGTGAAGCGCGACCGTATCTACAACATGGTCAAGGAGATGAAGGAGGCAGGCGTTCCCATCGACGGCATCGGCATGCAGGGTCACTACAACATCTACGGCCCTTCGGAGGAAGACATTGAAGCCGCTGTAAGCAAGTATGCAGAGGTGGTTGACCACATCCACATGACGGAGCTCGACATCCGCGTGAATGCAGAGATGGGCGGCCAACTGCGATTCAGCCGGAATGAGGGTGCAACAATCAGTAACGACCAGAAGCTGCTGCAGGAGGCGCAATATGCTGCCGTGTTCAGGGTGATGCGTCGCCATGCTGACAAAGTGGACTGCGTGACGTTCTGGAATCTCAGCGACCGCGACTCCTGGTTGGGCGAGAACAACTATCCCCTGCCCTTCGACAGAGAATACAAACCCAAGAACGTGTATCGCGTAATCCGTGACTTCATCCCCTCTTCGGACAATCCTGACATCAAGGACGACTTCAAGCCCTCAGCCACATGCCAACCCCGCCAGCAATATCCCCAAGTCAATTCGCAGGGTTATGTGCGGTTCCGCATCTCTGCCCCCAATGCCCGTTATGTCATTGCCTCAGCAGGTCATGGCGGAGGTATGGGCGGAACTGTCTTGAAGAAGCAGAGCGACGGGTCGTGGATGGGCACGACGCTCATACCCGAGGACGAAGGCTTCCACTACTACACCCTATCCATCGACGGAGCCCAGGTGTTGGACCCTGGCACCAACAGCTATTATGGCGGAGCAAGATGGATGAGCGGAGTGGAAGTGCCTGCTCATGATGGCGCGTTCTTTGCCGAAAGGACTGACATCGAACATGGGAACGTGCAGAAGATACTGTTCCCAAGCAAGGTGCACGGCGACCAGCTTCGGGTGGCTTACGTTTACACTCCGGCAGGCTACGAGAAGAACAGAAAGCAGCGCTATCCCGTCCTCTATCTGCAACACGGATGGGGAGAGAACGAGACCAGCTGGCCTGTTCAAGGCAAGGCCAACATCATCATGGACAACCTGATTGCCGACGGGAAGGCGCTTCCTTTCATTGTGGTGATGACCTACGGCATGACGAATGATGTCGTGTTTGGACGTAACTTCGACCGGGGAAAAGTGGCAGAGGACTTCCAGAAGGTGCTCGTGGACGAACTGGTCCCCTATGTCGACAGCCATTTCCGCACGAAGGCCGACAAGAAGAACCGCGCCATGGCGGGCCTCTCCATGGGTGGCATGGAGACGCACTCCATCACGCTGGCCCGTCCCGAAGTCTTTGGCCACTACGGACTGCTCAGTGGCGGCGTCTATTCTCCTGAGGAGATAAAGGATAAGAAACAGGTGGATTACATCTTCATCAGCTGTGGCAGCAAGGAAGGCCCCGACCGCGTGCGCAAGGCCGTAGCAGATTTGCAGGCAGCAGGTTTCAACGCGGAAGCCTACATCTCAGAGGGGACAGCCCACGAGTTCCTCACATGGCGCCGAAGCCTCTATGAAATGGCTCAGAAACTGTTTAAATAGGAAAAACGAACCTTCACAGAACAACTATTACAACTCTTTATATCATGGAAAATCAGAATTTACCAACCATCGAAGAGGTTTTCGCGTGGATGCGGAAACTCTATGACGAAAGCTACTCGGGCCTGACGAGTACCGAGAAGAGCGAGCAACACATGTACGGCACAATGGTGACGACACCCACGGACAAGAAGTTCATCGTGCGTATGCTCGACGAGACGAGTCAGATACGCGACAATCAGAAGCTGGCGCTACGCGTCAAGGAACTCATCGACCTGTACGGCATCCCGCGTTTCCTCGACAGTACGGACCGCACGCTGTTCTGGATGTATCGGAAGTTTGCCTACCTGCCGCTGTTCAACTGGGCAGCTGTGCCCATCATCAAGTGGCGCCTGCGTCGCGACACGAGCCGCGTCATCATCAATGCCGCGCGCCCCAGCCTGACAGAACACCTGGCCACGCGCTTCAAGGAGGACATCGGGCAGAACGTGAACCTCCTGGGCGAGGTCGTGCTGGGCGATGCCGAGGCCGACAAGCGCTTCTACTCCTACCTCGACGCGATAAAGGAACCAGACATCAACTACATCTCCGTCAAAATCTCGGGCATCTACGCGCAGACGCATGCGCTGAACTATAAGGAGTGCTATCCGGAGCTCATCCGCCGCATCTCCCTCCTCTATCAGGCCGCCATCGACAACCCATACACGGACGTCAACGGCGTGACGAGGTCGAAGTTCATCAACCTGGACATGGAGGAGTACAAGGATGCTCACCTGACTATGCGCGTCTTCAAGGACGTGCTCTCCTTGCCCCAGTTCAAGAACTACGAGGCAGGCATCGTCGTGCAGGCCTACCTGCCTGATGCCGAGGGCTTCCAGACGGAGCTGCTGGAGTTCGCACGCAAGCGCGTCAGCGAGGGCGGCTCACCCATCAAGATGCGCATCGTGAAGGGCTGCAACCTCGACATGGAGAACATCGTGAGCGACCTGCGAGGCTGGCCCAACCCCGTGCGCAAGTCGAAGACCGAGGTCGACGCCAACTACCTGCACCTCATAGAGCGGGGCCTGAAGCCCGAGAACGCGCGCGTGCTCCACATCGGCATGGCGTCGCACAACCTCTTCACCATCTCCTACGCCTACCTGCTCACGCAGATGTATCAGACACCTAAAGACTGCTTCTGCTTCGAGATGCTGGAGGGCATGGCCAACCACGTCTGGCGCGCACAAAAGAAGCTTGGCAACCACGTCATCCTCTACACGCCCGTGGTGACGAAAGAGAACTTCCTGAACGCCATAAGCTATCTCGTGCGCCGAATGGACGAGAATACGGCGCCCGACAATTTCCTCACGCACAGTTTTTCACTAAAGCCCGACACGAAGGAATGGAAAGAACTGCAGCAACAGTTCATCGAGGCGTACAACATGAAAGACCATCTGGACCACACGCCGACGCGCACGCAGGACCGCAACAAGCCGTACGAGGGGCAGGAGCCTCAGGACGAGCTGCACAACGAGCCGGATACCGACTTCGACCGCGAGTGCAACCAGCGCTGGGTGGAACGGGTCTTCGAGAAGTGGCAGACGCAAAAGCCGAAGGCCACCATCATAGGGGCCGACGAGACATCGGCCATCCTGGCCACCGCCGAGGCAGATCCCGCGGGCTGGCGCAGGACGTCGGTGGAGGAGCGCCACAGGCTCATGTACCGCGTGGCCAACGTACTCGGCCAGATGCGCGGCGACTTGTGCGGCTGCATGTGTGCCGTGACGGGCAAGACGTTCGAGGAAGCCGACGTGGAGGTCAGCGAGGCGATTGACTACTGCCGTTTCTACACGACGACGGTCAAGAAGTTTGCCGCCCTGCCCGACATCGAGTTGAAGGCCAAGGGCACCGTGCTTGTCATATCCCCCTGGAACTTCCCGTGTGCCATCCCCGTAGGCGGCGTCGTGGCTGCCTTGGCGACAGGCAACACCTGCATCCTGAAGCCGGCAACGGTGGCGGCTCCCGTGGCAGAGCTCTTCGTGAAGGCATTCTACGAGGCCGGCGTGCCCAGGGAGGCCCTGCAGCTTGCTGTGCCCGACAGCGAGGGCAAGCGGCTGCTGACGTCATCGCCCGTCGTGAAGCACGTCATCCTGACGGGCGGCACGGACACGGCGCAGGCCCTGGCTCATGCCAACCCACGCAAGCCGCTGAGCGCCGAGACGGGCGGCAAGAACGTCATCATCGTCACGGCCAAGTGCGACCGCGACCACGCCATCATGAACATATGCCGTTCGGCCTTCAGCAACGCCGGCCAGAAATGCTCCGCCTGCTCGCTCATGCTGGTGGAACGCTCCGTTTACGACAGCCCCGAGTTCTTCGAGAAGCTGAAGGACTGTGCCGTCAGCCTGAAGACCGGCCCCGTATGGGACGCCGGCAACATCGTCGGGCCCATGATTACCAACAAGAACGAGAAGCTGGAGCGTGCTTTCACGCTCGAGGAGGGAGAGCGTTGGCTCGTCGCTCCGAAGTATGTCGATGAGGACCACTACATCCTGCGCCCCACCATCAAAGTGGACGTCAAGCCCAGCTCCTTCACCTTCCGCACGGAGCTCTTCGCGCCGCTGCTGGCCGTGGCTCCTTTCGACACGCTGGAGGAAGCCGTCAACCTGGTCAACGGCCTCGACTACGGACTGACGAGCGGACTGCAGTCGCTCGACGAAGCAGAGCAACGCTACTGGAAGAACAACATACGCGCCGGCAACCTCTACATCAATCGCGGCATCACGGGAGCCATCGTGGGCCGTCAGCCTTTCGGCGGCATGAAGCTCAGCGCGTTTGGGCCGGGCCTGAAAGCCGGCGGACCGAACTACGTGGCTCAGTTCATGCACATCACCGACAAAGGCAACACGACCGACTACCGCACGTCGTACAGCCAATGGTACGAGAAGGAGTTCCGCCATGCGCGCAATCTGCACCCCGAAATCCGCGGCGAGCAGAACGTCTTCCGCTACCTCCCGCTGAAGGACGGCATGGTATTGCGCCTCTTCGGCGACGAGTCGATAGAGAAAATCAAAATGGTCTGCCTGGCCGCCAAGACGGTTCACACGCCGCTCACCATCTCGTTGGACAGGGGCTGTTCCCTGCTTTCCGACGTCAGCCCGCTCTCGGGGCAAATCAAGACGGAAAGCGTGGAGGAATTCTGCAAGAGCCTGAAGCAGTACGAGCGCGTGCGCACCATCTCCGCCTTCGTGCCCGATGTCGTCTTCAAGGCAGCAGCCGCCGTGGACAAATACATCGAGCAGGCGCCGCCCGTCAGCAACGGCCGCATCGAGCTCGCACGCTATATCCAGGAGCAGTCCATCTCGAACGAATACCACCGCTACGGCTCCCAGATTGAGGTGCCGCCCGTGGAATAAGTCCGGCAGACGCGTCGGAACCGGCTCCCAATCGGCATCCGACGCCCGATTTTACATAAAGGAGAGCTTGCTTCGTCGCCATGCAGCAATTGCTTTGTCGCCATGCAGCAATTGCTTCGTCGCGACAAAGCAAGCTCTCCCACGTGAAGGAAGACGCTTTCCCTGCTGTGGGATTTCTTTTTCCTTGCTGAAGGATTTCGCTTTCCTTGCTGTGGGAAGTCGCTTTCCTTGCTGTGGGATCTCTTTTTCCTTGCTGAAGGATTTCTCTTTCCCCTGCTGTGGGATTTCTCTTCCCCTGCTGAAGGATTTCTCGAAAGGATGTGTGAAGTTTAGCGAAGCACCTTGTGGACTTTGCCGTCGCGGGACTTCGTGATGTAGATGCCGGGCTGCTGCGGACGGGCTACTGACCTGCCGTCGAGCGTCCATTGGCCATTGACGATTGACCATTGACCATTGGACATCGGACGTTCGACATCGTCCGACGGCACCTCCGAGATGCCGGTCCATTCGCCGGTACTCATCAGCTCCATGTACGCGCGCAGTTCGTCGATGGCCTGCGGCAGCTGCTCGTTGGTGAGGTCGAGCGCAGAGAGGTTCTTTTGGTACACGTTGGCATAGTAGGCGCGAAGAAAGCCCTTGGCCTCTTCGCTGTAAAGGTTGCTGGCGAGCAACGCCTCGGCCTCGGCTGCCACCTGCTTGTACTCGGCCCACAGCTCCGCATTGACGGCGATTTCCTCCCACGCAGCATCGATGGCTTGCATGGCAGCGATGGCGCTCGCCCTGTCGCTGGCTGTCGCGCTGAATGCCGTGTTGTAGGCGCTCAGATAGCTATTACTGACGGTCACGCTCGTATAGCTGACCTTTTTCTTCTTCATCTCCGTGAGCCACTGACGGTATGCAGTCTCCTGGTTGCCGTAATACGTGAGGCTGAAGTCGTCGAAGACGCACCAGTCCTGACCTGCTGCCTGGGTCTTTCGGACGCCAAACGTGAGCGTATGGTCATCGACGCCGGCGAAGATGATATTGTCGTAGGCGCCGACCGTATGCATATAGTACTCCGCCGCTATCATGTCGTCGGGGATGTAGTATTTGCGGGTGCCGCTGGTGGCATACGCTTCGCGGCCCACGCCCTTCGCGCTGTTGACGGTCTTTGAAAAGGGCAAGACGATGGGGAATGTGAGTGTCACGGAGCCTGTCGTCGAATAGAGTCGGGCATTGCGAAGCGCCAGGTCGCGCGCCTTATAGTGTTCGTAGGCCTCCTGCGGCTCGCCGGCGCGGTAGAAGGCTTTGCAGGCGATGGCATAGACGCCGTTTGGGAGGTCGGTGACGGTCTGGTAGGTGTCGAAGTCGCGATTGAAGTGCTCGGCGTTCTCCTTAGGGTTGTCGGCGCCGAAGGCATCGCCGGCCCAGCCCTCCAGCATGTTACTGTTGAAGCGGGGATTCACGATGCGTGCCGTCATGTCAACGGTCTTGCGATAGGTCGCGTCGTCCTCCCCCACCTGAGTCATGTCGCGGAGATAGCGGAAGTTATTGGCGATGATGGCGTCCACGAGCTCCTGTCCGCGCGTCTGGTAGCCGTTGCTCGTGTTGACGCCCACGTAGTCGGCCAGGATGATGCCGGTGGGGCCGGCCGTGTTCGACGGGTCGGCCAGGTAGTCGATAATGGCGGCGTTGGTGTGTGCCGCGTTGTCGCGATAGCCGTCGCTCGACGATACTTCCTGGTCCACGATGAATGGGATGTAGAGCCTCGACGTCTTGGAGTAGGCCGAGGCAAAGTTATAGACCCAGACGATATCCGTTGCCGTGTTCGTCTTGTGCTTAGTGCTGAAGTCGAGCATTTGGCGGACGCCGGCCACCTTACGGTCGAGGTCGCCGTCGCGCCACGTCTCGGCGAAGTCCTGCATGTAGAGGACGGCCGTCGCGCCACTCGCTCCCTGGATGCGGCCGTTGCGCTGCGCATTCCAGTCCAATTGCCCGGTCCAGTTCCTGAAAAAGCCTCCGACGGGCTGGCTGGCGTATTCGTTGCGGCTGAGCAACAGCATCTTGCCGCGCATGTCACCCACCGTCAGCTCCTTCTTGAAATCCACGAAGAAGTCCTTCAAGTCGTTGCGACCCAGCAGCTCAAGCAGTCGCTCGCCGTAGTTGCTCGCGTTGTCGTCGCCGTCGGTTTCGTGGAGGAGGTGTATCACGACGAATTCCGAGGGGTTCTCCCTCAGCTTGTCGCGCAGGAAGGCAAGTGCGTCGTCGAAGCGCAGGTTGGTAGGCACGATGCCGTGGTTGACGTTCATGTAGCCGTCCTTAACGCACGGACGGAGGTCGAAGGCACGTACGCCGATGTTCCACTGCTCCTCGAGGCTGCGGTCCTGAGTGCGTGCGTACTTGTCGCCAAAAGGTCCGTAGATGGACGTCCCGACGCCGGGAAAGCCGTTGCCTGTGCCCGTATCGTGGCTGCCAGGTATGGAAAGGGTGCAGACGTAAGCATCGTCGGGCAGACGCTTCATCCAGTTGTCGGCATGGAGAGGCAAGGCAAGTGCCAAGAGCACAAGTAGGGTCTGAATATACTTCATGATTTGCAGTTTATGGTTATGTTTTTGATGCAAATATATAAAAAGATTAAGGATTAAGGATTAAAGATTAGGGATTTTTTTCTATCTTTGCGCACAAAATAAGCAAACACGTATGAAAAGTATACTTTTCGTGTGCCACGGGAACATCTGTCGCAGCCCGATGGCCGAGTTCATCATGAAAGACCTGGTGCGCAAGGCGGGCCGGGAGGATGAGTTCTGCATCGAGTCGGCTGCCACCTCGACAGAGGAAATCGGAAACGGCGTCTATCCGCCTGCCCGCCGAAAGCTGGCAGAGCACGGCATATCGTGCGACGGAAAGACTGCCAGGCAGATGACGAGGCGCGACTATGCGCAGTTCGACCTGCTCATCGGCATGGACGAATGGAACATCCGCAATATGAAAAGCATTTGCGACGGCGACCCGGAGGGCAAGATACACAAGCTGCTCGACTTCACCAGCAGACGCGGCGACGTGGCCGACCCGTGGTACACGCGCGACTTCGAGGCCACGTGGCGCGACGTCTCGGAAGGCTGCCAGTGCCTCCTCGCGTCGCTCTGATACTCACATCTTATCACACATCAATATGTCAGACAGACAGGAAAAGGTGCTCACGTTTCTCCGCGAGCACGACATACCGTTCACTTGCTACGAGCATCCCGAGGGAAAGACCATCGAGGAAGCAAAGCGGTGGTGGCACGACGACGGGTCGGTGCATTGCAAAAACATCTTCATGCGCAACCACAAAGGCAATCAGCACTACCTCATCTGCTTCCATTGCGACCACGATCTCGACATCCACGACCTCGAGGCACGACTGAAGGCAGCCCTCATGGCGCAGGGAAAGAACTCGCCAGGCAAACTGTCGTTCGCTTCGCCTGAACGCATGATGAAGTACTTGGGCTTGGAACCCGGCAGCGTTTCACCTTTCGGACTCATCAACGACGAGGAGCATCACGTCCATCTATTCCTCGACGCGGCGCTCCTCGACGATAGCAACTACCGTCAGCCCGAGAGGAAAACGCTCTCCTTCCACCCCAACGACTGCCGCGGCACCGTAGTCATCGCCCTCGACGACTTCAAGCGATACCTCGCCGCTGTGGGCAACACCTACGAGTTCATCAGACTCTATTAGCCGCGCCACACGAGCTAGTAAGACTATTTAAAACTAGTAAGACTAGTCTCCCCAGCATCCCCTGCTCTCCGCCCCTAAAAGAAAAGCCCCACCCGACTGCTCGGATGGGGCTTCGCTTTGCGCGGCCTGTGCCTTACTTAAGTATCTTCTTGCCGCCTACGACGTTGATGCCCTTCTGCATCTTGCTGAGGCGCTGGCCTGCGAGATTGTAGATGGCGTCGCTCTCATTAGCTTCAACCAGGTTGATGCCCGTCTCGTAATCCTCCTCGGTAAAGAAGAGATTCTGCAACGACGTGCCAGGCAGGCTGAGATATGCCTTGCCGGCGGGAACGTTGACAATCGTTTCATCGACGAACTTGAAGAAAGCCATCGGGCCATCCTCCTGCAGGACGTAGCTGCCGAATGGTGCTGCCACCTCTTCCAGAACGCCCATCAAGTAGTTGGCCGTCGGGTAGTTCTCCTCGAGGTCAGGCTGGGTGTAAACCTTGTATTCACCAGGAGCGCCCGTCAGCAACACGCCGGTATTGGCGGGAACTACTGTGCCGAGGTCATCGGTCACGAGAACCGGACCGTTGGCACTGGTGACGACGCTGGCAACGGCAAACTGCGCAGCACCGGAGACGACGACTTTCGTGTCGCAGCAGAACGTGGTGCGTCCGCACTCGCCAATGGTGACGGTCTTGCCTGTGTCTTCAAGCTTCATGATTGCCACGCTGATGGTCTTGAGGCGTGCTTGCCCTCTCTCCTGGTTCGTCAAGATGACGCAGTTCTGCAGGCCTTGCCATGTAGCGGTCTCGCCATCGACTGCCACTTCTGCTCCGAACTGGTCCTTCCAGGCCTTGATATTGCTTTCGCCGGTTGCTGTCATGACAATCTGAGTGATGGCATAGCCGTCGGCAACGGACAGCTGAACAAAGCTATCGCCGTTGTCATTAGTACCGTAAACCTTAATGTGGGTGTCGCCGACCTTCGCGTATGCTCTGTTGGCATAGAGCGTAACGATATCGTTGCGAGTTGCCGTCAGCTCGCCACCCACCTCGGGAGCGCCCTGGCCGGTGATGTCTTCGTCATCGTAAGCGAATATTATGTCGACGTAGCCGTCCTTCTTTACGGTGAGCGTGAAGCTCTTGCTGTCCGGCAGGAAGTTTTCCGTCTCGGCAACGTCGGCCGTGATGGTGGTGACGCCGCGTCCTACGGGACGTATCAAGCCGGCGGCATCGATGATGGCAACGCTTTCGTCAGAGCTTGTATAGCTCACGGCACCGTCGGAATTGGTCGTGAAGACAGCAGTCACTTCGCCATTGATGTCGACGACTTCCTCCTCGACACTCCAAGAAGAAATCGGGGCCTCCTGTGACGTGATGAGTTCCAACTCGTCGGTAGAGCGCGGCGCAATCATCCAAGTGCCTGCTTCACCTGTGGGAACGTACCAGATGGCTACACCCGTCACGTTGTACGTCTTGCCGTCTAAGAGCTCGGGTAAGGCGACGAACTTGTTGGTCATAGGAGTGATGGAATTGTCGTCGCTGTCGATGAAGACTCCGCTTTCTGCGTCGTAGGTCACCTCTTCGAGACGGAGGAGGCATCCCTGCTTGTCCTGAGAGAGGGAGTTAAGTTCGTTGAGTGCAATCGTCTCGGGTGTGGCGTCTGCTTCCACGCTGATGCCTTCGGTGGTTGCTTTAAGACCGAGGATCTCTGCACACTCGTTGTAAGTGGTCAGTTTAACCACAGCGCGACCGGTTACCTTGTCGCCGAGGTTGAAGCCGTGATCTTTCTGATAGAGTACGATGCCGTTAGGGCCGTCGGTGAAGTACACTTGGCCGCCCTTGACGCCTGTCACGATCCAGTTGTTGAAATCGACAAGGACTTCCACTTCTCCCTCGGCGGGAGCGAGCGGGCAAAGTCTTGCGATGGAGGGCACTGCGGTAGCCGAGATGAATGTGAACTCGGCGGATGCGATGCTGCTTGGTTCGCCGGTCACGTCCACTGCGATAGCCTTGACGGTACATGTCTCGCTGACGGTGAAGGGGCCAGTGTATTGAGAGCCAGCTGCGAAGCTTGGGTCGGTGCCGTCGGTGGTGTAGATGATGGTGCAGCCTTCTTCGGCAGTGATGGTCACTTCCTGAGGCTCGGTGAATGTGCCGCCGTTGGGAGTGATGACGGGTTTAGCGACGTTAACGACGGTGCCTGCTTCGACGAAGTCGTCCGACGTGCGGGGAGCGATTTCCCACTTGTCGAAATAGACGGCGATGCCGGTTGCGTCGTATGTCTTACCGTCTTCGAGGGTCGGCATCGTGATGTTGAAAGTGTTGTAGGGTATGATTTCAGCGCCCGTTGCGTCCTTAAAGACGCCCTCGGTGTACGTCAGGTCTGTGAGTTTGATAACGCAGCCCTGCATGTTTGTCTGCAGTGCGCCGATGGTGGTCTCGATGGGGGAAAGTTGGACGTCTTTTGCTGCAACGACAACGCCCTCGGTAGTGGTCTTGAGGCCTGTGATTTCGGGAGCTCCCCTGAAGGCTGTCAGGTTGAACGTTGCCTGGCCTCTGAGTTGGTCGCCCACCTCGAAGCCGTGTCCGTCCTCATAGAGGAGGATGCCATTCACGCCGTCGCTGAAGTACGCATTCTTGCCCTTAACGCCGGTCACCGTCCAGCCGAGGAACTGCACGGTAACGCTACCGGGCTCTGCTGCACAGAGTTCGGCGATGCTGGTGATGACGGAGGGGAAGTTGAAGGTTGCAGAAGCGATGCTGCTGGGAGCGCCTGTCACGTCGTACGCGATAGCCTTCACGGTGCAAGTCTCGCTGACGGTGAAGGGCTCGGTATACAATCCGTGGGTCATCTCGGGGTCAGTGCCGTCGGTCGTGTAGTAGATCTGGCAGTCTTCGCCAGCGGTGATGGTGACGGTGACGGGCTCTGAGAAGGTGCCGCCGTTGGGCTCGATGACGGGCTTCTCAACTGTTGTGCCGCTGCCTCCTCCGGGTGCGAAGAACTCAATCGACGTGAGGTCGAGGCCTGCGTTACTCGCGTTGGGGTTGGTCACATTGATGGTGAGCCGGTAGTAGGCATCTGTGGGCCATGGCGTGTCGATAGAGGGCAGGAACTCCACGCTGCCTTCAACGCCTTGCTCGAAAGCAGGGGTGAGGACCACTTCGTCGATTACCGTGGTGTACTCCACATCGCTGGCAACGGTGAGGGTCATGCTGTTAACCACGAACGATGCCTTACTGACGCCCAGGTGGTTGACGATGACGCGGTCGATTTCACTGCCCATGGGAGTTTTTGCCGTGATAGTGCGGTCCACTCCGTCGAGGCTCTTGCCGCCGATGCGCCACTTGCCTTCGAGGCTCTGGTTGCCAGGCGCGTTCCAAGTCATGCCGTCGTGCACATCGTCGAAATAGTCGCTGTAGCTCGTGTGATTGGAACCCGTGGCGAATGGCACAGTGAAGAGCGTGTAGAACGGCTCGTCGGCTGCCCATACATTACTGCTCATGCAGAGGAACATCATGGCGAGCAGGGAAAAAAGTGTAGTTTTTTTCATAAGGCTTTTTTGTTTAAAGATAGTTGATACATAATATGTGTACAAATATACTATTATTTATGATACGCACGCGCGATTCGCAGAAAAAAATCCTTAAAACGTCGAAAGATTAAACGAAAAGGCTTAACTTTGCAGTGGAAAAAGCAAAAACAGCATGAGCGAAAACGTACTTTTCATGACGCTCGCAGGTTCCGCCGTGGTCCATTTTGTGATAACCTGCGTGATGGGTCTTTTTGCGCGTCACAGGGTACAGTATCTGTGCCTGGCTTGGGTCAACGGGATTTTCTTCTGCACACTGCTCGCGGCGTCGTTCTTCAGCCACGACATCGCCGTTGGCGAGCCGGGAATCCTGCATCCGGCAATGCTGCTGGCCGTGCTCTGCGCGTGTTACCTGCAGAGCATCTACCCGCTGAACATCTCGATGCCTGGCTTCCTGCAGTGGGAGCGCATGTGGCGCTACGCAAGGCCCATACTGGTGCTCATCGGCATCTATCTCGTCGCAGCGCTGATGGGAAGCCGTATCGTCTATATCTACTCGGCGGAGGAACTGGCCAGGAAAGTGCTGAGCAGCGACATCCTGATGCGGCTCTGCGCCCTCGGCCTCAGCATCTACTACATCACCAACATCTTCATGCTGCCGCGCCGAATGGCCCGACACGCCAACGTGCCGCGATACCTGCTGGGATACTGCGTGGCGATGGGGCTCTCCGTAGTCTTCTACACATACGTCGCCATATTCTACGACAGGACTCTGCTGGCCATCTACATCATCCTGTTTACCCTCCTGAACCTCTACCTCATGTTTCGCACGCTGGAAACCATCGCGTTGCAACTGCCGCGGCCCGTCATCCAGGAAGTGGCGGAAGCGCCCGAGGAGAACAAGGAGAAGGAACAGGAGGACTTCAACGAGGCAAACCTGCGCCGCTTCAAAATCATCAACTACTGGATGCAGAAGCATGACAAGGAGTGGAAAGACAGCACGTTCGGCCGCGACCGTCTGTGTCAGCAGATCGGTCTGAACCGTCACCTCGTCCTGCAGAGCGTCAGGAGTCAGGGCTTCAATAACGTTCACGACTACATCAGCAGCTTTCGCGTGGCCGAATTGAAGCGGATGATATCCCGCGGCGACATCAAGAGCATGGGCGACACACTCGCCGCCGGCTTCGGCACGATACAGACCGTCCGCGCATGCTTCCTCAAAGTGGAAGGCATCACACTCGACGAATACCTCAACTCCAGCAGCCGAACCGAGTGAGGCGACAGAGAGGGACCCCCTAACCCCCTTGAAGGGGAATTTAACGCCACAGCAAGGAACGGCCTTTCCCACAGCAAGGAACGGCCTTTCCCACAGCAAGGAACTTTCAACGCCACAGCAAGGAGTTTTCAACGCCCCCTGTCAGAGCACTGAAGGCAATGCTACAGTAGAGGGCTCGCTATTCGGAGGTTTGAAATAGCTGAGGCGACGGAAAACGAAGGCTGAAAGCCTGAAAAGAGCACAGACGGGGGTGAACCCCCAAGTAATGAGGCGACGGAAAACGAAGGCTGTAAGCCTGAAAAGAGCACAGACGGGGGTGAAACCCCCGGCAAGAAGACATCGCAACAACTAAGTGCTGAAGGCACGACAGAACATTCCTATTCTCTCCACCCCGTCGGGGTTCCGTTTACCATCCGCACCTGTTGCGGGGGCTGCAGCCCCCGCCTGTGTTCTTTCGCCCTTCCAGGGCTTTTATATCGACATAGCTCCGGGGGGTCTTCCCTTCGGTCGGGCGCAGGCGGAAATCACCCCCGCCTGTGGTCTGTCGTCTCTTCGAGACTTAATTCACCGGACGCCAACGATTCCCACACAAAAAGCCCCCTGCGGAAGGTCCGCAGGGGGCTTGATGGATGGATTCCCGGAAAACCCGGGGTCACTCAGGACAGCCTAAGATATCCCCGGTTTCCTCGTATCAGTTGCTTATTCCATATCAGCCATGATGTTCAGCACATACGTTGCGTCGGCTACGTCCACTTCACCATCCTGGTTCACGTCAGCCTTTGCGTCATATGCTTCGTCTGCCATGAGGTTCAGGATGTAAGTGTAGTCAGCAATGTCGACATCGCCATCGCCGTTT
>CACXLY010000048.1 GCA_902768605.1 uncultured Bacteroidales bacterium
CGCTGCCGACATGGACGAGAACGGCACTATCAACGTGATGGACCTTGTCAATGTCGTATCGCTCATCATGGCAAACGCCAACCAGCCTACAGCCGCTCCACGAAGAAGGTCTGCAGCTCCGAAGCAAGCCGATGCAGTAACCGACGAACTGACTGTGGCAGACTTCTCCATAGCCGCAGGGGAGACGAAAGAAGTCTCCATGGTACTGGATAATCCAGTGAACGACTTCATCGCATTCGAGTTTTGGATGAGTCTGCCCGACGGTGTCCGTATCGCCTATGACGGAGGAGGTGAGCTCATGGCAACGCTCAATGCAGAGCGCGCCGACGGACATGACTTCCTTGTGGAAGAGCCTAATGGCGACGGCATCTATCATTTCCTTTGCTACTCCGGCAGTAACAAGACTTTCAAAGGTAACAGCGGAGAGCTTGTCAACCTGACAATAACCTGTGCGGATGATGCGACAACAGGCGATGCCACAGGCACTATCTATGACATAATTTTCAGTGACCCCGACAAGAACGAAGTTGACCTCGCCAATTTGGCCTTCAACATCTCTGTCACAGATGCAGGCACCGGCGGCTATGTGCTCGACGAAAGCTCTTCCAAGGCAATCAAGGCAGGCACATACGGCAGAGTCATTCTCGAGCGCAGCTTTGCAGAGGGCTGGAATACAGTTTGTCTGCCCTTTGCCATTGGTGACATAGAGGAAGTCTTCGGCACAGGTGCCAAGGCATACGAGTTTGATGATTTCGATGATGGCGAACTCGGCTTTGTTCCAGTCACATCGTTCGAGCCATGCACCCCATACGTCATCTACGTGCCCACAGCCATAACAGACGACATCATCCTGACCGACGTCTATATTGACGAGGAAGATACCGAGGCCGGCTATACTCGTGTGAACAGAAACTATTATTTCCGCGGCTCCTTTGCTCCTGTTGCTTCTGGCGAATGGACGAAGAAGAACAGCACAGACGACATTTTCGGCATGACGGCAGACGGCAGGATTCGCAAGGCGGGGTCAGGGGCGTATATCAAAGGCTTCCGTGCTTACTTCGACCTGCCTGAAGGCGCAGCCGTCAAGGGTTTCATCTTCGATGACGATGCCACAGGCATAGACAACGTAAATGCTAACCTTAACGAGGCTGTCTTCAACCTTGCGGGTCAGCGCCTGAAGATGGCTCAAAAGGGCATCAACATTATCAACGGCAAGAAAATACTCAAATAAGATGAAAAAGAATTATATGCGCCCCCAATCGTCAGCCATCAGCATACAGTGCAGGATGATGCTGACAGAAAGTCGGTTCGACAACAATGCTGACGAACAATACATCACGCCAGATGACGAGGAATACAACGACGACTTTACCGTAAAGGGCTACACTTGGTCACACTTCTTCGAGGAGTGGTAATGGCAAGCGAGTCAGATGTTATGCCAAACAAGGAAATGGAGTTTGATATCGTATCGAGATATAGCGTGGCAGTAATATCATAAATGCTCAAGGTTATAGTGAAGTAGCAACCTCTCTATACACAATATGGGAGTCACGAATTCGTTTCGGGGCTCCCTTTTCTTGTGCCGCTACACTCTCCAGATACCTTGATTGCTTTCCGCGTGCGGGCTTTTTATGCCTTTTTTGTTGCATTTTAATGCTTAAAACGGGGGTAAAATGTCCAAAAAGTATTACTTTTTATAAAATAAATGTGATTATGTGCTAATTATTCCAAAAAATGTTATTACCTTTGCGGCTTGAATTGTGTTCTTTGCACTACGACTATACATTATTTATAATATATAGGACAACGGACAAGGGACCACAGACAACAGTCAAGGGACAACGGACAACAGTCACGAGACGAGAGTCATCAGTTAACGGAAAAAGTCGGTAGTCGGTTGTCAAAAACGAAGAGAAATTTAACAGTTTAAAGATGTTTATATACAAAAAATTAAGTCTTGTCGCGGCTTTGCTGTTCTGGACTGTCGGGATGGCAATGGCGCAGACAACAGTGTCAGGAACGGTGTTCTCTGCCGACGACAACGAACCCTTGATGGGCGCAAACGTCTTGGTGGAAGGAACACAGAACAGGGCCATTACGGACCTCGACGGTAAGTTCACGTTGAACGATGTCAAGTCGAATGCCGTTTTGGTAGTGTCTATGATTGGTATGCGCACCGAGAAGGTGAAGGCCAAGAACGGTATGCGCATCATGATGCAGGCTGAGGACGTGCAGATGACGGAGGTCATCGTGAACGGACAGCAGCAAATCGACAAGCGACTCTTTACGGGTGCGGCCACGACGGTGGATGCCGAGAAGATCAAGCTCTCGGGTCTGGCTGATGTGAGCCGTTCGCTGGAAGGACGTGTTGCCGGTGTGCAGGTGACGAACGTGACGGGCACCTTCGGTGCTTCGCCTAAGATTCGTGTCCGTGGTGCTACGTCCATCTATGGTAACTCGAAGCCCCTGTGGGTGGTGGATGGCGTCATCTATGAGGACAACGTCGATGTCAGTGCTGACGACTTGGCATCTGGCGATGCAAAGACGCTGATTTCATCGGCCGTCGCAGGTTTGAACTCCGACGACATCGAGTCATTCACGGTCCTCAAGGACGGCTCCGCTACCTCAATCTATGGTGCCCGCGCCATGGGTGGTGTGATTGTAGTGCAGACGAAGCGCGGTGCGAAGGGTCACGCCAGTGTGAACTACACCGGTGAGTTCACCTCTCGCCTCAAGCCCAGCTACAACGACTACAATATCATGAACTCCCAGGAAGTGATGGGTGTCTATAAGGAGATGTACGACAAGGGCTGGCTGCAGCTCGACAACATGGTCAACGCTCAGAACACGGGCGTCTATGGCTATATGTTCCAGCAGCTTCGTGCCTACGACCCCTTGACGGGCAAATATGGTCTCCAGAACACCGAAGCCGCTCGCAACGCCTATCTGCAGGCTGCCGAGTTCCGCAACACCGACTGGTTCGACCTCCTCTTCACCAACAAGGTGCAGATGAACCACTCCGTCAGCGTCAGCGGCGGTACAGACCGTTCGCAGACCTACTTCTCGATGTCTGTCCTCACAGACCCCGGACAGTTCGTCAACCGCAGCAGCGTGAACCGCTACACGTTCAACGGCAACACCTCCTACGACATCTTGAAGGACCGCAAGGGCTGCAACCTGCTCTCCGTCAAGCTTGCTGCACAAGGCAGCTACCGTAAGCAGGAGGCTCCGGGCTCGCTGAACCGTACGACCGACGTCGTGACTGGTGAGGTGAAGCGCGACTTCGACATCAACCCCTTCAGCTTCGCTATGAACACCAGCCGCTGCCTCGATCCAAACATCAATTATACGCGTTTCTACACAGGCTTCAACATCTTCGACGAGCTGGAGTACAACTACAACGACATCAACGTGACCGAGCTGATGTTCCGCGGCGAACTGGAGTACAAGCCCACGAAGGCATGGCGCTTGAACGGACTCATCTCTTCCCGTATCTCTCACACCAAGCGTCAGCACAACGTGATGGACAAGGCCAATCAGGCTAATGCCTATCGCGCCGGTGTCGATGAGCAGGACGACAACTCCACGATTCGCGACAACAACAGCCTCCTCTACACCGACCCCGACAACGAGCTGGCTCTCCCCGAATCCATCCTGCCTACGGGCGGCATCAAGTATCAGTACGACGACAACATGCGCTCGAATACCTTCCGCTTCATGACGAGCTACAACAATGTCTTCAACGACTTGCACACGCTCAACGGCATGGTCGGCACAGAGTACTCTTCCGTTCGCCGTACTGCCACGACATGGACGGGCTGGGGCTATCAGTTCGACAATGGCGGCATCACCTATACGCCGTACCTCTGGCTCAAGCAAATGAACGAGGAGAACACCGAGTACTTCGGCGAGTCCTATACGCTGACTAACACCTTGGCTTACTACGGCCAGGTGAACTATAACTTCGACCAGCGCTACACCCTGAACGGCACAATTCGCTACGAAGGCACGAACCGCCTGGGCAAGAGCCACCAGAGCCGCTGGCTTCCCACCTGGAACGTATCAGGCGCTTGGGACGTCTCCAACGAGAAGTTCATGGAACGCACCAAGTCCTGGCTCTCGCAGATGAAGCTTCGTGGCAGCTACTCGCTGACTGCCGACACAGGTCCATCATGGGTGACGAATGCTGAGGCCATCTTCATGACGAAGAACTCTTGGCGCCCCTTCACCTCTGCTGCCGAATCGCAGATCTACATCTCCTCACTCGGCAACTCTGAGCTGACCTACGAGAAGAAGCACGAATGGAACTTCGGCGTTGACCTGAGCTTCCTGAAAGACCGCATCGCCGTGACTTTCGATGTCTATGGACGTAACAACTACGACCTGATAGGCCGCACCTATACACAGGGTGCCGGCGGTGAGATTGCCAAGTATGCCAACGTGGCCGACATGGAGTCGCACGGCGTCGAACTTGGCCTCTCTACCGTCAATATCGACAAGGCAGGCTTCAAGTGGACCTCCGACTTCATCTTCTCGAAGGCAAAGAACAGGATTACCTCTCTTGAGGTGGCCAGCCGCGCCGTCGACCTCGTGACTGGTCAGGGCTATGCCATTGAAGGTTACCCCGTTCGCTCTATCTTCAGCTATCAGTTTGCAGGTCTCAACTCAGAGGGTCTGCCACAAGTTTACAACGAGGCATGGAACAAGACTATCGGCGACGTAAATTTCCAGGAGACAGAGGGTCTGGACCAGTTCCTCGTCTATGAAGGCCCGTCCGACCCGACCTTCTACGGCTCGTTCAACAATACCTTCAGCTACAAGAGCAAGAACTGGGGCAGCCTCTCGCTCGACCTCTTCCTCACCTACGCAGGCGGAAATGTCGTGCGTCTCGACCCCGTATTCTCCTACGCTTACAGCGACCTCTCTGCTCTGCCTCGCGAGTTCAAGAACCGTTGGGTTATGTCAGGCGACGAATCCGTGACGAATATCCCCGTCATCGCATCCCGCAACCAGGTGGACCGCTACGGTGGCACTACGATGCGTACGGCTTACAACGCCTACAACTACTCAACAGAGCGTATTGCAAACGGCGACTTTATCCGTCTGAAGGAAGTGGCCCTCACATACGTTTTGCCCGACGAGTGGCTCAAGAAGACGACGTTCATCAACCGCGCCTCTTTGAAGGTGGCCGCCACAAACCTCTGTCTGCTCTATGCCGACAAGAAGCTGAACGGCCAAGACCCCGAGTTCATCAATTCTGGCGGTGTGGCTGCACCTATCTCCAAGCAGTTCACGGCTACCGTACGTTTAGGATTCTAATGTAATGAATAAAGAAATATGAAGGATATGAATAGAAATATATACGGCCTCTTTGCTCTCTGCCTGCTCTGCATCATGACTGTGAGCTCGTGCAAGGACCTGGACGAGGCTCCCGACAACCGTACGGAAATCGATACAGTCGATAAGGTTCAGCAGCTGCTCACCTCGGGCTATCCCGTCAGCGTGCCTGCTGTCATCTGCGAACTCAGTGGCGACAACCTCATCGACAACAACGTTTGCGTCCCTGCTACCCACAACGATGCCTACGCTCATTTCCACGAGCAGGCCTACGAGTGGGAAGACATCGACAACTACAGTACTGGCGAAGACGATACGCCTTATACCGTTTGGGAATCATATTATCAGGGCATAGCCGTAGCCAACCATGCTATCGAGGCTATGCGCGAGATGAGCAAAGACCCTGCTCACGACCGCGACCTGGCTCACTCTTGGGGTGAGGCACACTTGCTTCGCGCTTATCTCCATTTCGTACTCGTGAACGTCTTTGCCGAAGCATATAAGGACGAGACACTGAGTGCCGGCGATGTGGGCATCCCATACGTCAGCGAGGTGGAGAAGACGGTTACCGTCGATTACAGCGACCCCAAGTACCGTAAGAGCGTGGCTGAAGTCTATAGACTTATCGAGAAGGATATCCTTGAAGGTATCGACCTCGTTGACGATGCCAAGTACAAGGTGCCTGCCTACCACTTCAACCGCAATGCTGCCAATGCCTTGGCTGCCCGCTTCTATCTCTACAAGCGCGACTACGAGAAGTGCGTGAAGTATGCAACCGCCGCTCTGGGAACGAATCCTGCTTCCTCTCTCCGTAAGTGGGCAACCATGAGTGCCAACACCATCAACACCCTGCTCAATGACTACAACGACGAGACAGCTCCCTGCAACTATATGCTGCAGACCACTTACTCGTTGTTCGACCGCATGCTCTCAGCTTGCCGCTATGCTATCAACAAAGGCAGCAAACCCGAGAATGTGGACAACACTCAGGACATCCTCTACGAAGGTGGCGGCCCGAACTGGAACAGCCGACTCAAGGCCTTCGACGGTAAGATTTATCGTTGGGGCGCAGGCTCGGAATATGGCTCTTGGCTGTTCCGCGTCTATGAGTACTTCGAGTACACCGACAAGATTGCCGGCATCGGCTATGTCCACATCATTTATCAGCCCTTCACAGCTGAAGAAACATTGCTGTGCCGCGCAGAAGCAGAGGTTTATCTCGGTCAGACAGACAAGGCTCTTGCCGACCTTGGCTTCTGGACAGCTTCTCACATGGTGGACGAGCCTCTCACACAGGACGGCATCAATCGATTCTACAAGGGTGAGCCCTCAAAGAATATCTACGTCAGCGAGCTGCATCCAACGGATATGAGTCCCGAGTGGACCTACGACGGGCTTACCGACGATGCAAAGCGCCTGATCGACTGTGTGCTTCACTTCCGTCGCATCGAAACGATGTTCGAAGGCCTCCGCTGGTTCGACATCAAGCGTTATGGCATCACCGTGCATCACGCTTATCGCGACCCGAAGGAAGACGACATCCATCATGACTATCTTCGCTGGAACGACCCGCGTCGTGTCCTGCAGATTCCGCAGAATGTTATCGAAGCAGGTTATCCTCGCAGCAACCGTACGCAATCAATGGGCGGACAAGGTGGAGGCGATGGCATGAAGGCCTACCCCGTGGATAATGAGCCTAAGGATAATGACTTGGAGCAAAACACTAACTTTTAATGAGGAAGAAGATGAAAAAGATATTATATATAATAGGTATAGTAGCAACAGTTGCTGCATTCTCCTCTTGTCGTGGCGGAGACAACTTTACTGATTCAGTCTTTGACACAGAAGTTCCTGTTGTAGACCCGACGAAAGCAACTTATCCGTTCGACCAGTGGCTATACGATAACTTCGTGGTTCCTTATAATGTCGATGTAAAGTATCGCTTCGACCTGTCGGCTTCCGACATGAACTTCCAGCTCACACCTGCCGACTACAACCGCTCGCAGCTCTTGGCACACTTCATCAGATATTTGTTCTATGACGTTTACACCAAGTTCGCAGGCGACGACTTCATGAAGAAGTACGGACCGCGCATCTTCCACTTCATCGGTTCGTCCGGCTACAGTCCTACCACAGGAACTGAAGTGCTGGGTACAGCCTCTGGTGGCGTGAAGATAACCCTTTACAACGTTAACGAAATGAAGCCCTACAGCGACGGCGTAACTTATGCTGGCGATGACGTGAGTGTGCTCAACGAGAGATATTTCCACACGATGCATCACGAATTCTCCCATATCCTGCACCAGACGAAGTCCTATCCCGTGACGTTCGGCCAGGTTACATCCGGCAGCTATGACCCCATCAACTGGCAGGACCGTGACTCTGTCTGGACACACCAGAATGGCTACGTCACGCACTATGCTTCTTCAGCTACCTACGAGGACTTCGTGGAAACGCTTTCCTGCATCATCACCGACACTAAGCACCGCTGGATGAACCGCATCATCAATGCCGCTTCAATGGGCGTACGTCAGGGTGACAAGGAAGACATCCTCGTCCTCATCGACTCTCTCGGTATCGACCTGGATGCTCCCAAGTCTCATTGGAACAACTTCACGCTCTACGAGGAGTCAGAGTATAACGACCAGACCGACGAGTATGACCCCACGAACCGCTATGTGCTTGAAGACCATCGCCTCTTGGACAATGAGGTTGTCAACAAGGCTGCAGATGCCTACGTCAAGCAGTATCGCTACAAAGAGCTTCGCCACTTCAACTCCTTCAAGGACGACTTCCTGCCTTGGGTGAAGATTTCTGCTGACGAAGACCTGACGGGCATCAACTCCTTGCTCAAGAAGCTGGACATCGCCACGAAGTGGTACACAGAGAACTGGGGGCTTTATGCCTTTACGCTTCGTCGCGAAGTTGAGAAGCGCCAGAGCAACATCAACGACTACCTCCAGAATGAAGTCACCATTTATGAGCTCAAATAATCTCAAAGAAAGACTACGATGATGAAAAACATAAGATATTATATCGCAATGGGTGTGGCATTAGCCACAATTTCACTTGTTGGCTGTTCCCGTTTCCAGGAGGAAGACCTGTTCGACGAGAGTGCAGCTCTTCGCATCGAGCACAATGCCGACAAGTTACAGAATATACTTGTGAATGCGCCTTATGGATGGGTCATGCAGTATTATGTGGGCAGAGGCGTGTCGGTCTTCGAAGGCTTCAACCTCTTTGCCAGGTTCGAGAAGGACGGTAAGGTGACACTTGCCGGCAACCATCGCTTCCTGCGCAACGGCAACGCTGGCAAGTACACGGAGTACAACAGCCTCTATGAGCTTATTCGCGAGGACGGACTTGTGCTTGCTTTCAATACATGGAACGATGTGCTTACTCCCTTCGTTGACCCTGTTGCTCACTGGGCAGCACCTGACAATCTGGTGAAGGACGGCGAAGGTATGCAGGGCGACCAGAACCTGGTCGTGTTGACAATGAGCGAGAACGAGTTGCTGTTCCGTGGCGAGCGTTACGACGCCCTGATTCGTATGGTAAAGGCCGACCGCGACTGGCAAACCTATATCAATGACACGCAGGCCATGAAGAACCGGATCACAGGCGAAGACATCAACTCCTATTACATAACAACCGAAAACGAGACGATGTATTGCGTAGGTCTGCGCGACGGACGTTACCGCATCTCAGACCGCATAAAGAATCCTCTGAAGGTCGATTCCCTGTCCTGCTGCTTCACGCCTACAGGTTTCCGCAACGAAAGGCCGGACACCATTATCGGTCACGTCTTCCAGGAGTTCAAGATGAATGAGGAGGGCACGGCTCTCGTCAACGAAGACGGCACCGTTCGCATTATTGCGACTTGGGACACGACATTGGCAGAAAGCACACAAATCATGTGGATTGATGCCGAATCCTTGTCAGAAGATTTGAAAGCGCTCTACGACCAGCTGAATGCTGCTCTGGCACAAGAGAACAAGAGCTATTCGCTGATACGCCTCGGTATAGGCCGGACCACCAATGCCAACAACGTGACGGGTCTTGTCATGGAATGGAAGATAAGCCGTACGAAGCGAGGTCATGGCGGTATGGAGCTTGGACGCAGCGTTCCCGCATTAGGTCAGATGACTATTACCTGTGCCCCCGATGCCATCCTCGACAACGAGATGAAGAAGCATCCCGACGTTGTCATCTCCGCTGTCCGTGCCTTCGGCGCTGCTTTGGCAGGCACATATCAGATGACGCCCAACAGCAATTTCGTGCCCACAGAGGTTAAGTTCCAGTCGCTTGCAGGCGCAAAGACCTTCAGCCTCAAGTCAGAGATATATTAAGGAGACGCCAGCTTTGACTATCCCAAAAAACAAATAATAACAATTAATCATTAACTTAATTTTACGCATTATGAGGATCAAGAATCTTACTCTTATGCTGATGGCAGTCCTCTTCTCTTTGGCAGGCTTTGCACAGGTGCAGAAGTCCATGCCGATTGAAAAGAGATTTGCCTTCAATCGTGAGGCGAAAGCGGTTCTGAAGCAAAACAAGCAGACTTCCGCTTTTGCATTGAATTCACAGGCTACACCTGTCCGTCCAGTCAGTGGACCAAAGGCCGCCAGTGTAGTGACGCCTCCAGAAGACGGTGAAGTCGAGTACTTCACGCTCGTTGGTACAAACAGCAGAGGTGGCGACATTACGAGAACCGTGCAGGTTATCTGGGACGGCGACGACGATGTTTACATCTCTGGCCTGAGCTATTTCATGCCTTTCTCTTTCGTGAAGGGTACCTTCAAGGACGACGAGACCGTCATCTTCGAGATGGGTCAGTACATGGGTGCCATTGATGGTCAGGACGTCTTCTTCGGCGCAAGAATCAAGGACGACTTTGTGGATGCCGTTGCAGTCTTCGACGAAGTGGCCAACGCCTTCATCTTCAACGACAAGGTCATTGATAACGGTGACAGCAAGAAGCTCGACGAGCTTGCTTCCTGGGAACCCAATCTGACTATCGCTCCTGCAGAAGGTCCTGGAGAGTCAATCGTAGAGATTCCCAACGACATGGAAGTCATTACCTATGCTTATACTGCAACTGACTACTTCTCTGGTCATGCAGTGGTTTCCGGTAATCTGAATGTCGGCTTCTATGGCAGCGACATGTATATCCAGGGTATGTCCACCGACTTCCCCGAAGCTTGGATTAAGGGTTCGTTTGTAAACGACACGACAGTCGTCTTCCCTTCTCCTCAGCTGCTTAACGAGGATAGAGGTGTGTACTTCGCATCTTCTGACCTTGACACTTACGTTGAAGAATACGTTTTGTATTATGATACAGAGTCTGGTGCTTTCTATGAAGGCGAATACTATCCAATGATTACTTCCGACCTGACAGGTTTCTCTCTCTGGCAGTTCTATTATGGCTATTTGATTACGCCGATTACCGAGCAGCCAGCTACGCCTGCAGCATCTTTCGTTTCTGCAATGTCGTATATGCCCGACGGTGATTACCTCGAGTTCTCTTTGGCAAAGGTCGATGAAGATGGCTTTGGCTTGGTTCCCGAGAAACTGTCTTACAAGTTGTGGTATGCTACTGAAGATGGTGATACGCTCGAGGCAACATTCCTGAAGGACGAGTATGCCAGCCTGGCAGAAGACATGAAGGAGATTCCCGCTACATATTTCGACGGCTCTGACTTCCAGGAAGGAAAGCTGAGGATGAACTTTGCCGAGTATGCATCTTGGACTGGCCTTGGCATTCAGGGCATCTATTATGGTGGCGAGGAACGTCATGAGTCTCAGGTTGCTTGGTACACACCTACATGGCCGCAGACCATTACATTGCCCGACGGCCTGACCGTAACAGAGCACAAGCTCAAAGGCTCGACCAACAGAGGCGCTAATGTGGAAAGAACCGTTGGCCTGGCATTTGATGGCGACGACATGTACATCCGTGGCATTGGCTCTACTGATGCAGATGCTTGGGTGAAGGGTACGAAGAACGCTGACGGCAACTACATCTTCCCGAAGGGCCAGGAGATTGGCATGTATTACGATGAAGACCGTCTCTTCCTCTTGGGCTATGACGATGAGGTAGAAGTGACCGACTTCGCTGTGTCTGTCGATGCAGCCAACAACGAATATGTTTTCGCAACAGACTTCATCGAGAATGCCGACTACACCGACAAAACCTACTACGTACAGTGGTTGAATGCCGGCACGACCATCGAGATGGGCGAGGCTCAGCCCGAGGTTCTCACGCCTGTAGAAATTCCTGAAGGACTCGTCACAGAGGTTTATTCCTTCACAGCAACTGCATATTTCGACAAAGTTACAGTTGCCAAGAACGTACTTGTAGGCTTCGATGGCGATAATGTTTATATCAAGGGCATTTCCGATGCACTTCCCGAGGCTTGGATGATGGGTACTATCGACGGTGATAAGGTTACCATTCCTGCAGGTCAGTATGTCGGCAATACTGGCACCTATGACTTGTGGACCATTGGCTTCATCGATGGCACTGGCGTAAGCAACTACACCATGGAGTTCGACGAAGAAACCTCCACACTCACCAACAAGAGCACAGTAGAGTACTTCGGCACAACAAGCGTAAAGGGTAGTTCAAGAAACCTGTCTGACTTCTTCTATGGCATCACCATCAAGAAGCTGACCGAGAAGGTTGCTACTCCTGCTACACCTTCTATCACCACCATTGCATTCAATTATGCAGGTGATGAGGTTGAGTTCAACGTGCCTGCTGTTGACGTTGACGGCGACGGCTTGGTTACTGACAAGCTCTCCTACAAGCTCTACTACGACGAGGGCGACGGCGAAGCTAAGGAAATCACCTTCACCACCGACCTCTACGAATGTCTCACCGAGGACATGACTGTCATTCCTTATGGCTTCATCGATGCTACTGAAGAACATCCCAATGGCTGGGATTTCTACGGCTCTTCTGTATATCTGAACATGGAGCACAGCACTTGGACACGCGTCGGCATCCAGAGCATCTATACAGGTGGCGGCGAGACCAAGACCTCCGAGATTGGTTGGTACACCATCACCTTCCCGCAGACCATCGAGCTGCCTGAAGGCGCTGAGGTTGCTACATACAACTTCAAGGGTGAATACATCACAGACTCGGGTAACCAAGCATTCAGCCGTCAGGCACAAGTTGCTTTCGTAGGCGAGGAAGTCTATATCGCCGGCGTAAGTGAAGACAATCCCGACTACTGGATTAAGGGTACGAAGAGCGAGGACGGCACCACCTATACCTTCGCCAAGGGTCAGAGACTCGGTTACTTCCAGACTCAGTCCGGTGCTGTCTATCCTCTCTTCCTGATGGGTTACAGCTCTGTATTTGGTGCTCTCGACGTCAAGATGAGTTACGATGCAGAAACCAACACCTTCACCACATTGACCGAAACGGTAGTGAATGCTCAGTATGTTGACAACCTCTATTACCTGAACCGTATCGCTGCAGGTGCCCTCATCCAGCCCGTACAGGACGTAGCAGCTGTTCCTGCCACTCCTTCGGCTGACCACATAAGGTTTACCGCCTATGGCGACGTCGTTGAGTTCACCATCCCCACAACAGATGTTGACGGCGCACCGCTCATGAGCGACAAGCTTTCCTATAAGCTCTACTACGACGAGGGCGACGGCGAGGCTCACGAAATCACCTTCACCCCCGAGTTCTACGAAAAGCTCGAGGCTGAGATGACTGAGATTCCTTATGGCTTTACCGATGAATACGACTTCTACGCTGGCGAGCTGTACCTCAACATGGACGCATACTATGATTATGCATGGAAGCGCATCGGCATCCAGAGCATCTATGCAGGCGGCGGCGAGACCAACGTTTCCGAGATTGGCTGGTACGATGTCACCTATCCCGAGGTTGTTGCGGCTCCCGAAGGTGCTGAAATCAAGAAGTACGATTTCATTGGCTCAGCTTACTACAACCGCGTTCAGCATGAGACCACCACAGGCGGCATCAAGGTTGCCATGGTTGGCGACGATGTATATGTCCAGGGCTTCGGTTCAGTGGATGTTGACCGCTGGATTAAGGGTACAAAGGGCGAAGACAACGTCTATACCTTCTCGCTCGGCCAGTATCTCGGCGTAGATTCTTACGAGTATCAGGGCAAAACCATCTACGACTACCTCTTCCTCATTGGTGCTGATCCTACTACAGGCCAGGCCGAACCGGTTAAGATGAGTTACGATCCCGAGACAGGCAACTTCACCACACTCAACTATATGGTCGAGAATGCCGACTACACCGACAAGCTTTACTACCACAAGCTCTACAACCCCGGTGCACAGTTTGTTCCCGCCGACGGTCCAGACGCTATCTCACTTGTTGAGGCAGATGCAGAGGGCGATGTTGTCCGCTACAACGTAGCAGGCCAGCGCGTAGGCAAGAACTACAAGGGCATCGTAGTAGAGAACGGCAAGAAGGTTCTCCGCAAGTAATCCCCCGCTTAGTGCTCCAGCACAAGCAAACGATAAAGGGGCGGCTCATTCCGAGTCGCCCCTTTTTGCGTCATTTAACAAAGCGTTGCCAGACTGCCAGCGACACGTTGCCAGACAGCCAGCGACACGTGTGTCGTTTGCGATTTTCTGGTGTATCGTTTGCGATTTACTCGAAGAGACAACAGACTCGCAAAACGGGAAAAAGCTCTCTCACGTGAATTATTCCCCCCAAAGGAGCGATTTTCTCAGATTTTATTTATACCTTTGCATAGTTCTGGGCAACTTTTTTGTTGCATGATAAATTGCTTATTAAGATGAAGAACCGAGTTTTAACATTATTCGCAGTAGTATTCGTATTAGCTTCGTGCGCAACGCAGCGTCCTGGTTGGAAACGCGTGTGGACGGAGAATTTCAATGGTAAGTCGATTGACGAGAGTGCTTGGTCAAGAGTGCATAAAGGTCCGAGCGATTGGGACGACATGATGTCGCTACGCTCCGATCTGGCATACGTAAGCGATGGGCAACTGGTGTTGCTTGGCAAGGTTAACGACCATTCCTCTCCCGATACGACTGCTTTTGTGACGGGCGGCGTGATGAGCAATGGAAAGAAGTCGTTCAAGCAGGCACGTTTTGAGATTAGGGCAAAGTTCAACAACGTGAACGGCTTTTGGCCAGCTATCTGGCTGATGCCCGATGCGAAAGTGGAAGCACCCAATTATGCTGAGATTGATATCATGGAGCATCTCAACTCTGATAAGAAAGCCTATCAGACAGTACACTCGCATTACTCGCTCCATATCCAGAAAGAAGACATTCCCCCTCACTATGTGACGGCAGATATCAAAGTCGGCGACTGGAACGTGTATGCTGTTGAGGTGAATCCCGATAGCATCTGTTTCTTCGTCAACGACAGAAAGACGATGACCTACCCCCGTCTTCCCGAGAAAGAATATCAGTTCCCTTGGGCCGACTATCCTTTCTATCTGATACTCTCCAATCAACTTGGAGGAGCATGGGTGGGCCCTGTCAGCAATCCCGAGCAATTGCCCTCGGAGCTTAGGATTGACTGGATTAGAGTATATCAGAAGCGAGCCCGTCGGTAAGTAAGTTCACGATGGTGCCATCACAATCACGCGGGAATTATAGAAAACTATTGCTGTCCGGTGCTTTTATCGGACAGCAATAAACTGTTGAAGAAACTTGATGAAGAATATATAAAAGGAGGACAGCGATAACAAGTTATATATTCTGTCGCCCCTTGACTATCGTCGACCTCGCAACTGGCAGCATGTTCCTTGGCGACCTTTGGTTCGGTGCTTTTCCCCGACAGCAATGATATCACTGCCTTTTTTATTGTCCGAAACTCCGATGAATAAGTTCGTGGAAGGGAGAGGAATTAACTTTTACCGGACACCAATAAAAAGAAACAGCCCCCTGCAGAGAACATCTGCAAGGGGCTCCTTCTTATTATCTAAATATCTTGTTTTCTAAATCTCTTTAGAAGAAGATGTAGCGCTTGTCGTTTACGTCGGCTTTCTGCATAAGCTCGCTGGTGAAGTTGCTGAGGTAGCGGCCGATGTTCTGCTGAAGCTTCTGCTCTTCCTCCTTCTTGTCGAACTTGGCGCCGTTCTTCGTCTGGTCAAGCACCTGATAAGCATAGACGGCTGATCTGCCCTTGATGCCGGACTTGAACTCGCCCTTCTTTGCCTTGCTGACGGAACCGCTCAGTATAGGCTCGCTGGAGCCAATCTTCGATACGAAAGCAGAGCTGGCGAAGGTGATGTGCTTGATGGTGTCGGTCACTGCGCCTTCTATCTTGGCCACGTCAGCCACGCTCTTCGCGCCCTTCATCTTCTCCTGCAGCATGGCGGCCTTCTTGTCCTTCATCACTTCGCTGGTCAGGAAGGAGCGGATTTGTTCGTCGTCCCAAGCCAGATAGCCCTTCTTGTGGATGCCTGCAAGGGTGATGACGAGCAGATGGTCGTTGTCGCCGCACTCGTAGAGAGGAGATACGTCGCCCACCTTTGTCTTCTCGTCGAAGATCCAGCGGAGAGCCTCGCGCGTGCTGCGTACATTAACTACATTGTGCTCAGTGCTGCGGAGGTTGTTGCGCGTCTGAACGTTGTAGCCGGCCTGTGTTGCGTTAGCCTCGATGTCCTCTGCCTTGGCGTTGCCTGCGAGGAAGCTGCTGAAGTCGTTGAATGCCTTGTTGTATGTGTCCTTGCTGAAGTCGATAGCACGCTTGATGACAGCGACGTCGTACTTCGGAATGATGTTACGACGGTCCGTAACCTGTGCGATGATGATGCCCTGGCCGTCGAGCACAATCTTGTTGTTGCTGCCGACAGCTGCGGTGGTGATGGTGGTCAGGAACTTGCGGTTGTTCTCGTCCATAGCCTGGCCCTCGTACTGGCTGCTTGTAATCCACGTCTTGGTGGCGGGCTGGTCGTACTTCTTGGCGATGGTGTCGAAGTTGGCACCGGCTGCCAGAGCGGTCATGATGCTGTCAGCTGTCTTCTCCATGGCAGCCATGTCGTTGCCGGGAGCTGCAATCTGACGAACCTCGACTGAATCGGGAAGTGTGGCCTTGCCAATGAGGCGAACGATGTTGATGGTGTTGTCGTGGTCGTGAACGAAAGGACCTACCTGTGCGCCGATGGTCAGTGAGTCGAGCTTCTCGGCGATGTCGTGAGGCAGAGACTTTGCGCTGACGGGGAGTACGCTGTAGGGAACCTGGCTTGCAGCCTCGCGGACGGTCTTTGCGGGGTCAGCCCCTTCGAGCAGTGCCTGTGCGTAGCCTTCCATCTCCTTCTGCAGGTTGGCCTTGTCTTCTGCACTGGCAGTCACCTTGATGTCGATGTACTTGATGTCGCGCGTCTCCTCGTCGGCACGGAACATTTCCTTCATCTCCTCGTACTTAGCCTTGAGGTCGCTGTCCTCAACCTTCACGTCGTCGTCCTTGATGCTTGAGAAGGGCAGGGCGGCCATGAAGATTTCGCTCTCGTTGGAGCGTGCGTCGAAGCTTGCCTGAGCAGCTACGGGGTTGCTGACCATGAGGCCGTTGAGCAGAGACTGATACTTGTTGGTCAGAGTCTGGCGACGGATGGTCTTCTCGATGAACTTCCAGTAGTTGTTCATCTGCTGATACTGCTCCTTCACCTCGCTTGCAAGGTTGGGATTCGTCATTACCTCGCTGTACTGGTTGAGGAATTGCTTCAGTGCGTTCACGTCGAATGTGCCCTGTGCCGTACGGAAGGGTGTTTGTGCGAGCATCGGGTTGCGTCCGTTGTTGATGATGTCCTGCATCTCAGCGTCGGTCACGGTGATGCCGAGCTTCTCGCATTCGTGCTGCATGAGTTTGTCGTTGACGAGTGTCTGCCACACTTGATCGCGCATCATGGAGATCTGGTCGTCGCTCAAGGTGTTCATGCCCTGAGTGAACTTCACAACGTCGGTGTACTCCTCGACCTGTGCGTTAAAGTCCTGTACGTTAATCTTCTCGCCGTAAATCTTGCCGACACGCTGGTGGCGCTCCGTCTGTGTGTAAGAGAGGGAGCGAACGAACTCCTCGGCAATGAATGCGAACAGAGCAAGACCTACAGTAAAGATGAGGATTTTGCCTCTGTTGCGAATTTTTTGTAATGTTGCCATGTGTTATTTATGATTTATTTATTATTATTGGCTTAAAAAGCGCACAAAGGTACGCATTTTTTTTCATATAACAGACATTTACATGAAGAAAATGTGCGTTCCTGTGCCGTTTTTGCTTTGCAGACGTCACAGCAGTGCTCGTCGGATGGGGCATTTAGTCCTCCAGGAGTTGTTTAAGGAAGGAGTCGAGGTCGTCCTCAAGTCCGTCGAGCAATGTGCTGTCGAGCATCACGGTCTCTTCGTTGTCGATGATGACCAGGTCCTGCAGCGTCTCGTGGTCTTCGTCGATGAGGACGAAGCTGAAGGGTTGCAGGATGCTCATCTTCTCGATGCTCGGTCGCATGTCCTCGATGCAGCTGCGCAGGATGGGCACGATGTCCTCGTAGAACGTCTCGTCTGAGCTCTTTATCCACTCCTCGACGACGCAGCGGTCGAGTTCCTCGTCGTCGTCGTTGTAAGTGCGAATCTCGCCGGTGTAGTTGCTCACGAGGAGATGGAGGTCCGTCATGACGGGCTCTGCCTCGGGCGGAAACTTGGCGATGACCTTGCGCAGTGTGCGCTCAATCTGCTGGATTGTCTGTTTGCTTGCTTTCATAGGATGGGGTTTTGTAGTTCCTATAGTTCCTATAGTGGCTATAGATTATTTACAGGTTCTTTCCGTGACACTGCTTGAACTTCTTGCCGCTGCCGCAGGGACATGGGTCGTTGCGACCTGGCAAGTTGTCGCGACGGATGGGCTGCACCGGCTGGCGGTCGCGTGTGTCGCGAGATGCGGCTTGCTGCATTCCTGCGTCGGTCAGTTCCCCTCGCGACTCCTGCAAACGCGGACGCTCGCGACGAGGCTCTTCCTGTTGCGGTGCCTCCTGTATCTGCAACTCAGGTATCATGGCACGCATGATGATGCCTACGGTGCGGTCGTTTATCTGGTTGATCATGTCGTCGAACAGCTTTGCGCTCTCCAACTTGAAGATAAGGAGGGGGTCCTTCTGTTCGTAGCTGGCGTTGTGTACGCTGTGCTTGAGTTCGTCGAGCAGACGTAGGTTCTCCTTCCAGGCATCGTCGATGATGTGCAGGATGATGGCCTTGTGGAAAGCTGTCACTACGGAGCGCGACTGGCTCTCGTAGGCTTCTTTCAGGTTCGACGGGATGTTGTATTGTCTGTTGCCTGCGATGACGGGCACCATGAGGTTCTCGTACATCGCTCCCTGCGGGCTTTCGTAGATGTGCGTCACTACCTTGTTGGCGTTGTGCATCATGATTTCCTGCTTCTGTTGGAAGCGCTCGAGCACCTTCTGGTAAGCCATCTCGGCCACGTCGTCGAGCTTCATCGTCTCGAACTGCTCGGCGGTGAATGGCACCTCCATTGCCATGATTTCGAGGAAGCGCATGCGGCAGCCTTCGTAATCATTGTTCTCGAGAATGTTGCAGACGCGGTCCCAGATCATGTTGCTGATGTCCATGCCGAGGCGTTCGCCTATGAGGGCATGGCGTCGCTTCTCGTAAATGACGGTACGCTGCTTGTTCATGACGTCGTCGTACTCAAGCAGATTCTTGCGGACGCCGAAGTGGTTTTCCTCGACCTTCTTCTGCGCATTCTCGATGCTTCGTGTTATCATGCTGTGCTCGATCATCTCGCCATCCTTGAAGCCGAGACTGTCCATCACTCGTGCTATGCGCTCACTGGCGAAGAGTCGCATCAGCTTGTCCTCGATGCTGACGAAGAAGACGCTGCTTCCCGGGTCGCCTTGACGGCCGGAACGTCCGCGCAGCTGACGGTCCACGCGGCGGCTCTCGTGGCGTTCTGTGCCGACGATGGCCAAGCCGCCGGCTGCCTTCACTTCGGGCGATAGCTTGATATCCGTACCACGACCTGCCATGTTGGTGGCGATGGTCACCGTGCCAAGCATACGCTCCTCGGTCTTAATGAGTTCGGTGGCTTCACGCGGTTCGCGCTTTTCCTTCTTAGCTGTTTCAGCCTCGAGCTTTGTCTGATAGTTTACGGCGGCACTCTTCTCGTTGAAAGCCCTGCCGTCGGTGGCCACATAGACGGTGCCCATGGCGCTCTGTCCGGCCAGTGCCACGATGTCGGCTTCCTTCTGATGCAGCTTTGCGTTCAACACCTGATGCGGTATCTTGCGCATCTGTAGCATCTTGGATAGCATCTCAGAGATTTCGACGCTCGTGGTGCCGACAAGTACGGGGCGACCGCTGGTGCGCATCAGCTCGACTTCTTCGATGACGGCTTTGTACTTCTCGCGTTGCGTACGATAGACACGGTCGTTCATGTCGACACGTACGACGGGGCGGTTCGTCGGCACTTCGACGACATCGAGCTTGTAGATGTCCCAGAACTCGCCTGCTTCGGTGACGGCGGTACCCGTCATACCCGCCAGCTTGTGGTACATGCGGAAGTAGTTCTGCAGAGTGATGGTGGCGTACGTCTGCGTAGCAGCCTGCACCTGGACGTGCTCCTTGGCTTCGACAGCCTGATGCAAGCCGTCGCTCCAGCGGCGGCCTTCCATGATACGGCCCGTCTGTTCGTCCACGATTTTTATCTCGCCATCTTGGATGACGTATTCATCATTGAGGTTGAACATCGTGTAGGCCTTCAGCAGTTGCTGTATGGTGTGCACGCGTTCGCTCTTGGTTGCGTAGTCGTTGAATATGCGGTCCTTCTCCTCGAGCTTCTCCTCGTCCGTCTTGCCGGAATGGTCGATCTGCGAGAGGATGGTAGCAATGTCGGGCAGGATGAAGAGCTCAGGGTCATTGACCTGAGAGGCCAGCCACTCGTTGCCCTTGTCAGTCAGTTCCACGCTGTTCAGCTTCTCATCGACCACGAAATAGAGGGGGTCGGTGGCCTCGTGCATACGGCGGTTGTTGTTCTCCATGTAGATTTCTTCTGTGGAGAGCATACCGGCCTTGATGCCTGGCTCAGAGAGAAACTTGATGAGCGGCTTGTTCTTCGGCAGGGCCTTGTGACTGCGGAAGAGTGCGAGGAATCCCTCGGCCGTCTTCTGCTTGTCGTTGGCCTCCGTGCCTTCGGTTATCTGTTTCTTCGCGTCGGCAAGATACTGCGTGGCCAACTGCCTCTGCACGCCGACGAGACGCTCTACGAGGGGCTGGTACTGCTCAAACTGCTGGTCGTCGCCCTTGGGGACGGGGCCGGAGATGATGAGCGGCGTACGTGCATCGTCGATGAGGACAGAGTCCACCTCATCCACGATGGCGTAGTTGTGGGAGCGTTGCACGAGGTCCTTCGGGTCCTGGGCCATGTTGTCGCGCAGGTAGTCGAAGCCGAACTCGTTGTTTGTGCCGAAGGTGATGTCGGCGAGGTAGGCCCTGCGGCGTGCCTCGCTGTTGGGCTGGTGCTTATCGATGCAGTCGACGCTCAGGCCGTGGAACATGTAGATGGGTCCCATCCACTCCGAGTCGCGCTTTGCCAGATAGTCGTTGACCGTCACGACGTGTACGCCGTTGCCTGTCAATGCGTTGAGGAAGACGGGGAGTGTGGCGGTAAGTGTCTTACCTTCACCCGTGAACATCTCGGCTATCTTGCCCTGATGCAGCACTGTACCGCCGAAGAGCTGCACGTCGAAGTGCACCATGTCCCATTTCAGGTCGTTGCCGCCTGCCACCCAATGGTTGTGGTAGATGGCCTTGTCGCCTTCGATGTCCACAAAGTCGTGCGAGGCGGCGAGGTCGCGGTCGAAGTCGTTGGCTGTCACCTCGACAGTCTCGTTCGTTGCAAACAGCTCTGCGGTTCTCTTCACGATGGCGAATACCTCTGCGCGCTCCTTGTCGAGGGCCTTTTCAAAGGTCTCGAGCACGTCCTTCTCGAGCTTGTCGATCTGCGCGAAGATGGGGGCGCGGTCCTGAATGTCTGTGTTGGGAATCTTGTCCTTCAGCACCTGAATCTGCCCGCGCAGGTCCGTGACGGAGTCTTGTATGCGCTGTCTGATGGCTTTCGAACGCGCGCGCAGTTCGTCGTTCGAGAGCGCCTGTATCTCAGGATAGACCTTCAGCACCGCCTCCACCATGGGGCGATAGGCTTTCAGGTCGCGTGTCTTTTTGTCACCGAATAGTTTTACCAGAAATTTGGAAATGTCCATATATATATAATGTATTGTTCGTTAATGATTGGTTTTGTGCAGTCTGACGCTTGCTGTGGCGTCGGCCAACGCTTGCTGTGGCATCGGGCGTTCCTTGCTGTGGCGTCGGGCGCTCCTTGCTGTGGCGTTTGGCTTTCCCTCTTGAGGCGTCTCAGTAGTTGAGCGGAGCCTGTGGGCAAGCATTCGGCGCGCGGATGCGCAGGGCTTGTGCCACGGTGGGCGCCACCTGGTCGATGCTGACGGGAATCCTCACCTTTTCCGGCACGATGCCTGCACCGAGGAAGAAGAGCGGGAAACTCAGGTACGACTCGCGACTGAGCGTCTGTTCGTGTGTGTCTTCGTTGTTGAGGAGCCATCCCGGCGAAACCTGGATGAGTATGTCGCCCGAGCATTTCGGGTTGTATGCGTTTCGGAGCTTGCTGATGCCTGGTGTGCCGGCGCCGAGCGACAGCCGCTGACTCGTGTAGACATCCTTCACGCCGCTCAGCTGTATGAGGAACGCGCTGCAGCGGTCCAGCACCTCTGTCAGGTTGAGATTGCGGTTCTCGATGAGCTTGAGGTTAAGGTAGAGCTGATTGTCGATGGCGGTCTCGACGTAGTCGCCAGGGCCATAGACGGCGATAAGGTACATGTTGAGCAGCGCCTTCGCCTTGGTGATGGAGAAGACACCCGTCGGGATGCGGTACTTGCTCAGATCCATCTGCTCCTCCGAGTCGAAGTAGCCGGTGCTGGTAACGATGAAAAGCGTCTTGTCGATGCCCACCTTCTGCTCCACGAAGTCGAAGATGTCCTCGAGCTGACGGTCGAGGCGGGCGTACGTGTCCTGCAGCTCCATGCCGTACTGCGAGGCGGACTGGTGGTCGTAAGCGCCCGCATAGTAGGTGAGCGTCAGCATGTCGGTGACGGCGTCTGCGCCAAGGCCCGCCTTCTCGATGGCTTCCTTGGCAAAGAGATTCACCTCGTCGTTGACGCAGGCTGTAGCTTTGAACTCGCGGTACTTGCGGTTCGACTTGAACTTATGACTGAAGGCCTTGACCTTTCCTTTGTCAGAGACGAAGTAATGGAAGTTCTCGACCTGCTCGTTGAGAGGCTTCCACTGGATGTTGTCGATACGACTCTCCAGCGAAGAGCGCACGTCGTAGTCCGTCGCCCAACTGGGATAATCGTCGTAGTAGCACGTAGTGGCCCACTTGCCCGTCCAGTCGTCGAGCCAGAAGGCACCGTTGCCCGCGTGGCCTGCACCGAGAATGGCGGTCTCGCGAGTCGGCGCGATGGAATAGACCATACTCTTTCCTTCCGACGACACCTTCAGTTCGTCGCCGATGGTTGAGACGGCGAGATGCTTGGGCGAAGACTTTTCGTCGGTATGTATGCCGGGGTAGGTCTCGTCGTCCACGCAGAAGACGGGCACCAGCGTCTGCCTATCGAGCCACCGATCCCCCACGATGCCATTGGCGTAGGGACTCGTGCCGGTCATCAGGCATGCCACAGCCGAGGCCGGATCGGGCGAGCTGAAAGGATACTCCGCCTGCGAATAGAAGCGGCCTTGCTCCTTGAGGCGAAGGAAGCCCCTTTGTCCGTAGAGAGGCGTGAAGGCGTCAAGGTAGTCGCTGCGCAACTGGTCGATGACGATGTTCACTACCAAAGAGGGCACCCCCGGCGCCTCTTGAGCGTTGGAACTCGTCACGGCAAGCAGCACGATGAGCGAGGAAAGCAGTCTGTATCTATTTACCATCAAATGTTCACCTTTTGTTACGCTTCGCTTTTCTCAACCTTTCGCCTTTCCCCTTTTTATCCTTCACGAGATAGTAGCTGACGGGTCTTGTGAGCAAACACAATGCCAAAGGTACGGTTATTTTCGCAAATACCTGCGGTATCCACGGACAAAATAACAAGAATAGTGCCAAAACGGAAAAATAGACGCTAAACCAGGCGTTTGTCTTGCTTCGTGTGGCAGATTTTATGACAAAAGGAATGCCGACGAGATATAAGGGGTTGAGCAACCAGACCTGCCAGTTGCTGTCCACTGCGGGATGCTCTGAGAAGAGGAACATGAAGGCGAGGAGGGTGCCGGCCAAACCTTGCAGGAGGAGCAGCAGCACGTCCCAGAGCCAGAAACGCGACTTGAAGCAAACCTCGAGCAACATGATGAAGAGGCAGAGGCCACCAAAGGCAAAGGTCGCCTGCAGGGGTGAGAACCTCCCGGCCAAGCTGTCCAGGAGCGAGGGCGATGCGCCGGCTTTCCCTCCTGCTTGCGGGGCGGCGGGGTTGGCCTCCAGTATGACTTTCCTGCTCCTGACGAGGGGACGCATGTCGCCTTTGGCATTGCGGATGAAGGCCCCGTCGAAGGCTTGCATCATGTTATAGGGGATGAACATCGCTGCCCGCTCGGACATGACCGTATCCACCTCGGCGCCGAGCAGGAGGTCATTGCCATCCTGAGCCCACGGATGCCCGGCCGTGTACTGATGCAGAATCTCGCGAGCGGTCTGCTGAGGCAACGAGTCGGGGTACTGGATGCTACCCACGACGACTTGCTCCACCATGTCGCGCACCTTCGTCGTGCAGTTGCCATAAAGGAAATTGTATCGGTACCTGCGATTCTCGGGCAGGCAGTTTTCGATGAGATTGCCGAGCAGGCGGCTGGCCTCGGCACGCGTCAGGTTCAGCTCCTGCTCGGTGATGCTCGAGCCTCGCATCTCGTAGTCCTTCGGGAAGTATTGCCAGGGGATGGACATCACCATGTAGTCGGTCTGCCCAAGCACGAAGTGCCATGCGAAGAAGGGTTTCGACATGTCGAACACGCCGTAGTTGAAGACGACGTCGAGGCTGTCGTCCGGCACTTGCACGCGAAGCGCGGTGTGGCCATACAGCGAATAGACCTCCGGCCCTGGCGAGCAGGTGAGGAGCGTCACGCGTATGCTGTCCGGCTCGGCAAGCATGGTCGCCCCGACCCCCGTCAGAGGGAGGATTTCGGGGAACGCAAGGCACAGAATTATGATCAGTTTGCGAAACACGGGCGCAAAGGTACGAAAAAAAGTTGAAATAGCTTAGCTCAGACTCGCAAAAATATTCGGTTCCTATACATTATATATAATATAAGGAAGAGAATCGTGCAGTTGCTGAGCTGGATTAGGGTGTCGTAGTAGTCGCCCACGTATTGCTCGAGGCCGAAGAAGAGCGAGCGCGAGATGCTCTTGAAGCTGACGACGTGGCTGACGACGTAAGCCGTGATGCTGTTCATGCCGTAAACCTTGAGGAAGGTGAGGTGACGGTTGTGGCCACGGCAGTCGATCCACCAGTAGAAGAGACCCATAAGCAGCAGGCAGTATCCGCTGCTGACGAAGACCATGGAACCCGTCCAGATGTGCTTGATGACGGGATGGACGATGTCCCACGTCCAGCCGAGCGCCACGAGGACTGCGCCTGCAGCGAGTAGCGTGACGGCTTTGCGGCCCTGCTTCATGCTGCTTCTGAGCACTTCGCCTGCCAGGACGCCGCTCAAGACCGTCACGATGAAGTTCAGACTGCTCAGCAGCCAGGTGTAGGTGTAGTGCGGATTGACGACCACTTCCCCGTCGATGACTTTTGCGGTGTCACGGAATCGTCCGAGCACCATCGAGTCGATGCCTTCTGCCAGGTTGCCGTGAGGGGTGTAGTCGCCTCCGCCGAAGCCGCCTATCGTCACCCATTCCATCGCGCCCCAGAACGTGAGCAGGAGGCCGACGGCTATGCCTATCTGGGTCTTCCAGCCTGTATGCAGGTAGATGATTGCGCTGAAGAGGTAGCCGACGGCAATGGCCTGCAAGGTGTTCGTGAACAGATAGATGCGCTGCGGGTCGAGGGCGAGGAGGTTTCCCTGAACCATCATGCCGAAGAGCCAGAGCAGGAGGAAGCGGCGGCATAGGCGCCAGTAGAGCCTCCCGTCTCCTCCCTTGATGGGAGAGGGTTCCTGATGCGCTTCTCCCTTCCCTGTGAGGGAGGTGCTGGGGGTGCGTCTTAGAGAGTACGGTATCGCCACACCCGCCATGAACATAAACAGGGGCATGACGAGGTCCCATGCTGAGAAGCCTTCCCACGGCTTGTGTGTGAAGTTCTCCATCAGTCTGTTCATCCAGGGTTTGTCGATGACTTCATGCAGTTCCTCCAATATGTCGGAGAGGGCGACGAGACAGAAGAGGTCGAAGCCCCGCAAAGCATCCAGTGATTCCAGTCGCTGCTTCATAACGGTTGTTTTTCAGTTTTCAGGGGACAAAGGTAGGAATAAAAATTGAAAATTGAAAATTAAAAATTGAATATTTTATCAGGCTGCATGAGGGCAGCCGAGCAGAGGCGTCGGAAGTTCCTTGCTGTAGCGTCGGAAGTTCCTTGCTGTGGGATCGAAAGTTCCTTGCTGTAGCGTCGGGCTTTCCTTGCTGTGGGATATTTTGTTCCTTGCTGTGGCGTTGAAAATCACATCGTGATGCTGGCATCCTCACATCGTGATGCTAGCGTCCTTACATCGTGATGCTGGCATATTTACAACGTGTTGTCAGGACCGCGACAACGTGTCGTCAGGACTTCTTTCCCCTGCTATCTCGACTGACACAATTGCAAAAAATACGTAAAAAGCCGTAATTGTGAACTGCGAATTATGATTTATGAATTAAAAGTCGTATCTTTGCACCCGTGAAATTGATTATAGACATAGGAAACACCGTCACTAAGATGGTGGCTTTCCAGGGTGACGACCCAGTCGATGTGATACGTTCTGAGAGCGGAGACCTCACGGGGCTGGACGATTTCGTACACAAGCATCAATTCAGCAGAGGCATTGTGGGCTCGGTTCGCGACCTGACAGCGGGCGAGGAGGCTGCTCTGGCCCGTCTGCAGTTCACGCTGCTCAGGTTCTCTCCCGGCACGCCGGTCCCCATCTCGAATCGTTACCGCACGCCCGAGACGTTGGGCAGCGACCGCCTGGCCGCCGTCATCGGAGCCAGCTCGCTGAAGCCCGCCACCGACCTCCTCATCATCGACGCCGGCACCTGCATCACCTACGAAGTGATTGATGCACGCGGCAACTACTGGGGCGGCAACATAGCCCCGGGCATGCAGATGCGGTTGCGAGCCCTCCACGAATTCACCGCGCGCCTCCCCCTTGTCGAAGCAGAAGGCGAGGTCCCAGGTATGGGATACAGCACCGAGACGGCAATTCGCAGCGGCGTGCTGAGGGGCATGAAGTACGAAATAGAGGGATACATCAAGTCCATGCGCTCGAAGTTCCCCCACCTGCAGGTGTTCCTGACCGGCGGTGACCATATCAATTTCGATACGAACATCAAGAACATCATCTTCTCGGACAGGTATCTCGTGCCGAGAGGACTGAACAAGATACTTGATTATAATGAAGAATGCAGAATTGAAAAGGAAGAATCATAGGGTCCTTGTGCTCCTGCTGCTCCTCGTCCCCTGTCTGAGGGGCCTGGCCCAGATGAGCAGCACGAACTCCTCATACTCGCGCTTCGGGCTTGGCTTGCCTGTCGAGCAGTCGAACGGCTTCAACCGCTCGATGGGCGGTGCAGGCATCGGCGTCCGCATCGGCAATCGCATCAACACGGCCAACCCCGCATCTTACTCCGCCATCGACTCGCTGAGCCTCATATTTGACGTGGGAATGAAGGCCTCGTTCGGAAAGATGAGCCAGGGCACGACAAGGGTTGGGACCAACAACGCGTCGCTCGACTACGTCCATGCCGGCATGCACGTGGGCAAGAGGCTTGGCCTGGCCGTCGGCGTCATGCCATATACGGCCATCGGATACAGCTTCTCCTCGCTCAACCAGCATGTCAGCAACGACTACAACACGACGCAGGACATCACGGCCTCTACTGCCTACGACGGCAGCGGCGGCTTGAATCAGGCTTACATCGGCTTGGGATGGAGGGCGTTTCGCAACATCTCGGTCGGCATGAACGCAAGCCTCCTCTGGGGACAGTACGATCATCAGATCATCTCAGTCTTCATGGAAGGCGGCCAGACATCTACCGCGTACAATAACGTCACCAAGATAAGCCGCGCCTCACTCAAGACCTACAAGCTCGACTTCGGTCTGCAGTACCCCGTCCGCCTCACGCCGCAGGACTGGTTTAACCTCGGCGCGACGGTCGGCCTGGGTCACAAGATAGCTCAGGACGCGGCACTCGAGGTGTCGCTCGACACGGTGGCCATCGCCTCCTCGCCCTTCGACATCCCCTACACCTTCGGCCTCGGCGCCGCCTGGCAGCACAAGAACACGCTCCTGCTGGCTCTCGATGTCCGCCACGAGCTGTGGAGCAAATGCCACGTCCCAGCAGAGAGGGGGAGCGACTACGTGCCGGCAAAAGGCTTCTATAAGGACATGACGAAGTTCGCCCTTGGTGTCCAGTGGACCCCCGACCCGTTCGTGAAGTCCTACCTGAAGCGCATACAGTACCGCGCCGGCATGAACTTCTCGACGCCCCTCTTCAAGATAAACGGACAGAATGGTCCCGTGGAATTCCGCATGGGCGCAGGCGTCGGCCTGCCCATCACGAACAAACTCAACAACCGTTCGGTCGTGAACGTCGGCTTCAGCTGGCTCAGACGCTCCGCCGGCGGCACGGGAATGGTGAAGGAAGACTATCTGCTCATCAATCTCGGCATGACGTTCAACGAACGCTGGTTCGTGAAGTACAAGATTGAATAAGCAGGGAAATCCGGGATTAAAGATAGGGGATTAAGGACTAAAGATTAGAGATCAGGGCCTCAAACGCCAAGAAACGCATCAAGTAATGAAAGGAAAGAAACTTTTTCTGTTTTCCATTTTCTTTTCCCTGATATTATTGTCGTTCGGCTGTGCAGGCGAAGTGGAGCATCTGGCAGAACCCATCAGCGCCAAGGACTCGTTGCTCTTCATGCACTCAACAGGCATCAACACCTTCATCAGCGATAGCGGCGTGATGCGCTACCACATGGTCGTCGAGGAGTGGGACATCTACAACGGCGAGAACGGCGCACAGCCCACCTGGAAGTTCATGAAGGGAATGCTCATGGAACGCTTCGACGAGAAGTTTCATATTGATCTCTTCGTGCAGTCCGACACGGCATACCTGCACAAGCAAAAGCTCTGGGAACTGCGCGGCAGAGTAGTGGTGCGCAACGTCAACGGCGACGTCTTCCGCACGGAAGAGCTCTTCTGGGACCTCGACAAACATGAGATGTGGAACTACCAGTACATGCACATCACGACGCCTGACCGCGAACTCGAAGGCACACACTTTTACAGCAACGAACAGATGACGAAGTACTCCGTCCTCAATTCAGTGGGAACCTTCCCCGTACAAGAAACCGAACCGACCGCCAGATGATAGACTCCTCGACCATAATAGCAACCATCGTCATCCTCATGCTCTCGGGCTTCTTCTCGGGAATGGAGATAGCCTTCGTCTCGTCGAGCAAGCTGCGCTTCGAGATGGACAGGGAGGAGCAAGGCTTTGCGGCGCGGCTCATCGACACATTCTATCGCCACCCCAACAGCTTCATATCGACCCTGCTCGTGGGAAACAACATCGCGCTCGTCGTCTATGGTATCCTCATGGCACGCATAGTCAGCAGTCTCATCCTCATACCGCTTGGCATACACAGTCCCGACGGCAATTGTCACAACGAGCCTCTGTGTCTGTTCCTGCAGACTATCATAGCCACGCTCATCGTCCTCGTCACGGGCGAGTTCATCCCAAAGACACTCTTCCGCATCAACCCCAATAGGATGATGCGCATCTTCGCCTTGCCCGCCTATATTATATACATCGTCCTGTGGCCCGTCAGCAAATTCACGAGTTCGCTCGGCAAGTCGCTGCTGTGGATGGTAGGCAAGAAAGTGAAGAAGGCCACACCCGAGAAGACCTTCACCCGCGAGGACCTCGACTACCTCATACAGAGTAACATCGACAAGGCCACCGACGACGAAGCCATCGAGGATGAGGTGAAAATCTTCCAGAACGCACTTGACTTCAGCTCGGTCAAGGTGAGGGACTGTATCGTGCCACGCACAGAGATAACCGCCGTCTCCGTCGACACCTCCCTTCAAGAGCTGAGGACGCAGTTCGTGGAAAGCGGGCACAGCAAGATTATCGTGTATAAGGAGGACATCGACGACATCGTGGGCTACATCCACACAGTCGAGATGTTCCGCCTGGCCGAGGGTGAGGACTGGACGCGCCACATCCACGAGGTCTCCATCGTACCCGAGACGATGAACGCCCAAAAGCTACTCGGCATCTTCATCAACCAGAAGCGCTCGATGGCGGTTATCGTCGACGAGTTCGGCGGCACGAGTGGCATCGTCACGATGGAGGACTTGGTGGAGGAGATTTTTGGTGAGATAGAGGACGAGCACGACAGTAAGAACTACACGGCGCGGCAGACGGGTCCGGGCGAGTATCTGCTTTCGGGACGCCTCGAGATAGCTCAGGCCAACGAGCTCCTCGACCTGGATTTGCCCGAGAGTGACGAGTACTTGACCGTCGGCGGACTAATCCTTCACGAATTCCAGAACTTCCCCAAGCTCAACGAACCTGTCAGAATCGGTTCGTGGGAGTTTAAAGTAACGAAGAAGACGACAACGAAGATTGAACTTGTGCAGCTTCGTGTTATCGCGGAATAAGATGTAATATGCAGGCAAAAACGTAGCCCTATGCGACAAAAAGCGTTGGGAAGTGCATATTATGCGCAGAAAATTGTGATTGTTTGCATAAAAAGTTGTACCTTTGTGCCCACAAACTTACAAAACTCACTAATATGGAGAAGTTAGATAAAAAGGCGCGACTGCAAGCCATTCGCAAGATCGTGAGCATGAACAGCCTTGAGAGTCAGGAAGAGCTGCTCAAGGAGCTCAAGGAGGAAGGCTTCATCAGCACTCAGACCACGCTGAGCCGTGACCTCAAGCAGCTGAGGATTAGTAAAGTGCGAGTGCGTAGCGGCCTCAGCGTCTATGCATTGCCTCGCGAGGGACAGTTCGAGCCGGTGCCCACGCTTGAAGAAATCAACCAGACGAAATGGCGACTCAATTTCTCTGGCAACCTGATGGTCGTGCACACGCCACCTGGGCACGCCAGCATGGTGGCCTATGACGTTGACAACCTGAAGCACCCGAATTTCCTCGGCACTGTGGCTGGCGACGACACCGTCATTGTTGTGCTGGCCGAAGGCGTTGACAGGGAGGAGGCCGGCTTCATCATTCGCGACATGTTCCCGAAGTTAACGTAAGGGCCTTCCCTCTGAATCCTTCGGGCTGGGACTAAGGAAAAAAGGTTATTCACTACACATTATTATATATATTAGGAGACAAAGGATAGATGAAAGACATAAAGAGTGAAGACATCCGCGTGCTGGTGGCTGATGCCGAGCATGAGGTGTATGTTGACACGATTATTGAAACCATCCGCGAAGCTGCCCGCAAGCGTGGCACGGGCATTGCAGAAAGAACCCATGAGTATGTAGCGACGAAGATGCGTGAGGGTAAGGCAGTATTGGCCTTGCACGGCGACACATTCGTCGGCTTCAGTTATATTGAGACGTGGGGCAACAAGCATTACGTCACCACTTCCGGCCTCATCGTTCACCCCGACTATCAGGGACTGGGCGTTGCTAAACGCATTAAGGACTACACGTTCACGCTGGCCCGTCTGCGCTGGCCTCATGCCAAGATATTCAGCCTGACGAGTGGCGATGCCGTGATGAAGATGAATACGGCCCTTGGGTATGTGCCTGTGAGCTTCAACCAGTTGACTGACGACGACGCCTTCTGGCACGGGTGTCAGGGCTGCATCAATCACGACATCCTCGAGGCCAAGCAGCGCAAGTTCTGCGTCTGCACGGGGATGCTGTGGGACCCTGACAAGCACCACGGCGAGCCGACGTCGCTCGAGGTCATCAAGGACGTCATGCGGACGCTCGTCCTGCGCGGAATAGAGTAGAGTTCATAGTTCATAGTCCATAGTTCATAGTTATAGAGTTCAAAGTTCATACATATAAAAAATGGAAAAGAAAAAGGTAGTAGTAGCCTTCAGTGGCGGACTGGATACCAGCTACACCGTGATGTATCTGGCAAAGGAAAAGGGATACGAGGTTTATGCGGCTTGTGCCAATACCGGCGGCTTCAGCGCGGAGCAGCTCAAGGCAAACGAAGAGAATGCCTACAAATTGGGTGCGAAGCAGTACGTCACCCTCGACGTGACGCAGGAGTATTACGATAAGTCGCTCAAGTACATGGTCTTCGGCAATGTGCTGCGCAACAACTGCTATCCCATCTCGGTGAGTAGCGAGCGCATCTTCCAGGCGTTGGCCATTGCGCGCTATGCCAAAGAGATAGGCGCTACGGCGATTGCCCACGGCTCGACCGGCGCGGGGAACGACCAGATTCGTTTCGACATGACCTTTCTCGTGATGTGTCCCGGCGTGGAAATCATCACGTTGACGCGCGATGGCAATCTCTCGCGACAGGAGGAGGTGGACTATCTCAACCGGAACGGCTACTTCGCAGACTTCACGAAGCTCAAGTACAGCTACAACGTCGGCCTGTGGGGCACGAGCATTTGCGGCGGCGAGATTCTCGACTCGAAACAGGGTCTGCCCGAGAGCGCTTACCTGAAGCACCCCACGGCCGAGGGCCCGGAGCTGCTCAAGATAGGCTTCGAGAAGGGCGAGATATGCTCCGTCAACGGCGAACGCTTCGACGACAAAATCAAGGCGATACAGAAAGTGGAGGAGATTGGCGCGCGTTACGGCATCGGCCGCGACTGCCATGTGGGCGACACCATTATCGGCATCAAGGGCCGCGTCGGCTTTGAGGCGGCAGCACCCATGCTGATTATCGGCGCTCACCGATACCTCGAGAAGTTCACCCTCTCCAAGTGGCAGCAGTACTGGAAAGAGCAAGTGGCCAACTGGTACGGCATGTTCCTCCACGAGAGCCAATATCTGGAGCCCGTCATGCCCGACATCGAAGCGATGCTCCTGAGCAGTCAGCGGAACGTGACCGGCGAGGTGACGCTGGAGCTGCGTCCGCTCTGCTTCCAGACCGTCGGCGTAGACAGCCCCAACGACCTCGTGAAGAACAAGCTCGGCGAATATGGCGAGACGGCGAAGGCCTGGACAAGCGAGGACGCGAAGGGCTTCATCAAAGTGACGTCCACTGCGCTCAGAGCCTATTATCTGGCACATCCCGACGAGAAGAGATAAACGGGGTGCCGGCAGACCCCACGCGAGGCGTCGGATTCTCCTTGCTGTGGCATTGGCCTTTCCTTGCTGTAGCGTTGGCTTTTCCTTGCTGTAGCATCAGCCTTTCCTTGCTGTGGGATTTTCAGTTCCCTCGCGAGGCGCTGTGAGGCATCCCCTGTTGAGAGATAAAATTGATTGTAATGATAAGAATAGGAATACTTGGAGCCGCCGGCTATACTGGCGGTGAGCTGATCAGGGTCCTGCTGGGGCATCCGCAGGCGCAAATCGTCTTTGCCAACAGCGAGTCGAATGCCGGCAATCCCGTCAGCGAGGTGCACGAGGGCTTGCTCGGCGAGACCGACCTCTGCTTCACCTCGGAGATGCCCTTCGACCAAGTGGATGTAGTCTTCTTCTGCTTTGGTCACGGCAAGAGCCGGCAGTTCTTGCAGGAGCATGAGATACCAGCAAGCGTCAGGATCATCGACTTGGCGCAGGACTTCCGCATTGCCGATGGGCACGACTTCGTATATGGTTTGCCGGAGACGCACCGCTCCATGATACAGGGCTGCCTCCACCTCGCCAACCCGGGCTGCTTCGCTACCTGCATCCAGCTCGCCATGCTGCCCGCGCTGAAGGCAGGCATCATCAGCGGCGACATCCACGTAAACGGCATCACCGGCAGCACGGGGGCAGGGCAGAAGCCAGGCGCTACGACCCATTTCTCCTGGCGCAACGACAACATCTCCGTCTATAAGACCTTCACCCACCAGCACTTGCTGGAAATCAACCAGACCGTGCAGGAGCTGTGCCCGGGTTACGAAGGGCGCGTCCTCTTCATACCCCAGCGAGGCTGTTTCACGCGCGGCATCTTCGTCACGGCTTACGCCAAGTGCGACCTCCCCATCGAGGACGTGCAGCGGCTCTATGCCGACTATTACCGCGACGCTGCCTTCACGCACTTCGTCGCGAAGAGTCCCGACATGAAGCAGGTCGTCAACACGAACAAGGCGGTTGTCTATGTGGAGAAGTACGCCGACCAACTGCTCATGATTTCCTGCATCGACAACCTCCTGAAGGGAGCTCGACGAGAGCGAGGGCCTGCGACTGAAAGCCTCAGCCTTCTAATTCGTAATGACGAAACAACCCGTAATGACGCCATCACGTTATAACGCAATAACGAAATAATAATCTATGAAACTCTTCGACGTTTACCCCCTGATGGATGTGACCATCGCCCGCGGCAAGGGCTGCACCGTCTGGGACAGCGAGGGACAGGAATACCTCGACCTTTACGGCGGCCATGCCGTCATCAGCATCGGCCATTGCCATCCCCACTACATAGAGGCCATGACGCGGCAGCTGCAGACACTCGGCTTCTACAGCAACTCCGTGCAAAACCCCTTGCAACGCGAGTTCGCGCAACGCCTCGGCAAAGCCTGCGGATACGAAGACTACAGCCTTTTCCTCGTCAACAGCGGTGCTGAAGCAAACGAGAACGCATTGAAACTCGCGTCGTTCTACAACGGCAGGACGCGCATCCTCTCTCTCGAGAAAGCCTTCCACGGGCGCACATCGCTGGCCGTAGAAGTGACGGCGAATCCGAAGATTATTGCGCCCGTCAATGCCAACGGCCACGTTACCTACCTCCCGCTGGGCGACATCGAGGCCTGGAAGGCTGAGCTTGAGCGGGGCGACGTCTGCGCCTGCATCGTGGAATGTATACAGGGCGTGGGCGGCATCCGACTGGTCGAGGCCGACTTCCTGCAGCAGTTGCAGCAGCTTTGCCACAAGTACAATACTGTCTTGATTTGCGACGAGATACAGTGCGGCTACGGACGCAGCGGCAAGTTCTTCGCGCATCAGCACCTCGGCGTCCGCCCCGACATCATCACCGTCGCGAAAGGCATCTGCAACGGCTTCCCCATGAGCGCCGTCCTCATCAGCCCCAAGTTCACGCCCGTCTATGGTCAGCTCGGCACGACCTTCGGCGGCAACCATCTGGCCTGTGCAGGCGCCATCGCCGTCCTCGATGTTATCGAGAGCGAGCACCTCGTGGAGAATGCTGCCGAGGTGGGCGAGTACCTCATGCAGGCCATACGCGACGCACAGATTCCGCACGTCGTGGAGGTCCGCGGACGAGGCCTCATGATTGGCATCGAATTGGATATCCCATACAAAGAACCGCGGACGAAGCTCGTCAGCGAACAGCATTGCTTTACGGGCTGCTCGGGTACGAACGTCCTCCGTCTGCTTCCGCCGCTCTGCCTCACAAAGCAGGAGGCCGACAGCTTCATTGCGAAACTAAAAGCCGTATTGTCATGAAGATAGCAGTCATAGGTGCAGGCAACATGGGCGGCGCCCTGGTGAAGGGGTGGGCGAAAGCAGGCATGGCAGCCGACATCACGGCCTCTGCCCGCACGCAGCAGACGCTCGACCGCCTCGCCTCAGCGTGTCCGGGCATCGCCGTCACGCTCGACAACCGCAAAGCCGTCGAGGGCGCAGATGTCGTCCTGCTTGCCGTGAAGCCCTGGCTCATAGACAACGACCGCATCGACGTCTATGCCATGCCCAACATTGCAGCCGAGTTCGGCGAGAGCATGACCTTCGTCGAGGAAGCCGAGCAGGCAGACAAGGCCGCAAAACTCTTCGAGAGGGTAGGGCAGTGCAAGGTCGTCCCCCAGCGCCTGATGAATGCAGGCATGATGATGGCTGGTTGCGGCATCGCCTACGTCATGCGATTCCTCCGTGCGATGACAGAAGGAGGCGTCGAGATGGGCTTTTATCCCGACGATGCCAAGCGCATTGCCATGCAGACCATGCAAGGTGCTGTCACCCTGCTCCACGAGACGGGTCTGCATCCCGAAGCCGCCATCGACAAGGTCACGACACCCGGCGGCATCACCATCAAAGGGTTGAACGAACTGGACCATGCTGCCTTCAACTCGGCAGTGATACGTTGCCTCAAAGCAGGACTGCAGAAATCAATTCATAATTCATAAGTCATAATTCTCAATACGGAATGAAGAGCCACCGTGCTTTCTGTGAGTAATAATGATGATGATGATGATGAATTAAGAGTTACGAACGATGAAAAGACGCATTGTAGTGAAAGTGGGCAGCAATGTCCTCACGACCGACCGGGGGAAGCTCGACATCACCCGCATGTCGGCCCTCGTTGACCAAATCGCCTGGCTGCGCGAGCAGGGCTATCAGGTAGTGCTCGTCACGAGCGGCGCCGTTGCCTGTGGCCGGGGCGAGCTTCACGTTGACCATTCCCTCGACTCCGTTGAGCAGCGCCAGCTCTTCTCGGCGATGGGGCAGGTGAAACTCGTTAACCTCTACTACGACCTCTTTCGCGAATACAACATACACGTCGGGCAAGTGCTGACAACAAAGGAAAACTTCCAGAGCGAGCGCTCTTACCAGAACCAACGGGCCTGCATGGAGGTGATGCTGGAAAACGGCGTCCTGCCCATCGTCAACGAGAACGATACCGTTAGCATCGAGGAGCTGATGTTCACGGACAACGACGAACTCTCCGGCCTCATTGCCCGAATGATGGGCGCCGAAATGCTTGTCTTGCTCACGGGCGTCGATGGCCTCTACAACGGCAACCCAATGGAGCCCGACAGCGAGGTGATTCGGCAGGTACGTATGGGCGACGACGTGAGCCGCTTCATACTTCCCGCCAAGAGCAAAGCCGGCAGGGGCGGCATGACGTCGAAGTTCAACACGGCCCTCGCAGTGGCTCAGGCGGGCATCCGCGTCATTATTGCCAATGGAAATCGAGACGCCATCCTGCCTGCCCTCATAGAGAACCCGGCACAGACCGTCCATACAGAATTCCTGCCATTGACCGTTGACCAATGACCATGCATGATATAGCAAATACGTCTCCCTCTTCATCGGAGAGGGATGGGATGAGGCTCCTTTTCCAAAAGGCAAAGCAAGCGAGCCGGACGCTCATGCTTCTGACCGACGAGCAGCGCAGCAATGTGCTCCTGCGTCTTGCTGACCGGGCCGAGGCTGAGACAGCTAAGTTGCTTGCCGCCAATGCCGTCGACCTCCAGAAGCTGACGCCAAGCGACCCGCTCTATGACCGCTTGCAGCTCACGCCGGAACGCATCCGAGGCATCGCTGCCGACCTTCGCAACGTGGCCTGCCTGCCGTCGCCTCTGGGTATAATAAGTAAGGAGCGGACGCTTCCCAATGGTCTCTACCTGCGACGCATCAGCGTGCCGTTCGGCGTGATAGGCGTCATCTTCGAGGCTCGCCCCAATGTCTGCTTCGATGTCTTTGCCCTCTGCTTCAAGAGCGGTAACGTCTGCCTGCTGAAGGGCAGCCATAGTGCCGACGAAAGCAACCGCGCGATAGTCGGCCTCATACACGAAGTGCTTCGCGAGGAAAGCCCTTCCCACCCCTCCTTTAAAGGGAAGGAGCCCTCCCCCTTTGAGGGGGATTTAGAGGGGGTTTACCTATTGCCTCCGACCCACGAAGCCACGGCGGAACTGCTCGGTGCAGTCGGCTATGTGGACCTCTGCATTCCGCGAGGTGGAAGGAAACTCATCGACTTCGTCCGCGACAATGCTCGCGTGCCCGTCATCGAGACGGGGGCGGGCGTCGTGCATGCTTATTTCGACAAAGACGGCGACCTTGAGAAGGGCCGGCGCATCATCGCGAATGCCAAGATGCGACGTGTCAGCGTCTGCAATGCCCTTGATTGCCTGCTCGTTCATCGCGACCGCGAGGCGGACATCCCTGCCCTGCTTGCCCCGATGGAAGGGCGTGTGGAGATTGTGACCGACGAGGCGGCGATGGGTACGGAATGGATGGACTACAAGCTCTCCCTCAAAGTCGTCGACAGCCTCGACGAGGCCCTGGCACACATCGCACGCTACGGCTCAGGCCACAGCGAGTGTATCATCACGGAGAACAAGGCGAGCGCTGCCCGTTTCCAGCAGTTGGTCGATGCGGCATGTGTGTATGTCAATGCTCCGACAAGCTTTACCGACGGCGCGCAGTTCGGGTTGGGAGCAGAGATTGGTATCTCGACGCAGAAGCTCGGCCCGCGTGGCCCGATGGCGCTCGAAGAGATGACGACCTACAAATGGCTTGTCAACGGAAGCGGTCAAGTGCGTGAGTAAAGCCATCTGCTAGTGTGGCGATTGCAAACTACTAGTGTGTCGTTTGCAATTTACTAGTGTATAAATTGCAATTTACTAGTGTTTCGTTTGGCAATTACTAACGGGTAAATTATAAACGGCAAATCATCAGTTCCTAAATCACATTGTTTTCGTCGGTACACATAAGGTAAAAAATCTCTATTCTTTAGCCTTTGTTCTCTGTTTTTTTCGTACCTTTGCACCCGCATAGCAATACAAGCAGAAACGATATGGACGACATCAAACAGATATCGCAACGCCTCAAAGGCTTGCGCGAGATATTCGACATTCCCATCGAGAAGATGGCAGAGGTGTGCGAAACGACCGTCGAGCACTATCGCCGCATAGAGAGCGGGGAGTGCGATCCCGGCGTCTATCGCCTCACCCGTATCTCCAAGGAGTACGGCATCGCTCTTGACGTCCTTCTCTATGGAGAGGAACCCCGCATGAACGGTTACTTCGTGACGCGTCGCGGCAAAGGTCTTGAGGTGGACCGCCACAACGACTACAAGTACAAATCACTCGCCAGCGGCTTCAAAGGCAGAGCAATGGAGCCCTTCCTCACAGAGATAGAGCCGCTGCCCGAAGGCAAGAACCATGCAAAGAACGTACACGACGGACAGGAATTCATCGTCGTCATGATTGGCGTACTTGAGATAACGATTGACGATAAGGTTATTGTGCTCCGGCCCGGCGACAGCATATACTTCGACACGACACACCCGCACTGCATGCGTGCCCTTGAAAACAAGACGGTGAAGTTCCTGACGGTAATAATATAATATAAGTAATGAGTGAAGAGTGAAGGACGAAGAAGAAGCATTGCCATCTGGATTCAAGGTTCAGCGACTCCATAAGGCCTGGCGGATTATTATTCGTAGCATCGCTCTTCTAAAAGGTTACTTTGATTTTTCACTCTTCACTTCTCACTTCTCGTTTCAATATGGAAAACAATCCTATACTAAGTCGCTTCCTACGGCAAACGACTTTTGTCTCGGAGGAAGACTACGCGAAGAACTTGGAGTTCATCGTTCCAAAGAACTTCAACTTCGCTTATGATGTCGTGGATGCTTGGGCGGATGTTGCGCCGGATAAGCTGGCTCTTCTTTGGACAAACGATGAGGGCGCGGAGCGAAAGCTGTCCTTTGCCGACCTCAAACGCATGAGCGACCAAGCGGCATCCTATCTTCGCAGCCTTGGCATCAACCGCGGAGACATGGTGATGCTCATCGAGAAGCGTCGCCTCGAGTGGTGGATTACGATGCTTGCCCTGCACAAACTGGGCGCCATACCCATT
>CACXLY010000049.1 GCA_902768605.1 uncultured Bacteroidales bacterium
ATACCTGTAAAAGTAGTCGATATTGGACGTATGGTGCAACAGGAAACATTGGATGCACACTAAACGACTGCGATTGGAAAATTTAAACGACAATCCCTAGTTTAATATTAATAATGGCAAGAACTATTTCCGGGAAATAATAATATATTGCAAGATATCTCTATTTTATCGATTGTCATGCGGAAGTACATTTCAGGGGAGTTTTGACATGAGCCCCTATTTTCGTGACAAACAAACTTCCTTTGGCTGTTAATCATTTAAAGCACTGCTTGTTTATTTTGATGTTACCAATGCGAAACAAAAAGTTTCGCACACGTAACAAAAAGTTTCGCATTGGAAACAAATCGCTTTGACAGGTCGCGAGATATTACTTCACATTTCTTAGGGTTTTAGACTACACAAAAAATGTGGAGTATTTGAATAAAATCGGTGAAATGGCAGAATGTCATCAATTATATAGGTTACCTACATAGTGCAAACCTTTGAATAATAAGGTGCTACATACGTTTATGCTGGTATGCAGGTAGTTTGGGGGAGGTTGAGGGTCAGGCGGTGATGATGCTTTCGATGTAGTCGAGGATTTCGTCCTTGCCCTGCTTTGTCTCGCTGCTCGTGATGAAATGCGGCGGCAGTTCCTCCCATTGCTTCGAGAGCTCGGCAAGGTAGTGCTTGACGTTTGCCGCGAGTTTTCCCTTCGAGAGCTTGTCGGCCTTCGTGAAGACGATGCTGAAGGGGATGCTGTTCTCGCCGAGCCATTCGATGAACTCGAGGTCGATGCGCTGCGGCTCGTGGCGCGAGTCGATAAGCAAGAAGAGGTTCAGCATCTGCTCGCGGCGCAGGATGTAGCCCGATATCATGCGCTGCAGCTCGTCCCTCTGCTGCTGTCCTCGCTTGGCATAGCCGTAGCCGGGGAGGTCGACGAAATAGATGCTTCCCCCATCCCCTCCGAGGGAAGGGGGAATCGAGCCGCTCTTTTTCCCCTCTCCTTTGGAGAGGGTTAGGGCGAGGCTGAAATAATTTATCAGCACCGTCTTGCCCGGCGTGGCAGACGTCTTGGCGAGGCCTGCTCTGCCCGTCAGCATGTTGATGAGGCTGGACTTGCCGACGTTGCTTCGCCCGATGAAGGCGAACTCCGGCTGGTCTCCTGCCGGGCATTGCTCCACGCGGGCGCAGCTGACGACGTATTCTGCGGAACGGATATTCATGTTGAAGAATGAAGTATGAAGAGGAGTTATGAATAGGAGTTAAGATTAGGAGTTAAGATTAGGAGTTAAGATTAGGAGTTAAGATTAGGAGTTAAGAAAAGAAGTTATGAGGAGCCGATACATTTGGCCCATTATAACTCCCCATTATAACTTCCTATTATAACTCCTCATTGTTGAAACGGCTGTTCTCTCGGTATTTGTCGTTGCTGTTGTCGAAGCGCGGATAGAGGTAGAGCCTTGTCGTGATGAGCTTCGTCACGGCGAACTCTATGGTGTTTTCCCATTCCCAGATGTGATAGTCGAAGTTGCTCATCCAGTACATGCGGTTGGTCCAAACGATTTGTTTGGTGATTTGACATCGCGTATTGAGGGTGATGTTGGGACCGAACGTGGTCTTCTGGTTCTTTCCCTCCTCGATGCCGAAGTTCTTGACGAGGTCGTCGTTCTTCACATACTTGATGTTCATGGCGAGGGGCGCGATGTTGAGCTGTCCCGTGAAACGCTTTTTCTTGCCCCATGCTATCTCGTATTTCATACCGGGAGCGACGGTAACTTCCAGTGGAGCAAGGAATTCGGATGTGATGTTGTCGGTGTTCTTCTGATAGGTGGGCGCTATCTGCGTCTTGAGGATGACGAGCAGCGAGTAGTACCAGCTCTTCCACGCCTTGTAGCCGCCGTTGAAGGTGTAGCGCAGCAGGTTGTGGTTGGGTCGGAAGGTGCGGTTCTTGTCGCTTTCGGTCGTCTGAAAGCCCAGCTGGATGTCGAGCGTGTTCTCCCAGGTAATCTTGCGCTGGTCGTTGTAGTTGGCTCGCAGGGTGACGTCGAGATTGCACATATAGTTCTTCTCGCCGCCCTGGTACCAGTTGTCCGAGAAGTAGCTCTGCATGAACTGGAGTGAAGAGGAGCCGGCGAACTTCCAGAAGTTGGGGCGCCGGGTGATGACGCCCACGGGGCCGTCCATCTGGGGGGCGAGGCTGGCGGCTGCCACCTTGTCGGCAAGTTTGTCGGAGGTTTGCAGCATGTCGTTGATGTCGCTACGGATGGCGGCTTGTCCCAAGATGTCGCTTTCGGTATACGTCACCAGCTGCGGGGCTCTGGCATAGAGCGAGGAGAGCATTTTCCTGGAGGCAAAGAGGCGTTGCAGTTGCGGGTCGAGAAGCGTGGTGTCGGCCTGCCCCATGACTTGATGCAGCGAGGAGCCGTAGAGCGCAGGCGTCGAGAGGAGCTGGTAGTAGTAGGCATTTGGAGTGGGAAAGGGAGAGTTGGCATTCAGCGAGTCACGCTCTTTGGCCAGCGTCTCGATGGCGTGGAGGTAGTTCTTCAGCAGCTGCGAGGTGTCGGCTTGCTCTTCGTGATGCTCCGTTTTCTGTGTCTCATCAGCCCACGCGTCTGTGGCAAATGTGGCACAAAGTGTCGTCAAACATATAAAGAAAAGTCTTGTAAGGCGCTTCATTTCTCCTAATTTTGTGCAAAGATACGACAATTAGTTCATAATTCATAGTTCATAATTCATAATTGTTTCTTTATTTAAGTATTTTTCTTAACTCTTAACCCTTAATTCTTAATTTCTTTGTAACTTTGCGCCCAAAATGTAAATGCGTATGGATAAAAACACGATTACAGGATTCATTCTTATTGCCCTCGTTGTGATTGGTTTCAGTTGGTACAGCCAGCCCAGCAAGGAAGAACTGGCAGCGATGGCGCAAAGGGACAGCATCGCCGCCGTAGAAAAGGAAAAGACCCTCTCTAACTCTCCCTTAAAGGGAGAGGAATCAGGGCAGGAAGTCTCCCCTTCAAGGGGAGATTTAGAGGGGGCTCCCGACAGCACCGCCCTCTTCTTCTCCCAAATCGGAAGCGAGGGGCAGCGCGTTGTCCTTCATAATAACAAGTTAAAGGTGGGCATCAGCAGCAAGGGTGCCGTGGTGGAGGACGCCGAGATTATCGGCTACAAGAGCCGCCGCAAGGAAGGCGACGTCGTGATTCTCGGCAAAGAGGACGCTGCGATGAAGCTCACGCTGCCCCTCAAGCAGGAGAACCTCTGCCTGGCCAACCTCGTCTTCAATATCGCCGAGCAGACCGACAGCAGCGTCACCTTCGTCGCAGAGCAAGAGGGGAAGCGGCTGCAGGTCAGCTACACGCTTCGCCCCAATGCCTACATGCTCGATATGGACATCGCGACGCAGGGTCTGGAAGGCATGGCAATGCCCGGCGAGACCACTTTGCTCCTCGACTGGAAGGCAACGGTCCTGCAGCAGGAGAAGGGCAAGGACTTCGAGAACCGCTACAGTTCTCTTACCTACAAAAGGCAGGGCAAAGGGGTGAAGAAACTCAACGAGATGAAGGACGACAGCAAGGAGCCGGAGGAAGCCCTCGAGTGGATTGCCTTCAAGAACCAGTTCTTCAGCGCCGTCCTCATCGCGGAGAAGCCCATGACGAAGGCTTCACTTTCTTCCAAAATGCCTAACGACGATGAAGCAGACTACCTGAAGGAGTATGCCGCCTCGGCACAGATTCCGTTCGATGCGACAGGCAGCGAGCCCACTCACTTGCAGATGTACCTCGGTCCGAACGACTTCCATATCCTCAAGGACCACAGCAAGATGACGGCTTACGGCACGGATGCCGACCTCGACGAGCTCGTTTACTTGGGCTGGTCGTTCTTCCGCTTCATCAATCGCTGGTCAATTCTCTACATCTTCGACTGGCTCAAGGCAATGGGCTTGCCGATGGGCATCGTCCTGCTGCTCCTGACAATCATCATCAAGGTGCTCGTCTTCCCGACTCAGAAGAAGAGTTATCTCAGCAGCGCCAAGATGCGTGTCCTCAAGCCGAAGCTCGACGAACTCACCAAGCAATACCCCAATCCCGACCAGGCCATGCAGAAGCAGCAGGCCATGATGCAGATGTACAGCCAGTACGGCGTGAGTCCCATGGGCGGCTGCTTGCCGATGCTCATACAGATGCCTATCTGGATAGCGATGTTCAACTTCATCCCTAATGCCATCGACCTCAGGGGCGAGAGCTTCCTTTGGGCAAGCGACCTCAGCGCCTACGACGACCCAATCCGCTGGGGAACCAACCTTCCGCTCATCGGCAACCACCTCAGCCTCTTCTGCATCCTCTTTAGTGCAACGAACCTCATCAACACATGGATTTCGATGCGTCAGCAGCAGAACCAGTTCACGGGCGAACAGGCGCAGCAGATGAAGATGATGCAATGGATGATGTACCTCATGCCCCTTGTGTTCTTCTTCTGGTTCAACAACTACTCGAGCGGTCTGAGCTACTTCTACTTCATATCCGGTCTGCTCAACATCGCCACGATGTGGTACCTCAGATGGAAGACCGACGACCAGCGCCTCCTTGCCGGCCTCGAAGCTTATCGCGAGCAACATAAGAACGACCCCAAGAAGACGTCGGGCTTGCAGGCACGCCTCGAAGCCCTGCAGAAGATGCAGCAGGAACAGGCGAGGAAAAGGTGAAAAATTGAAAAGGTGAAAAGGTGAAAGAGTGAAACATAATAGAAGATGAAAAAGATAATAACGATTATGGCAGCTGCATTGCTTTGTGCTGCATGCGGCACTCAGAAAGAAAGTGACAAGGTGAACATCGAGAAGCAGACCGTGCAGCTCGAGAGCGACCTCATGACGCCTGAAGCACTTTGGGCAATGAGCCGCATTGGCGGCTATCAGGCTTCGCCCGACGGCAAGCACATCGCCTTCCAAATGGGCTACTACAGCGTGAAGGAGAACAAGAGCCATCACGTCCTCTGGATGATGAACGCCGACGGCAACGAGCAGAAGCAACTGACAAGCGATGCCGAGAACGAGACCGACGTGCAGTGGCTCGACAACAAGACCATCGCTTTCCTCCGTGGTGGCGAGGTCTGGAAGATGGGCTTGAACGGCAAGAGCCGCAAGCAAATGACCAAGACAGACGGCAAGGTCGAAGGCTTCCACTTCGCTCCCGACGGCAAGAAAGTCATTCTCCTGAAGAGCATCGATTTCAATGAAATCATCCAGAAGAACCCCGAAGACCTGCCCAAAGCGACGGGCCGCGTGGTGAACGACTTGATGTATCGCCATTGGGACCACTACGTGGAGAGCATCCAGCATCCTTTCCTCTGTTCAGTAAGCGGCAATGCCATCGCCACAGACGGCGCCGACATCCTCGACGGCTACCCTTACGAGTGCCCGATGGAACCGTTCGGCGGCATCGAACAGCTGGCTTGGAGCCCCGACTCGAAATTCATCGCCTTCACCTGCCGCTGCAAGACCGGCCTGGACTACAGCATTTCGACCGACTCCGATATCTTTCTTTATGACGCGGAGAGCGGCGACATGAACAAGACAAAGAACCTTTGCAAGAACTGCTGCGAGTTCGATGTCGTGCCCGATGAAGGGCTGGCTTACCATACAGACAACCTGCTCGACCCCACCAAGACGTTGAGCGGCCAGCGCATCAACCAGATGAAGACGGACATGAACGTCGGCTACGACGTCAATCCGAAGTTCTCGCCCGACGGACGCTACGTGGCTTGGCTCTCGATGGAGCGCGACGGCTACGAGAGCGACCGCCAGCGCCTCTGCATCTACGACCTGAAGGAGAACACCAAGACATACGTCACCGAGTCGTTCGACTCCAGCGTGGACGACTTCTGCTGGGCGCCCGACTCCTATACATTATATTATATAGGGGTTTGGCACGCCACGGAGAACCTCTACAAGACCAACCTCAAGGGCGAGGTCAAGCAGCTCAGCAACAGCTGGGCCGACTTCGGTTCTCTCCAGATGCTTAATGAAAAGGAACTTGTTGCAGAGCGTCACAGCATCACGGAACCTGCTGACCTCTATGTCGTAACGCCCGGCGAGAGTGTCGATGGCACACAAATCAAGCAGATAACCGAAGTGAACAAGGACATCCTCGACCAGCTGGCAAAGCCCAGCATCGAGCAGCGCTGGGTGAAGACCACCGACGGACAGCACATGCTTTATTGGGTCATCAAGCCTCCCCACTTTGATGCCTCGAAGAAATATCCCACGCTGCTCTTCTGCGAAGGCGGTCCGCAGAGCGCCGTCTCGCAGTTCTGGAGCTACCGTTGGAACTTTATGATAATGGCATCGCAGGGCTACGTGGTGATAGCTCCGAACCGTCGCGGCGTGCCGGGCTTCGGGCAGGAATGGCTCGAGGAAATCAGCGGCGACTGGACCGGGCAATGCATGAAGGACTACCTCTCCGCGATAGATGATGCCACGGAGAACCTTCCGTACGTCGATAAGGACCGCCTCGGCGCCGTCGGTGCCTCCTTTGGCGGCTTCTCGGTTTACTATCTGGCAGGTCATCACGAAGGTCGATTCAAGTGCTTCATCGCGCATGACGGTGCCTTCAATCTCGAGGCAATGTACACCGAGACAGAGGAGAACTGGTTCTCCAACTGGGAGTACGACGACGCTTATTGGAACAAAGACCAGACGGCTCGCGCCCGAAAGACCTACGAGAACTCGCCGCATCGCTTCGTCGACAAGTGGGACACGCCCATCCTCTGCATACATGGCGAGAAGGATTACCGCATCAACGCCACCCAGGGCATGAGTGCCTTCAACGCCGCCCGCATGCGAGGCATCGAAGCGCAGCTGCTCATCTTCCCCGACGAGAACCATTGGGTGCTCAAGCCGCAGAACGGCATCCTCTGGCAGAGAACTTACTTCGCATGGCTCGACCGCTGGCTGAAATAATCCCTCGTAATAACGATATAACGTAATAACGCAATAACGACAAACAATGACAACAATTCAAAAGACTCTCCGCGACAGCGCCGGCATGCGCTGGACGGCTTTGCTGCTCTTGGCGCTGGCCATGTTCTGCAGCTACATCTTCATGGACATCCTTTCTCCCATCAAGGACCTGATGCAGGAGACACGAGGATGGGACTCCACCGCCTTCGGAACGATGCAAGGCTCCGAGGTGTTCCTCAACGTCTTTGCATTCTTCCTCATCTTCGCAGGCATCATTCTCGACAAGATGGGCGTGCGCTTCACGATGGTGCTTTCTGCCGTCGTGATGCTCATCGGCGCCTGCATCAAGTGGTATGCCGTGGATGAGAGTTTCATGGGCAGCGGCTTGGAGGCTTGGTTCAACAGCCATCTGAACTACATTCCCGTGTTTGAGGAGCTCGGCGTGTCGCCTTTCTATGAAGGGATGCCAGCCTCTGCGAAGTTTGCCGCCTGCGGTTTCATGATCTTTGGCTGCGGCGTGGAGATGGCCGGCATTACCGTCAGTCGCGGTATCGTCAAGTGGTTCAAGGGCCGTGAGATGGCGTTGGCGATGGGTTCTGAAATGGCTCTCGCCCGTCTCGGCGTGGCAACCTGCATGATTTTCTCGCCCTTCTTTGCTCGTTTGGGCGGTCACGTCAGCGTCAGCCGCTCGGTAGCCTTCGGCGTCGTCCTGATGTGCATAGCCCTCATCATGAGCATTGTCTATTTCTTTATGGACAGGAAGCTCGACGCGCAGACAGGCGAGGCAGAGGAGAAGGACGAGCAATTCAAGATCAGCGACCTTGGGCAGATCCTCACCTCGAGTGGCTTCTGGCTTGTCGCCCTGCTTTGTGTGCTCTACTACAGCGCCATATTCCCCTTCCAGAAATATGCCGTGAACATGCTGCAATGCAACCTAACGCTCACGCCTCCCACGGAGGGTTCGTTCTGGGCTTCTGAGAGCGTGACCATCGTGCAGTACGTTATCATGCTCTTCGTAGCGGCAACGGGCTTCGCGAGCAATTTCCAGAAGAAGTCGGGCATGAAGTATGGTCTGCTTGGCCTCAGCATCATCGCGCTCATCACCTATTGCTACATGGGCTACATGCGCCAGAGTGCCGAGAGCATCTTCGCGGTGTTCCCCCTCCTGGCCGTGCTCATCACGCCCATCCTGGGCAGCTATGTGGACCACAAGGGCAAGGCAGCATCGATGCTGATTCTCGGTTCGCTGCTCCTCATCTTCTGCCATCTGACCTTTGCCTTCGTGCTGCCTCTGTTCGAGAACTCAGCCGTCGGCGGCGTTGCCATTGCCTATATCACCATCCTCGTGCTGGGCTCAAGCTTCTCGCTCGTGCCCGCGAGCCTTTGGCCTTCAGTGCCTAAGCTGGTGGATGCAAAGGTGATAGGTTCGGCCTACGCACTCATCTTCTGGATTCAGAACATAGGTCTGTGGCTCTTCCCCCTGCTCATCGGCAAGGTTCTGGACAAGACAAATCCCGGCGTCACCGACCCGACGCAGTTCAACTACACAGCCCCGCTGGTCATGCTGGCCAGTCTCGGCGTGGCAGCCCTCTTGCTCGGCTTCGTGCTGAAGGTTGTCGATAAGAAGAAAGGACTGGGTCTCGAGGAGCCGAACATCAAGTAGAAAAAGCCGACTTCGCAAGTCGCTGATTCTCAAATAACGTTTTAAGACGGGAAACTATACACGTGTAAAAGCCAATTTATACGTGTATAGTTTGCCATTTAATAGTGTTTAGTTTGCCATTTAATAGTGTTTAGTTTGCCATTTAATAGTGTTTAGTTTGGCAACGACACGTGCTTAGTTCTCCAGCATCACGTTGCTAAGCCTCCAGCATCACGTTGCTAAGCTGCCAGCATCACGTTGTCAGCACGCCAGCATCACATTGCTAATTAAAAGTTCCTTATGCAAAGCAGACTCATCTCCCTTCTCTGTGGACTCCTCCTGAACGTCGTGCCGATGGGCGCGGCAAGCCAACCCGACCTGGTTCGCTACGTCAACACGCTGCAAGGCACGCTGTCGAACTTCGGCCTGTCGCACGGCAACACCTTCCCCGCCACGGCTATGCCGTACGCCCAGCACATGTGGACGCCCCAGACGGGACCCAACGGCGAGGGTTTTAAGTACCTTTACGAGGCCGATCAAATCAGGGGATTCGGCCAAAGCCATCAGCCTTCGCCCTGGGTCAGCGACTATGCCGTCTATACTTTCTTCCCCGAGACGGGGACCTTGGAAGTCGATCCCGACAAGCGCGGCGCACGTTTCTGCCACTGCTCCGAGGTGGGGCAGCCGCACTACTATCGCGTCGCGTTCGACAACGGCATACGGACCGAGATGGCACCGACTGAGCGGGGCGTCCATCTCCGCTTTTCGTATCCCAAGAGGGATGATGCCTACCTGATTATCGACGGCTATACCGCGGAGTCGGAAATCCATGTGAATCCCGAGAAGCGACAGGTGACGGGCTGGGTCAACAACCAACGCTTCGTCAATCACAGCGAGAACTTCCGCTGCTTTTTTGTCGTGCAGTTCGACCAGCCCATACTCGACTACGGCATTTGGGAAGGGGAGAACAAGAAGACTTTTCCGCACGAGAAGGACGGCCAGGGCAAACGCTACGGCTGCTACCTCAAGTTTCGTCCGGGCAGCAAGGTGCAGGCGAGGGCTGCCAGTAGCTATATCAGCGAGGAACAAGCCTGGCAGAACTGGCGCTCGGAACTCGGCGCAGACAAAACCCTCGAACAGACGAAGAAGCGAGGCTTCGAGACGTGGAACGCCCTGCTGAACCGCATCCGGGTGGAGGGCGGCAGCGACGAGCAGATGCGCACCTTCTACAGTTGCCTCTTCCGCGCTAACCTCTTCTCCCGCCACTTCTATGAAATCAAGGCGGACGGCACGCCGTATTACTACAGCCCCTACGACGGGAAGATCCACGACGGCTATATGCTGACCGACAACGGCTTTTGGGACACGTTCCGCAGTCAGTTCCCGCTGACCAACATCCTGCATCCCACGCAGCAAGGCCGCTACATGCAAGCCCTCCTCGATGCGCAAAAGCAGTTCGGCTGGCTGCCTGCCTGGTCGTGTCCTGGCGAGACGGGAGGCATGTGCGGTAATCATAGCATCTCGCTTTTGACAGATGCCTGGGCCAAAGGCATCCGCACTTTCGACCCCGATTCTGCTTTGGCAGCATACGCCCACGAGGCGATGAACAAGGGCCCTCTCGGCGGTGCCAACGGTCGCGCCGGCTGGAAGGAGTACTGGCAGCTGGGCTACGTCACCTTCCCCGAATCGCATGGCAGCGTCACGCAAACGCTTGAGTATGCCTACGACGACTGGTGCGCGTGGACGCTGGCACGCAGCTGCGGCAACAATTTCTATGAAAGGATATTCGCGAGAGTGCTGCGCAACTACCTGAATCTATGGGATTCGGAGACGAAGTTCTTCCGTGGCAGAGGCAAAGACGGCAAGTGGCTGGAGCCTTTCGACCCGCTGGTGTGGGGCGGACCGTACACCGAGGGCAATGCCTGGCACTATATCTGGAGCGTCTTCCACGATGTGCAGGGCCTCATCGAACTCTTCGGCTCGGACGAAGCCTTTTGTCAAAAGATGGACAGCGTCTTCTCGCAACCCGGCACGGTAAAGCCGGGCTGGTACGGCGGCAAGATACACGAGATGACGGAGATGGAGATAGCCGGCATGGGGCAATACGCTCACGGCAATCAGCCCATACAACACATGCCCTACCTCTACAGCTATGCCGGCCAGCCCTGGAAGACACAATACTGGGTTCGCCAAATTATGGACCGCCTCTATCACAGCACGCCCGACGGCTTCCCCGGCGACGAGGACCAGGGCGGAATGAGTTCGTGGTACGTCTTGTCAGCACTCGGGCTCTACGCCGTCACGCCAGGCACCGACCAGTATGTGCTCGGCAGTCCGCTTTTCCGCCGTGCCACCATCACGATGGAAGATGGCAAGCAGTTCGTCATCGAGGCAAAAGACAACGGAAAAGACAATGTGTATGTCGAGAGCCGCAGCCTGAACGGCCAGCCCCTCACACGCAACTATATTACATATAGCGAGTTGACCTCCGGCGGCACGCTTTCCCTTCAGATGTCCGACCAGCCGAACAAGCAATTGGGAACAGAGAAAAGCGCCGCCCCATACAGCCTGAGTTTTGAACTCAAAAACTGACGAGGGAAAACGCTTGCAGTGGCGTCGGACTTTCCCACAGCAAGCGTCGGCTTTTCCTACAGCAAGCGTCGGCTAATCCTTGCTGAGGCGTTTGTCTTCTTTATGCTTGAAGGTTATCAAGTCCTTCTGTGCCGTGAACCACGGCAGGTAGTTGTGAAGGAGCCAGCAACAGAACATGCAGCCCGCTATCGTAAGTGCCAAGACCGTCCAGCTCTGCACGGCATTGCTCTGCCAAAGCGTTGACCACCAGGACATTCCGCTATCCTCTGGCAAAAGGCTTAGCAGGGCGAGGACGACTTTCATCACAGCCATGTGGGTGCAGAGCACAATGATGGAGTAGCGCCCGATGTAGGAGATGACGGGCAGCCACTTGATGACGCGGCTCAGCATCAGTATGGCGAGCGTTCCCATCAGGCCGCAAAGGTAAATGAAAGGCAAGGGAACGTCGTAGTCGTTGAGATAGAAGTGGTTATCTCCCATGTAGAGGAAGTGGAGCGCAGCCAGCAGGGCGATGCCGCTCAGCAGTCCGCACCACCAGGGTATCCTTTGCTGGAAGAGGTGCAGACGCCTGTTCAAGAGATAGCCAATCCAAAGGAAGGGCAGACACGTCATGGCCGTACCGATGTTGAGAGGCAAGTCGCCGGCGTAGTAGCCCGCAATGCCGATGGCGAGCACGCAGACGCCCAACGCCACGTCCGCCGTCAAGCCGCTCGGAATGAAGCATTTGACGATATAATAAAATGTGACGAAGATGGCGTTCATCCAGAACAGGCAAAGCAGGAACCAGAGTGGCGCCCAGATGCCCGTGACGTTGGCGGTGGTCGTGTCCATGCCCGTGATGGCGGACACCAGCAATGCCAGCGCACGGTACATAATCATGAAAAAGAGGTAGGGAACAAGGATGCGGTTCGTCTTTCGCAGAAGGAACTCGCAGATTCCGCCGTCGTAGTCCTTGAAGAATAAGCCCGAAAGGATAAAATAAAGCGGCATCCTCGTCTGCATGAAGATGTCGTTCATGGGATAGTCACCGCCCGAGAAGTACTTGCCTACAGAAAGGTGGTCCAGCACCACCAGGAAGATGCAGATGCCCTTTGCAAGGTCGATGTACTCGATGCGCTTGGAGGAATTCATAATTCACAATTCACGACTCATAATTCGACATTACCATTTCTCACACATGCTTAGTCGGAACACTACCTTCTTTAATTATGAATTATGAATTTAAGCATTATGAATTGTGAATAAGTACTGTGGCGTAGGCCGAGATGCCCTCTTCGCGCCCTGTGAAGCCCAGCTTCTCTGTCGTCGTGGCCTTGATGGAAACGTCGTCTGCGTCGATGCCCATCACCTCGGCCAGGCACTGCTGCATCTCGGGGATACGTGCCTTCAGCTTCGGCCGCTCGGCACAGATGGTTGCATCTATGTTGCCGACGTGGTAGCCCTTTGTGGCGATGAGCTCCACCGTCTTGCGGAGCAGAATCTTGCTGTCGATGTTATGGAAAGCCTCGCTGTTGTCGGGGAAATGGTAGCCGATGTCGCGCATGTTGGCAGCCCCCAGCAGGGCATCGCAGATGGCATGTATCAGGACGTCGGCATCGCTGTGCCCCAACAGCCCCTTCGAATGCTCGAAACGTATGCCGCCAAGCCACAACTCGCGTCCCTCAACCAGTTGATGGACGTCATATCCGAAGCCAACCCTTATCATTTTATTTACGATTTCACGATTTACGATTTACTATTTATTGACTATTTAGTGATTTAGTTATTGCTTCCTATAAATAACTCAATAGTTCAATCGTAAATAAATCGTAAATCGTAAATAGTTAAATAGTAAATGTCTTCTTATCTTCTCCTCATCTTCCCGAAGAGGTCGCGCATGCCGTCAAGGTCGAAGCCGAGGGAGAAGCGCATAGTCTGGTCCAGAGGATTGCTCTGAGCGGTGGAGAAGACATAGGAGGCGTCGATGGAGAAGACACTCATGTGGAAGCCCGCACCGACGGTGAAGTACTTACGGTTACCCTTGTTCTCGGCCTCGTGATGGTAACCGGCACGGAGCATGAAGCGGTCGTTGTAGGTGTACTCGGCACCGAAGCTCCACTGTATCTCCTGCATCTCTTCCTTGAAGCCATTGGGTGCGTCGCCGAAGCTCTTGAATATGCCGGCGATGGACGACACGTCGTAGTAGTCCTTCTGCACGCGCTCCTCGTAGTCCTCGTCTGCCTCGTCCTCGTTCTGCTTGGGGTACGTGGGCACGAGCATCTTGTTCAGGTCGGCGCCGATGCTGAATTTGTTGTACTCGTTGAACGGGATGGTCAGGTTCATACCCAAGCGCAGATTGGTGGGGATGAACTCAGAGTTGTCGCTGCCTCCGTAGGAGATTTTCGAGCCGATATTGCTGATATTGAGACCCCAACCGAAGCTGCACTCGCGGTTGCCTGCCATGAAGTAGCCCAGGCGATAGAGTGCAATGTCGGCAGAGAACGCCTTGCCGGCGCTGCTCTCGGCTGTGTAGTCGTACTTGATGTCGGAAAGGATGAAGCGCAGATTGACGGCCATGGAGAACGTCTCGCTGAGCATACGGCTATAGCCTGCATCAATCGCCATCTCGTAGGGCTTGATGGTCATGTCGTCCATATCAGCCAGATAGACTTCGCCCAGGCTGAAGTAGCGCAGAGATGCGTGCACGGCACTGTAGTCGCCAATGCGGTAGAAGCCCGTCAGGTTGGCAAGGTTGATGTCGTTCACCAACTTGCGCAGCCACGGCGTGTAGCTGATACCGACGCCGGCACGTGCGATGTTGAACGGGTACTTAGCAGGGTTCCAGTACTGCGAATAGACGTCGGCCTCGGTGGCTGCACCGATATCGCCCATGGCACCGGCGCGGGCGTCGGGTGCGATGGCAAGCGATGTAACGCTCGTGTTCACGGGGTTGAACATATTCTGCTTGTCCTGCGCAAGGACAACTTCTGCGCTGCATGCGAGGAGCAGCAACAGGATGCGGATGATTCTATGTGCTTTCATACTCTATAATAACTGCGCAGGAGGCTTATTTATTGTTCCGGACTATGATTTTTTGTGTCTTTGATGTCCATTTGCTCTGTCCGCACCTCACTCTGCAGCGATAAAGATAGACGCCCGTATCAACCTTGGCACCCGCTCCGTTGGTAAGGTTCCACGTCACGGTATAGACGCCGCGCTCGCCCGAACTGCTCTCTTCGTGCCTCCAGATGCAGCGCCCCGAGAAGTCGAACACCTCGACCACGAAGTCGCAATCGCTGCCGGGCAGGTCGTAGCTTACCATGAAGTTGGTGCTCGAGATGGCAGGATTCTGGCTCGCCATGAGGCGTACGATGTTGGTTTTCAAGCCGTCGTCCACCACGAAGTCGAGGCTGGTCTGGCTCGTGTTGTTCAGCACGTCCCAGGCACGGAAGGTAAGTGTGTGCGCACCGTTCTCGAGGGCCGGGATGTTGTAGGCGACGGTGCCTCGGGTGAAGTCACCGAACTCGTGCGTATAGTATTCGTTGGTGTTGTACGTCATGTCGCTTCGTCCGTCGATACACAGCAGCAGGTCGTGGCCGATGCCATTGCCGCTGGAGCTGATGCCGCTGGCATCCGTGAGCTGTGCCACGAAGAGCGGAGTGGCATTGACTGTGCCGCCGTTCTGGAAGTTCTCGTCGTTGAGGTAGGCAAATATCTGGGGGCCGTCCTTGTCGAAATCCGTGTTGTCCACCATGCCGCCAAGCGGGATGTCCTCGTTGTAGCCGTTGGCTTCGATGCCGGTTGTCGTGTCGATGGCATAGAAGACGAGCCGGCCGGCCTCATTGCTGAAGTTGATATCGACGGGGACAATGAACTCCTCGCTGAACAGGCCAGCACGCACGCTGTCCTGCGACTCGTGGAGCAGGCCGCCGCGGTCGGTATAGGTAAATGCCTCGTTGGCTCCGGCGTTGTTGCGGCAGACGATGGTCTCCAGGTTGTCGAAGAGGCGGGTATAGACGATGCCGTTGAAGCTGGTCATCGTCGTGCCGTCAGCCTGCTCGACGTGTCCCGACAGCTTCACGCGCTCGCCGGCTTTGAGGGGGATAGGTATGCCGTTCACGTCATGGTCGTTTATCTTGTCCACGACGATGTTCTGCAGCGGGTTGCCGATAGTGAGGGCAGGGTCGCCGAGCAGCACATACTGAATCTTGTTCTCCAGATAACCGGCCTCTCGCCCATCGCTGATGATGCTGTTCTTCGCCATTCGGATGGCATCGCCGATGCGATTGCGTTTCTTGTTCTCGCTGGCAAAGAGGTATTGCATGAAGTATCGGTTCATGTTGAAGTTCTGGCTGGCAAAGACGGTACGTGTCGTGCCGTAGAAGGCCAGAGCGCCACCAATCGGGTTGAGCACGGCAGTCTCTCCGATATTGTCGCCATACGCATCGAAAGGCATGACGTCGCAGGCACAAGTCACCCAGAGCGGCAGTTTCGTGCTCCGTATCGACTCGAAGTCTTCGCGCAAGATAACGTATTCATGACTGAAGGTGTGCGAGCCAGCGTGGCCTGTATAGTTCATCACCAAGGCGCCGTCGGCCATTTGCTTCTTTATCTGCTTTGCTGCCTCGGGATAGGTGTTGCTGTTTGCCGAGCTGACGCGAACGTAAGCGTCCCACATAATCTTGTGTACCTCTATCTTCGGGTACTTCGATATCGTGTTCTCTGCCACGTTGTTGGCATACTTCATGTGCTCGTTCTGGTCGCCATCGTCGCCCAAGTAATAAACCAGGTTCTTCCATGGGCCGGCATTGTGATTGCTCATGAAGGCAATACTCTTGTCCACCATGATTTTGGCAGATGAAGCCATAGTGACTGGGAAGCGGCCTACGCCGATGTCGGTCTTCTCGCGAAGCGGATTGTAGCCTTCGCCGTCGTCGAGCAGGCCGTAATATTCCTCCATGACGTAGCTTTTGGTGTCGCTGAAGCTGTTTTCGCTTTCGTAGCAGAGGAGGTAGTCGTCGGGGTCGCTATTCCGCCAAGATGCGGAGAGCATGCGATTGTCCCATGCGCCGTCGCCGAAGAGCAGGAGGTAGCGTGGTGCCACGTCGTCGCTGGCTGCCCTGTCGTAGAGCATCTTCATGAAGAGGCGATAGGCCGTCGGGTCGGGCGTGCCGCTGGAGAACTCGTTATATATCTGGTCGGCACGGACGACGCCAACGCGGAGGCTGTCGTACTTCAGGTGCGCGTCGGCCAGACGCTGTGCCTCGGCGCGCAGCTTGCCGCTCGTCGGGATAATGATGACCATGTCGAGGCTGTCGAGGCTGTGGAGGTTCTGGTTCTCGACGTTAGCCACAAACGAGGGCTCGGGGAAGGCATGGCTTGTGTTGAAAGCCACATAGTGCTCGCCTCCGTTATCCACGTTGATGGTGTAGGTGTTGCCTTCCTGCGTGCCAGCCACGAGGGCGTCCTTCGCTCCCAGACGGCCCGTGCGGATGACCTTGATGTTCGAGCCTGTGATATTGAACCGTGCCGGCTGGTTGCCCGGATGGGTGAAATCGACATAGCCGTTGGTGGCGGTGCTGATATTGCGGTCGTAGCTGTAGGCAAGGTAGTCGAGGTGTGCCTTCTTGCCTGCGTCCGAGCGAAGGCTGACCTTGAGCGTGGCGGGTGTGCCCTGCTCGGTCAGGTCGTAGTTGCGTGTGGTGGACGTACCGTAGATGTAGTCGCCTGGGGGCTGAATGTTGAACGAACCTGTTGCCGCGCCGTTGATGCTGACATTGACGACGTTCATGATGGGGTCGTTACCCGTGAAGACGACTGTCAGCTTGCCGTTCCCGACGGGGTCGATGGCGGAGAGGGAATAGCTGTGTGAGTTGCTGGAGCCGTAGTTCTCGCCCTCGAAGAGGTGACGCCCGAGGTGGTGCCATGCGAACTCATCTTTCTCGTGGAGCGTATGAGCCCTTGTGGTGTTGTATGCCTGCCGGGGGAGGTCCGGGTTGGCCGTCAGCGTCTCCATCGTGGAGGGCGCGTCTTCCTGCGTCAGGAAATAGCAGGCTTGGCGAGCGAACGTGTTGGAGACGCGGTCGTCGTTGTTCCAATAGACCAATCCGTTGCCCCAGAAGATCCAGCTGTCCGTCTGACTGTTGTAGTAGAGAGGCACTTCGACCAGGTCGTCGTAGTGTGTGCCTTCGCGAATCAGCTCGGGCAGCAGGTGGCCGCCAAAGCCGTAGAGATGCACGTTCTCGGGATTGGTGAAGCCCATCTTCTTGAGCGAAGCGCGTGAGAACTGGTAGAGTCCGTCCGCGGTAATGCTCACCTTCACCCACTTGCCGCTTGCCAGCTTGGAGTTGGCGGCGTAGCGGCTCTCGCCCTCTGCCCGCTGCCTGGGAGCATTGAGACGCCCGGTGTGCTGAGCATTGATGACGATTTGTGCGCTGACCAGCTTCTCGTACTTAGAGCCTTGGCGGCGGATGGGGATGAAGGAGATGTCGAGCAAGCCCTTGCCGCGCTCGATGCCGACGAACGTCTCCACGTCAATCGTCTCGCTCAGCAGGCTGTCAAAACGCTCTGCCACCTCTGCCTCCTTGCCGCTCAGCGGAGCGTATTCCGGGTAGAGCAGCGAGACGGTGTAGGTGTGCGTCTTGTAGTCCGTCTGCAGAGGCACGACCTCTGTATAGACGGGCAGTACGGAGTCAATCTTCATCTCGTTCCAGTCGAGGCTGGTAAACGCCAGCTCCTGCTGAGCCACGACAGCCTGCACCGCCAGCGCAAGCATCAGTATGGTGAAAAGTCTTTTCATTTACTACTTATGTTTTATCATTGAAAATTGAAAATTGAACATTGAAAATTGACGTCTGTTGTCTGTTATCTGTTGTCCATTGTCTGTTGTCCGTTGTCTGTTGTCCGTTGTCTTTACTTCACATTAAACTCCAGCACCTTTTCGCCCTCGAGGTAGCCCTCCAGGTGGTCTTCCACGCTGACTGGGCCGACGCCGACGGGTGTGCCGGTGAAGATGATGTCGCCCGTCTTGAGCGTGAAGAACTGACTGATGAAGCTCACCAGTCTGTCCACGCCGAAGAGCATGTCCTTCGTGCAGCCCTCCTGCACTTGTTCGCCATTGCGGAGCAGGTGGAAGTGCAGGTCTTGGATGTCCTTCCCGTAGCGAGAGAGCGGCATCCACTTGCCGATGGCTGCGCTCCCGTCGAAGCCCTTGCAGAGGTCCCACGGCAGTCCCTTCTGCCGCAGCTCCTCCTGCATGTCGCGCGCCGTGAAGTCGATGCCCACCGTCACCTCGTCGTAGTAGCGGTGCGCAAAGCGCTCGGGGATGCTCCGCCCCAGGTGGTTGATGCGTACGCAAAGCTCTGTCTCGTAGTCGCAGCGCTTCGTGTAAGCGGGGATGAAGAACGGCTTGCCGCCCGAGAGCAACGCAGAGTCCGCCTTCGTGAAGACCACAGGCTGACTTCGTTGAGCGGATGCTTCCTCTATATATAATAACGAATTTTGCAGCTCTTTATTGTGTGCCGCGTAATTCATTCCTATGCCGAATATCTTCATTGCGCTACAAAGATACGACTTTTAATTCATAAATCCTCGTCCGAGGTTCAGAAAAATCCCTGTTCCTGCTGATTTGTCGTCGGACGAAGGAGAATGAAGGTGGCTGCACACACCGTATTCCACTTTATGTGTGTCGTTGCCATAATATTTAGATGCTTTTATACTTACGCCTGCAAATTTACGAACTTTCTATGGAAATATGTCTCGGAATGTTTATTTTTTTGCCTTTATGCGTAAATAATATAGCGGGTACATAAATTAATCATGCTTAGTCGGGCATTCAGGCGTGCCTAATTGCACTCTCAAGCGTGTCTAATTGCGCTCTCTGACGTATCTAATTGAGCATTCTGGCGTGTCTAATTGAGCATTCTGGCGTGTCTAATTGAGCATTCTGGCGTGTCTGCTTGGCTCGCCAGCCTGTCCGTCCCTGCCCTCATCCATGGCCAAGTTTCCTGTCTCTCAGCTACGGTGCAAAGATGCAAAAATAACGAATTATGCAAAGTAATTTGGTAATTATTTTTACATGAAATGCAGGTTTTCCGGGTGCGGCAAGGGGGAGAAAGTGGGAAAGTTGGAAATTAACTTATGGACAGGAAGCGATTTTGAGTATAATTCGACGGCATTATAAGATTATAAATAGAATCTATAATAGATTTATATAATCTATCCTCTCTTACCGCCTTTTTACTAACTAAAACCTATTCCTGTCGTATTACTAATTTCCCACTTTCCCACTTTCTCGGCCCGAAGATGCTGCAATCGAAAGATAATTATGAAATAATATAGCAGATGGCACAATGGAAGCCCCAAGGGCTGGAAAACAAAAAAGCCCCACAAGTTTTTGGCTCGTGGGGCATATTGAAACATAGATGTCTTCTTACTCTGCGCGGAGCGTGAAGCGCTTGAAGTCGGTGACTGTCAGCTCCTTGTCGATGCTCTGGAGATAAGAGGCAACGGTAAGGTTCTTGTCCCAGATGTACTCCTGACTCATCAGGCAGTTCTCTTTGAGGAACTTGTTCACGCGGCCCTTTGCGATGTTCTCAATCATGGTGGGGTTCAGGTTGGCAGCCTTCTCAGCGGAAACAGTTGCGATGATTTCCTTCACCTTGGCAACGTCGTCGGCTGTAATCCAGCCCTTGGCCTGATTGCTCTCCATGTGGTCCTCGCTGTCGAAGTGTGCGGGGTTGAAGCCAGCCTTCTTGATGGCAGCCTCTACAGCCTTCTGCACCTGCTCTGCCTTAGACTTCTCG
>CACXLY010000050.1 GCA_902768605.1 uncultured Bacteroidales bacterium
ACGCATAGCAGCACTCACTATGGTTCGCAACGATGACTTTTTCCTACGAAAGTGGGTGGAGTACTATGGGAGCGAACTGGGCAAGGAGAACCTATACATTTACTACGACGGGGAGGATCAGCCCGTTGCTGATTTCTGTAGGGGTGCGAACGCATTCGTGCATCCCAAGATTGGCACGCAGGTGGTGGCGGCAGAGAAAGGGCGCATGAAGTTCTTGTCCGAGCGGGCTGCCGAGCTCTTTTCGAAAGGCTACGACCTCGTGATAGGTGTGGATGCCGACGAGTATATCGTGGTCGATCCCAAGCAGGGCATCGGGCTTCGCGACTTCTTGTCGCGGCAGTCCATCGACGTCTGCCTCTCTCCCCTCGGCCTTGACTTCGGGCAGAAGCTGGGCGAGGAGGGCGACCTTTCTCTGGACGCGACGTTCCTCTCGCAGCGACACTTCGCGCAGATCGGCACGCGATATACGAAGCCCTCTATCATAGCGCAGCCGTGCCGATGGGGGAGCGGTTTCCATCGCGTCAAGGGGCATAATTTCCACATTGCCAAGGACCTCTATCTCCTGCACTTTGGCTATGCCGACAGCAAGATATTGGAGGAGAGGCTGGGCGATGCGGACCGCGTGGCTCAGGGCTGGAAGAACCACATCTACAAGCGCAGCCGCACCATCCGGTATGCTACGGAGAAGAAGGCGCGCTGCTTTGACCGCTGGACGCGCCTGTCCAGGACGTGCCAGACGTGGTGCCGGCCGCCGTACGCCCTCAACAAACCCGCCATGTTCGAGCTGAGGATTGTTGTCAAGATTCCTGATAGATTCCAGAATGTCCTCTAACATACCATCTCCAGACGCGTGTCAAGGCGAGCTCATTGAGAAGCTGTTGCCGGGCAACACACTTCTGCCGGAGGTGACGGTCGTCACCGTATGCTTCAACCCCTTGAAAGACGGCAGAATGGAGCTTTTCACCAAAAGCCTCGACTCCGTCCAGCAGCAGAAGGGCGTCACGCTTGAGCATCTCATCGTGGACGGCGCGTCATCCGACGGGACACTCGACTTCCTGAGGTCGTACGACAACAAGTCTCACGACATCCGCATCCTGAGCAAGGCTGACTCCGGCATTTATGAGGCGATGAATCGCGGTATTGCTTTGGCGCGCGGGAAATACGTTATCTTCCTCAATTCCGACGACTATTACCATCGCGCAGACGGGCTTGCGCTCTCGCTGGAAATGCTTGAAAAGAGCGGATGCGACTTCACGTTTGCCCCTGTCCTTCCCAAGGGACCGCATACGCGCTTCACCCACTACCACCATCCGCAACGTCGCCTGCATAAGCTTTTCGTCACAAGCGTCATCCCTCACCCCTCGATGCTGTATCGCAGGCGTGCGCTTTTGGAGGTGGGCGGCTACAATCAGGCGTATCGGATTGTAGCGGATTACGACCTGACGCTGCGTCTGGTGGCGGCAGGGCACAGGGGTTGCTTCGTGGATTACTGCTTCGCAACTTTCTTGATGGGAGGCATTTCGACACAAGCCGCGACCAGAGGGCTTGAAACCAGCGAAAAGACGCGTGTGGTGAGAATTATCCATCGCGAGGCTTTTGGGACGGAACTCACGGAGGAAGATGCCGAGTTCCTTGTCACGAGGGGATGGTATCCGCGCAAATACTTGCCGGTTTACGTTGCGTCGCAGAAGGTGATATCCCAGGCCTTTTGTGGGCTTCCAAAGGGGGTGGGGTATCAAATGGTGCGTCGTTTCAACTACGCGAAGTATTACATTAAAAGCTTTCTATCTTTCTGACAGTCAGGAGGGATGTCCTTCCGCCTTGCGTTTCTTCTTCTCCAGATAATGCTGGAAGGGAGCGAGGAAACGTTTCTCCCAGAGTCTTCTCTTCTCGTCGGGCGCATTCTCGTACACCTTCCGTGCGGCCTCGATGCTCATTGCCAGATGGCGTGCCTGCTTTTCCGAGTCGGAGGAGAGCAGGAAGCTCCTCGGGTTGGGATAGTAGTAGTAGAGCGGCAGACGGAGTATCGTGCAGCGCCCGACGTGCAGGAGCACTTCGCTCCACCACGGGAAGTCCTCGAACCGCATGCCTTCCAGAAAGGGAATCTTCTGGACGAGCGACGTCCTGTACATCCTGAAGCAGGGCTGGCAATGCTTCACCGCCCAGCGCCGGCTGATGTCGCTCGGGTGGGAGTATTCGGTGGCGTAGTCGAAGATGCGGTCTGTCGTGACGTATTCGATGCTGTCGAGCCCGCCGTACTTCCTGAAGCGCGGCTTGCTCTCCGGCAAGTGCAGGAAATGCAGGACCTTATTCGCCGTGCGATAGTAGTGGTGGTAGGTGAAGGTGACCATGTCGGCGTCCTCCTTTTCGGCTGCTGCGAAGCACAGTTCCATGAGCTGGGGATGGAAGAAGTCATCAGGGTCGAGGAAGAGGACATAGCGTCCCGCGGCCCGTTCCATGCCGGTGTTCCTGGCGGCCGACACGCCTCGGTTTGCCTGGTGGATGACCTTGAAGCGCCCGTCGCGAGCGGCATAGGCATCGGCGATGTCGCCACAGGCGTCGGGGCTCCCGTCGTCGATGAGGATGGCCTCCCAGCTATGGTGCGTCTGTGAGAGCAGGCTGTCCAGGGCTCGCCTCAGGTAGCGCTCCACGTTGTAAATGGGGATGATGACCGAGATGTCGTATGCCATGCGATTATTGCTTTGCTTCTTTCTTCTTGAGCTTCTCCTCGAAGGGCGTCAGGAAATGGCGTTCCCAGGCCTTCCGCTTGTCGGACGGCGCATCGGCATACAGCTTCTTTGCCGCCTCGATACCCTTGCGGAGGCTTTCCGCCTTGCGTGCCTGGTCGGCCGACAGGATGTCGCTCCCGGGGTTGGGACAGTAGAAGTAGAGCGGCAGGTTCAGTATGGTGCAGCGCTTGATGCGGAGCAGCACTTCGCTCCACCACGGGAAGTCCTCGTAGAGGATGCCGGGGATGAACCGGACGTCGCGCACGGCATACGTCTTGTACATGCAACGCCATGCCTGGCAATGCTTTATGGCCCAGCGCGGGTCGATGTCGCGGGGCTTGGAGTATTCGGTGGCGTAGGCAAAGATGTTGTCTGTCACGAGGTAGGGCGGCTCCTTGTAGAACGCGAAGTGAGGCTTCGGGTCGTCGAGGCGCAGGAAATGCTTGACCATCCCCATCGTGCGGTACTTCCTGTCGTAGGTGAAGGCCACGAGGTCCGAGCCGTCTCGCTGCATCGCCTCGACGCAGAGGGCCATCAGCTGCGGATGCATGAAGTCGTCGGCATCGAGGAAAAGCAGGTACTCGCCCCGCATGTGCTGCATCCCCACGTTGCGCGCCTCGGACTGTCCGCCGTTAGGTTGATGAATGACGCGGAAGCGGCGGTCGCTCTGCGCGTATTCCTCGGCGATGCGTCCGCTGCCGTCCGTGCTGCCGTCGTCCACCAGGATGGCTTCCCACTCCTTATGTGTCTGCGAGAGAATGCTGTCGAGAGCCCGGCGCAGGTACGACTCGGCGTTGTAGATGGGTACTATGATGGAAACCATGATGCCTTCGTTTTTATTTCGTCAGTTCGTACTTATACCAGCGGTTGTGCGACCAGAGCCATATCTCGGGCTGACGGCAAATGTTCTGCTCGAGCATGCGCCAGAAGCATCGCGAGAGAGGGTAGCGGCTGAGGCGTTCCTCTTCATTGGGCTTTATCTCCTTGAAGGTGAGCCTGTAGTGCCCTCGTGAGGTCTTTTCCGCGTCGAGGTAAACGAGCTCGGCGTTGACCTTTTGCGCCAGCTCTTCCGCCCCGGGGGCGTACCACGTCTGTTGGTTGAGGAACGTGACGACGTCCTTCACCTTCGTGTCGGGCCTCTGGTCGCTGATGAAGCCGCAGAGGAAGGGCTCGCCCTCGGCGTTCCATTGCAGCATCGTGCGCACGGTCTGCCGCATCTCGATCTGTGTCGTGTCCCAGCGGCTCCGTATCTCATGCATGAGCGAAGAGAAGTAGGGGCTCTCGATGTGCTTGAAGATTTCCGCGCCTTTCTTGGGCTTGCGATAGCGCATGCAGACCTCCTGGTACCACTCCCAGCAGCCCAGGTGGCCGAGCAGCATAAAGATGTTCTTGCCCTCGCCGGCCAGTCGCTCCGGCAGTTCGCAGTTCAGGATTTCCACGCGCCGGCGCATCTCGTCGTCCGTGATGTTGAGGCACTTGAACGCCTCGATGAAGACGTCGCAGAGGTTCCTGTAGAAAGCCCTCTCGATGCCCACGATTTCCCGCTCGCCCTTCTCGGGGAAGGCACAGCGGAGGTTTTCCCTGACGAGCCGCCGCCTATACCTTATTATATAATATATAAAGAGGTAGGCCAGGTCGCTCAGCAGGTAAAGGACGCCCAGCGGCAGTCCTGCCACCAGCCGCATCAGGTGGTGTCGCTTCTTTGTCCCGTTCTTGTTCAAGCCTTTTTTGTTGTCTGTTCAAATGCAAAGGTACTAAAAATAAATGAAGAATAAAGAATTCGGGACGAAGAATTATGGCTGTTTCGTGCAGAAAGAGATGAAATGGCGTGTTTTGCAGCATGAGCAGGGCTGTCCGGAGATGTCGGGCAGCCCTGCTTGCTATCTACTCGAGCCAGGGGGCGAGGTAGTCGACGAGCGGCCGCTCGCGAAGCGCTGCCTCCAGCTTCCTGAGCGCACGCAGGTGCAAGGTCGAGGCGCGGGGTTTGCTCATCCCGAGCATTGCAGCTATCTCCGTCAGGTTGAGGCGCTTGCCGTCCAGTCCGTAGAAGTGACGCACCACCTGCTGTTCCGTCCGGGTGAGGCACTGCAGGGCTTCGTCGATGCGCTGCCGTTGCCCCGTGCGGAGCATATCGTCGTCGTCCTCAACCACTTGTGTCCTCTCTTCCTGCAGCTCCTCAGTGGAGTTGTGGCGCTTGATGCTGAGCATCATCATCTTTTTGCACCAGTGGCTCGCGTAAGCGGCAAAGCTGCTGCCCACACGCTCGTCGTAGCGTGCCGCGGCTTCGCACAGACCGAGGCACCCATCCTGTCGCAGGTCCTCCAGGCTTACGCCGAAATCCCTCATTCTCCAAGCCATCGCGTATGCCATTGGCATGTGGCGGATGACGAGCAAACGGCAGGCATCTGTGAGCTCTGCCATCTTGATTTTTTGAACATCTTGTCTCATTTTTCTCGATGAAATGGGTTAATTTTGAAAATGAGACAGCCGGCTGTCCGTTACTTTTGAATTCGAGGGCAAAGGTACGACAAAAAGAAGGCGTTCAGCCGAAATTACAAATTTTACAAATGCTTGTAAAGCCTCTGCAAATGCCCCAAGGGGAAAAAACAAATCCCCCAAGGAGAAAAAACAAATCCCCCAAGGAGAAAATAAAAATCCCACGCCTCAGTAGTTCCCCCTCCCGGCGTGGGTAAAAAAAACGCCACAGCAAGCGTCGCCCGTTCCCACAGCAAGCGTCGCCCTTTCCCACAGCAAGCGTCGGCCGTTCCCACAGCAAGCGTCGGCCGTTCCCACAGCAAGCGTCGGCCGTTCCCACAGCAAGGAAAATTCCCCGCCACCGTGGGAGGAGGGTCACCTCCTCCATCGAAAATCCTGCTGCCACCGTGGGAGGAGGGTCACCTCCTCCCTTCCCCGCTATTGCGCCTTGATAACAAACAGCTTGTCATTCCGCCGCACTTTCGTCGGCAGAGGGATGCTGATGTGCCACCCCTGCTGGGCCGTCTGCACCGGCTTCAGGTCGTAGCGAATCTCGCTTACGGTCGCCCTCAGCGCCCCCGTGGTAGGGCCGGTCACGAGGATCTCGTCGCCCACGTTCAGCTCGCACGCCTCGATCTTGAACTCCGCCACTTGCAGCTTCGAGTAGTAACGTACGGTGCGCCCGCAATACACCTTGCGCTCCGTCGCCTTCGAGCCATGGCAGTCGTTCCACTCCGCAATCGTCTTGCCCAGATAGTAGCCGTCCCAGAAGCCCCGATTGAAGACGCGCGCCAACCGCTCGTCCCACTCCGCCAGCCTCGACAGGAAGACCTCCTTTCCCTCTTCGGGATTCGTCAGCGTGTCGATTGCCTCGCGATAGCACCTGACTACCGTGTCCACATATTCCGGCCCGCGAGCCCTTCCTTCTATCTTGAACACGCGTACGCCCGCGTCAAGCATTTTATCGATGAAATGGATGGTTTTGAGGTCTTTCGGCGACATGATGTACTTGTTCTCGATTGCGAGTTCGGTGCCCGTCTCCACGTCTTGAACCGTATAGCGGCGACGGCACAGCTGCATGCACTCTCCGCGATTGGCGGACCGTCCCCAGTTGCTCTGACTCAGGTAGCATTTGCCGCTGATGGCCATGCATAGTGCACCGTGGCAGAACATCTCGATGCGGACGGGGCGGCCGCTTGGCCCTACGATGCCATATTCTTCGATGGAATGGGCAATTTCCGTCACTTGGTCCATGTTCAGCTCACGTGCCAGCACCACGACGTCGGCGAATTGGGCGTAGAAGCGCAACGCCTCGATGTTGCTGATGTTAAGCTGCGTGCTCAGGTGCACCTCCTGTCCTATCTGCCGGCAATAGAGCATCACAGCCACGTCGCTGGCTATGACCGCGCTGATGCCTGCCGCTTTCGCGGCGTCGAGGATGCTGCGCATCAGCGCGAGGTCTTCACCATAGATGATGGTGTTCACCGTCAGGTAGCTCTTGATGCCAAAGCGTCGCGTCTCCTCAGCAATGCGCTTGAGGTCGTCGATGCTGAACGTGCTGGCAGAGTGCGCCCGCATATTCAGGTTCTCTATCCCGAAGTAGATGCTGTCGGCCCCTGCCCTGATGGCAGCCGCCAGACACTCTGGCGAGCCCACAGGCGCCATTATTTCTATGTCCTTCTTATTCATTTCAGCTGCAAAGGTAACACTTTTTCCAGCATTCCGCAAAAAATATGAATTATGAATTATGAATTATGAATTATTTGTCGTACCTTTGCAGCGCAATTCAAGAAATGTGGATAGATTTGGGCTGCTTGCAACCACAGTAAAAAATGCTAAAACGAGGAACGACTAGGGCTTCCTCACGCATTTGTGCCCGACTTCTTTCCCCATACATTATTAATTATATAAAGATTAATTCTATGGGCTATTTGTTTACCTCGGAGTCCGTCTCCGAAGGCCACCCCGATAAGGTGGCAGATCAAATCAGTGATGCAGTGCTCGACAAACTCCTCGCCTTCGACCCCGACTCGAAAGTGGCGTGCGAGACGCTCGTCACGACAGGGCAGGTCGTTCTCGCCGGCGAAATCAAGACGAAGGCTTACGTCGACTTGCAACGCATAGCACGTGAGGTCATCAACCGCATCGGCTATACGAAGAGCGAGTATATGTTCGAAGGGAACAGTTGCGGCGTACTCTCTGCCATACACGAGCAGAGCCAGGACATCAACCGCGGCGTGGACCGCTCGGACCGTACGGCACAGGGCGCCGGCGACCAGGGCATGATGTTCGGCTACGCTACCAATGAAACCGAGAACTTCATGCCTCTCAGTCTCGACCTCGCCCACAGGCTGCTCTTCGTCCTTGCTGAGATACGTCGCGAGGGCAAGGTAATGACCTACCTGCGCCCCGACGCGAAAAGCCAGGTCACTATCGAATACAGCGACGACGGCATACCTCAGCGCATCGACACCATCGTGGTGAGCACGCAGCACGATGAGTTCGACACCGACGAGGCCATGCAACAGCGCATCACTCGCGACGTGAAGGAAATCCTCGTGCCTCGTATGCTCGAAGGCATCCGCTCCGAACGCGTCCGCGCTCTCTTCAGCAATGCCGACGCCATCACTTACTACGTGAACCCGACCGGCAAGTTTGTCATCGGCGGACCTCACGGCGATACGGGCCTCACGGGACGCAAGATCATCGTCGATACCTACGGCGGGAAGGGCGCTCACGGCGGCGGGGCATTCAGTGGCAAAGACCCTTCGAAGGTCGACCGCTCGGCAGCCTATGCCGCTCGCCACATCGCAAAGAACATGGTGGCTGCAGGGGTGGCCGACGAGATGTTGGTTCAGCTCAGCTATGCCATCGGCGTGGCAGAGCCCGTCAGTATCTTTGTGGATACCTACGGCAAGAGTCACGTCAGCCTCTCCGACGGCGAGATTGCTCGGAAGATTAAGGAAATCTTCACCCTTACTCCCTATGCCATCGAGCAACGCCTCAAGCTGCGCAACCCCATCTATGAGGAAACAGCGGCCTATGGCCACATGGGGCGAGAGCCGCGCATTGTCAACAAGCGCTTCGAGTCATTGTATCAGGACACGAAAGATGTCACGGTGGAACTCTTCACGTGGGAGAAATTAGATTATGTTGAAACTATAAGAGAATGCTTTCATCTGCAATGAAAAACGTTAAGAAAAAGATTGCCGTCTATTGTGCCAGCAGCACGCAGATAGACGATTGTTACTTTCAGGATGCACATCGCCTTGGTCAGCTGATGGCTGGCCAGGGCATAACTTTGGTGAACGGTGCGGGGAACATGGGCCTCATGGCAGCAAGCGCCGACGGATGCCTCGAGAATGGCGGGCAGGCGATCGGCGTCATACCGACGTTTATGATAGGTGAGGGCTGGTGCCACGACGGCATGAGCGAGATTATCGAAACGGTGGACATGCACGAGCGACAGCAGAGGATAGCTGATATGACGGATGGCGGCATCTTCCTCCCCGGCGGGTGCGGCACGTTCGCCGAGCTGACGGAGCTCATCACCTGGAAACAGCTCGGCCTCTACCTCAAGCCGATCATCCTGCTCAATACCAATGGCTATTACGATGCTTTGCTTAACACGTTGCACCTCGCCATCAAGGAGAACTTCATGCGACCTGTTCACGCCGATATCTGGCGTGTGGCGCCGACGCCTGAGTTGGCATTGAAGATGGTTCTCGAGACGCCGCTTTGGGACACGAGTATTCGCAGGTTTGCCAAGATATGACCGAGGCTGACACGCTTTCCGTCGATACGCTGGAGGCGGCGTCGCAGGACACGGTCGCTCTTGACCTCATCTCTTTCGACTCCTGTAGTGTCTTCAGCGACGACACGTTGCTTCACGCCGAGGTGCCCTACCGCCCGTATGGCTTCGGCTCTCAGGCGACGCCTTTCCGCTTGCGCAGTGATGCCTGGAGCGGACTGCTGCTGCTTGTCTGCCTGCTTCTTGCGTCGAGCCTTGTGCTGAGGCTTCGCAGGCAGTTCAGGGAGCTGTTGCAAAGCGTCTTCTTTCCTATACCGGGGAAGAAGGAAGAGCCTCTCGTGGACGATCCCCTCCGCTATTCGACCCGCCTCATTGCCGTGACGCTCCTTTCGCTGACGGCGGCGACGGTGACTTTCACCTACACGCAGCACGATGTGGGTTTCTATGCGTTTGCCGAGACGCCGTATCTCGTCTTCGCCGCCTTCTTCTTGCTTTGGCTGGCCTATTTCCTGGCGAAGCGATTGCTGAGCGGTTTCGTGAACTGGGTCTTCTTCAGGAAAGAAAAAATATTTACATGGAAGAGAACCACCACTTTCCTTTACGTGGCGGAGTCCTTGCTTTTTCTGGTTCTTTCGCTTTTAGTCGCTTATCTTCCCTTTTCGCCTGAAGAAGTGTTCCTTTTCGTCATTTGTCTTGTCTTTTTTGTCAAGTTATTGCTACTTTTCAAGACATTTAAGATATTTTTTCCCAAAATGTATGGCACTTTGCATTTAATTGTGTACTTTTGCACACTCGAATTGATGCCTTTGCTTGTCATGACGCAGGTGTTGACGTATGCGGAGGCAGTTTCAATGGTAAAGCTTTAATGAAAAAATAACGACAGCAAGATGATAAAGAAGATACTCATTTCGCAGCCTGAGCCCACCTCAGCTAACTCTCCTTACTACGACATTGCCAAGCGCTACAATGTGGAGATCGTGTTCCGTCCTTTCATTAAGGTTGAGCCGTTGACGGCGAAGGAGTTCCGCGCCCAAAAGATATCCATCCTGGAGCACACCGCCGTGGTGTTCACCTCCCGCCTGTCGATCGACAATTTCTTTCTGCTGGCCAAGGAGTTGCGCATCCCCATCCCCGAGGACATGAAATACTTCTGCATCACCGAGACCGTAGCACAGTACATACAGAAGTACGTGCAGTATCGCAAGCGCAAAATCTTTTTCGGGACGACCGGCAAGGTTGACGACCTGATTCCCCTCATCCTGAAGCACAAGTCGGAACGTTACTTCATCCCGCTCAGCGACGTACACAATCCCGTCTTCACCGAGTTGCTCGACAGCAAGGGTATCAAGCACTCGGACGCCGTCATGTATCGCACCGTGAGCAACGACTTCAAGGCGGACGAGCCGTTCGACTACGACATGCTTATCTTCTTCAGTCCCAGCGGCGTACAGTCGCTGAAGAAAAACTTCCCGGACTTCAAGCAGGGCGACATCGTAATCGGTACGCTCGGTCCCACCACAGCAAAGGCTGTGCGCGATGCCGGCTTGCGTCTCGACATCGAAGCGCCTTCTCCCGAATATCCCAGCATATCATCAGCCATCGACGACCATCTGCGGAAGGCAAATGGCTAACGTCGCACCCTACTCGCTTAGCAAGGAGGAGCGCCTCTGCAGCCGCAAGGCTCTGGAAGAGCTCTTCGCGGGAGGCCGCCAGTCGTTGTCAGCCTACCCCATCCGTGCCGTGTTCATGCCGAACGGGCTGGACGTGGTGCGCGTCATGGTGTCGGTGAGCAAGCGGTACTTCAAGCGGGCGGTCAAGCGCAACCGTATCAAGCGGCAGCTGCGCGAGGCGTACAGGCTGCAGAAGGACCTGCTCGTGCCGCTCCCGGGCGGTCTCGACATCGCGTTTCTCTGGACGTCGGGCGAGATGCTCCCCACCGACAAGGTGTTCCAGAAGATGCACAACGTGTTGCAGCGCGTCCGTGAGAGCGTTGCCGAGGACAGAAGGTCGGATACTGTAGATTGACATTTGCGATGCGATTACTGACAAGGTTGCTCATCCTGCCGATACGTTTCTACCAGCGTTTCATCTCGCCTCTGACGCCGCCGTCCTGCCGCTTCACGCCGACGTGCAGCCAGTATGCCATCGAGGCTCTGAGGAAACACGGCCCGCTGCGTGGGCTGTGGCTCGCCCTGCGGCGCCTGCTCAGGTGCCATCCCTGGGGCGGAAGCGGTTACGACCCCGTGCCATAGATGATGTACATCGATTTCCATACCCATCACGTTCCCCAGAGCCGGGACGTCGTGGCCGTCGTGGACGGACGCGACACCTGGGGCATTCACCCGTGGCGTGCGACGGAGGAATTCGCCGTCCCCGACCTCACGGGGAAAATCGCCATCGGAGAGTGCGGTCTCGACGCTTGCTGTGGGATCGACCTACGCTTGCAGAAGGAAGTGCTCACGCTACACGTGGCGTTGGCCGACGCCACAGCAAGGGTTTTGATCCTCCACTGCGTGAAAGCCCTCGACCTTCTTTTGAAGATGCACAAGGAATTGAAACCCAAACAATTGTGGATGCTCCACGGATTCCGCGGCAAACCGCAGCAATTGCGCTCGCTTCTCGACGCAGGATTCTACGTCAGCTTCGGCTACCGCCACAACGACGAGAGCCTGCGTATCTGCCCAATAGACAGGATGTTGCTCGAAACAGACAATGACCCCGCCCATCCAATACAAGAAATATATAATAATGTAGCAAGAAAACGCGGGCTCGAAGTGACGGAATTGTGCGAGGCAATGCTGAAAAACTACCGTGCATTCTTCCAAAAGGAGCCTCTTCTGGCATAAAAATTCTTTATAGTGTGTTAAAAAGGCTTACATACGGCCTTTTTCTCCGTTTTTTTTTGTACCTTTGTGCGCAAAATTAAACATAACACACATGGACTTCAATAGAATTACCGCTGCCGAAGCAGCAGCACTCGTCCAAAACGGACAAACCATCGGCCTGAGCGGCTTTACGCCGGCAGGTGTAGCTAAATGTACTCCCGCAGAGATTGCCAAGAAGGCAGTGGCAGAACACGCTGCAGGAAGACCGTTCAAGATCAGCATTTTCACGGGCGCCAGCACAGGTCAGAGCTGCGACGGCGACCTCTCGAATGCCCTCGCCATCGACTTCCGCGCACCCTACACCACCAATCCCGACTTCCGCAAGAACGTCAACCTGAACACCCTCAATTACTCCGACCTGAACCTCTCCAACATGGCCACGCAGATACGCCAGGGCTATCTCGGACAGGTGAATTGGGCCATCATCGAGGCTTGCGCACTCGAGAAGGTCGGCAACAAGGCCAGAATCTACCTCACGGCAGCCGGCGGCATCAGCCCCACCGTGTGTCGCCTCGCCACAGAAGGCATCATAATCGAGCTCAACGCATTCCATAGCCCGAACTCCAAAGGCATACACGACGTCTACGAAATCGAGGACCATCCCTTCCGCACACCCATCATGATCACCAAGGCAAGCGACCGCATCGGCAAACCCTATGTCGAGGTGGACGCAGACCGCATCAAAGGCGTCGTGGAATGCAACGTGCCGGACGAGGCCCGCAGTTTCAAAGACCCCGACCCCGTCACCACACAGATCGGCCAAAACGTCGCCGACTTCCTCCTGCTCAATCTCAAGAAAGGACTCATCCCAAAGACGTTCCTCAACCTGCAGAGCGGCGTGGGAAGCGGCGCAAATGCCGTACTCGGAGCACTCGGACAGTGTCCCGAAGTGCCCAACTTCAACATCTATACGGAAGTGCTGCAGGACGCACCCGTCGGCCTCATGAAACAGGGCCGCGTGCTCTCCGCATCAGCATGCTCGCTCACAGTCACCAACCAGTGCCTCCTCGACATATACGACAACATCGACTTCTTCAAGGACAAACTCGTGCTCCGTCCCTCAGAAATCAGCAACTGCCCTGAGGTCATCGCACGCCTCGGCGTCTGCGCCCTCAACACAGCCATCGAATGCGACATCTACGGACATGTCAACAGCACGAAGATCTGCGGAACAAAGATGATGAACGGCATCGGAGGCTCGGCCGACTTCGCCGACAACGCCTACCTCACCATCTTCACCTGCGGCTCGGTAACCAAAGGCGGCGCCATCTCAAGCATCGTGCCCTTCGCCAGCCACATCGACCACACCAACCACTTCGTCGATGCAGTCATCACCGAATACGGCGTCGCCGACCTCCGCCATAAGAGCGACATGCAGAAGGCACAAGAGCTGATCAACGTGGCACACCCAGACTACCGCCCCATGTTGCAAGACTATCTCAAACTCGCCGAGAAGCGTGGCGGACACACACACCACGAACTGGCAGCAGCCTTCGCAATGCACGACACCTTCCTGCGCAAGGGCGACATGCGCCTTACCGACTTCGCAGAGTACATCAAGTAAGCCCACAGCCATCATTATACATTATAATGAACTACGAGTGGAGCTACAATCCGCCTTCCGATGCCCAACTGAAGCTTGCGGAAGAGCTGGCGGCAGAACTTAGAATAAGTCCTGTCGTCGCTCGCGTGCTGATAGGTCGAGGCATCACAGGCGTGACCGAAGCCCGCAAGTTCTTCAGGCCGCAGCTCACCGACCTGCATGACCCGTTCCTCTTTCAGGACATGCAAAAGGCCGTCAACCGTCTCAACGAAGCCCTCGGACGCAAAGAGCGCATCCTCGTTTACGGCGACTATGACGTCGACGGATGTACCGCAGTCGCTCTCGTCTATCGTTTCCTCCTGCAATTCTACAGCAATATCGACTACTACATACCCGATAGAAACGAAGACGGATACGGTGTCTCCCGCAAAGGCGTCGACTATGCACAGGAGACGGGTGTGGGGCTGGTCATCGTCCTCGACTGTGGCATCAAGGCAACCGACGAGGTGGCTTATGCCAAGGAAAAGGGCATCGACTTCATCATCTGCGATCACCACGTGCCGGGCGACGAGTTGCCGCCGGCCGTCGCTGTGCTCAACGCCAAGCGCTTCGACAATAGCTATCCCTACGAACACCTGTGCGGATGCGGCGTGGGTTTCAAACTGATGCAGGCCTTCGCCATAAGCAACGGCATAGAATTCTCGCAGCTCATCCCCTTGCTCGACCTTTGCGCCATCAGCATCGCAGCAGACCTCGTGCCCATCATGGGCGAGAATCGCATCCTGGCATATCACGGACTGCGACAGCTGAACAGTTCGCCGAGCATCGGCGTCAAGGCGCTCATGGAGATCTGCGGGCTGAAGGACAAGGAGATATCGCTTGGCGACATCATCTTCAAGATAGGGCCGCGCATCAACGCATCAGGGAGAATGCAGACCGGCAACGAAGCCGTCGCGCTCCTCATCGAGAAGGACCCCGCCGCCGCAAAGGAACTGGCAGAGCAGATCAACGAATACAACGAGCAGCGCAAGGACTTGGACAAGTCGATGACAGAGGAGGCGAACCGCATCGTCAAGACACTCGAGCACCGGCACGAGCACAAGTCCATCGTCCTCTTCAACGAAGAATGGCACCGCGGCATCATAGGCATCGTGGCATCCCGCCTGACGGAAGTCTTTTACAAGCCGAGTGTCGTGCTGACGTGTAATGAAGACGGCATGGCTACCGGCTCTGCGAGAAGCGTTCCCGGCTTTGACGTCTACAAAGCCATCGAGAGCTGTGCCGACTTGCTTGAGAATTTCGGAGGTCACACTTATGCGGCCGGACTGAGTTTGCCTGCGCAGAACATACCCGAGTTCAGGCATCGCTTCGAGCAATACGTCAAGGAGCATATACAGCCCGAACAGGTGAACGCCATCCTTAATATTGATGCAGAGATAGACTTCCACGACATCAATCGCCGCATCGCATCTGATATAAAACGTTTCGCACCTTATGGGCCGGACAATCACAAGCCTCTCTTCTGCACACGCCAGGTGTATGACTATGGCACGAGTAAGGTTGTGGGCCGCGACCAGGAGCATATCAAGCTGGAACTTGTCGATTCGAAGAGCAGCATTGTAATGAACGGCATCGCTTTCGGCCAGAGTTCGCAGGCACGTTACATCAAGACGAAGCGCGCCTTCGATATCGTTTACCATATCGAGGAGAACAGTCACAAGCGGGGCGAGGTGCAGTTGCAAATTGAGGACATCAAGCCAAGAGAATAGCGGGAAAGATGTCATATCTTTCTATCCTTCAGAAATATTGGGGCTACGATAGCTTTCGCGGCATACAGCGCGAGGTCATCGAGAGCATCGGGTCTGGTCGTGACACGCTTGCCCTTATGCCGACCGGCGGCGGCAAGAGCATCACGTTTCAGGTCCCGGCACTCGCCATGCCGGGCATCTGCATAGTATTCACGCCGCTCATCTCGCTCATGAAGGACCAGGTGGAGGCGCTCAAGCGGCACGGCGTCAAGGCTGCCTTCATCAACAGCCACATGGAGCACGAGCAGGTGCTTACCGTCCTGGAGAACTGCATTTTCGGTGCCTACAAGTTTCTCTACATCTCTCCCGAGCGATTGTCGAGCAGGGTATTCCTTGATAAATTGAGTCGCATGAAGGTTTGCTTCATCACGGTGGACGAAGCGCACTGCATCTGTCAGTGGGGCTATGACTTCAGGCCGTCGTATCTGGGCATATCGAAGATCCGGTCCTTCTTCCCGCAAAGTCCCATCCTTGCTCTGACGGCGACTGCGACACCCGCGGTGGCCGCCGACATCCAGCGTGAGCTGCTGTTCCGCGAGCGCAATGTCCTGCAGATGAGTTTCGAGCGAAAGAACCTGGCCTACATTGTGCGGCGCGTGGACAACATCTTCGATGGCATTCTGCGTGCGCTCGAGGAGGTCAGCGGTTCCTGTATCATCTACACACGCAGCCGCAGGAAATGCAGCGAGCTTGCGGGGCAGCTCAGCGAGCTTGGCTATGCGGCGACTTTTTATCATGCAGGCCTGCCCGGACTGAAGAAGAGCGAGAACCAGGAGCGTTGGCAGAGGGGCGAGAAGCGCATCATGGTGGCGACGAACGCCTTTGGCATGGGCATCGACAAGCCCGACGTGCGGCTGGTGCTTCATTCAGAAATCCCCGATTCCATCGAAGCGTATTTCCAGGAGGCGGGTCGTGCGGGGCGCGACGGCGCCACGTCTTACGCCATCCTCCTGACGAATGGCAGGGAGCGCCAGGTCTGCGCGCATCGCCTCGCGCAGCAGTTCCCGTCGGTCGATTATGTGCGTCAGGTCTATGAACTGCTTTGCTGCTATCTGGGCATCGCTGTGGGCGACGGCATGCTCGTCACACGTGAGCTCAACCTGGACAACTTCTGCCGCACGTACGGCTACTTCCCGGTGTCGCTCGTCGGTGCGCTCGACCTGCTGGACAAGGCGGGTTACATCGAGTATCGCGACGAGGACGATGCCTCGAGCCGACTGCGGATAAACGTTTCGCGCGACGAGCTGTTCCGTGCTCTCTACCCTTCGGAGGAGCGCCTCATCATATCGGTGCTGCGCCGCTATGGCGGCATCTTCGTCGATTATGTGTATATCGACGAGGACGTGCTGTGCAGGGAGTCGGGCCTGACTGCCGACGACATCTACCACGTCTTTCTTCGCCTCGGCCAGCTGAAGCTCATCTCGTTCATCCCGCGTAGGCATATGCCGTGCGTCACTTTCCTTCGCCGTCGTGTCGATAAGGAGGAGGTCAGCCTTCCCCATGCTGTTTACGAGGAGCGTCGCAGCCAATGCGAGAGCCGCGCCGAAGCGATGCTCCGCTACATCGATGAGGACAGCCCGGAGTGCCGCAGCCGTATGCTCTTGCGCTACTTCGGCGAGGAGGCGGAGCGGGATTGCGGCATCTGCGACGTCTGCCGCAGAAGGGGCGTTCGTGCGATGCCGACGGACCAGGTGGAGCTGCTGGCGCAGCACATCCTCGCTCAGCTTGCGGCGGGTCCACGCAACGCTTACGAGCTCAACCTCTCGGGCTTCGACCCGTACCTCCTTGAGGAGGCCATCGACCGCCTGCGTGCTGCCGGCCAGGTCTCGTTCGAGGGGCAGCTCCTCACGTCCACGCTTTCTTGATGCTGAGCGACACGTTCCAATTGGATTCCGTCGCGTTGTATATCCCCGCGTCATGCAATGCCGTCCAGAGTGGCCGATGACAGAGGTCCGGATTGATGCGCTTGCATCTGACCCACTGGCTGACGAGCTGCGTGATGTCCGTCGTCTTCTGCCCCCTTGCGAGCAGAAGGAAGTCGCGGGCTCAGTCGGGGTTGAAGTTGAAGATGGGCGTGAGCTGCACTGTGAGCAGACGTTCCGCCTCGTTGTCGATGCTCGTGTCGTCGTCCTCCGAAAGTCCGAGGAGTCGCCTCAGCTGCCTTCGGAGCACGATGGCCGAGAGGAGCATGGTGAGTTTGCGTCGCGGTATGTCGAGGTAGAGCAGCCGATGCATGAGGTCTCCGAAGAGGTCGCGTTGGTAGCAGAGGTCGGCGGGCAGGCTCATCAGACTGTTTTCGATGGCCTGTATCTGTTGGTTGATGGTGGGTTGCCACAGCTTGAAGTTTCCCAGCTCTGCCTTGTGGATGTCGTACCACTGCTGTCGCATGCGTTCTGCCTCCTCGCTGCGGCAGAGTTCGGGCAGGTAGGCGTCCTGGAACTCCTGCGTGCGCTTCTTGCTTCCGAGGGCGGTGAGCGTGTGCCGCAGTCTGGGGGCGTAGGCCCGCACGTCGCTGTCGGCATGCTGTGAGAGCAGCGTGCGCATCTCGTTGAGAAGGCTTTGCGTCTCGTGGCTGACGTCCCATTTGGCGAGTTGCAGCACGATGTCGAGGTGCTCCAGCAGTGTCTGCCTGCTGATTGTGCCACATCGCCTGAGGGCGGCCAGCACGACCTTGATGCTGATGTCAAGCCTTCGCTCGTCGGCTGTGCTGTCCAGGAGTGGCGCTCCCGTCCATTGCCAGTCGTCCCAGAGGCTGGTGGCGCTGTCGGTTGAGATGTCTTGGTCGGGGCAGTCCGCATCGACGCAGACCGTGAAGCAGCGTCCCTCGAAGTCCGTCTCCTCGAGTTGTCCCACGAGAATCTTCGAGTAGTCGTACTGCATCATTTGCAGGACGCGCCCCACGTCGAATCGTGAGACGACGCCTCGGCACTCGGTGCCTGTCACGGCGCGAACGATGATGCCGTAGTCGTGCGTGTGTTGGGTGACGAGGAGAATCTCGGGGCGCTGTTCCTTCATTTCAGTCATCACGGCCTGGACGTTGTTTTCCCCGCAGGCGTATTGCACGCCGGAAATCTGAATAAGTGCTTTCATGGCAGATGTTGTTTTAAGTTTAGTTTTCAGATGCCACGTGAGGCGTCGTCCGCTCCTTGCTGTAGCGTCGGGCTTTCCTTGCTGTGGGAAAAGCCTTTCCTTGCTGTAGCGTCGGCCGCTCCTTGCTGTGGCGTTTTTCAGTCCCTGTTTTTAAGTTGAACAATCCTTGATGGAAAATAGCGTAGTTCAAGGTAATGATATAGAAGTTGGTACGTTTCTCGGATGGGTTAAAGAGCTGTGATGGGTAAGGATGAAGGCTGTAAGCCTGATAAGAACATAGGCGGGGGTGAAACCCCCGTAAGGAAGACATCACAACATGAAAGCACGACAGAACATCAGAAATCTCTCCACCCTTTCAGGGTTCCGTTTACCGCTCGCATCTGTTACGGGGGTTCCACCCCCGCCTGTAGTCTTTCCAGCCTTTCAGGCTTCCATCGTGCCAACTGCTTTATCATTGCCTTTTTTTAAATGGTAAATGGTAAATTGTCAAATGGTAAATCGCCTATTTTAAAATCGTAAATCGTAAATAGTCAAATCGTAAATAACTTAGATGTTTCTCATGACCATGATGACGCGATAGGCAGCGCGGAACTCGTTCTTGGCAAGCCGTCCGCCGTCGGCCAGCTGGTAGTGGGGGTTCTCAGTGCTCAGGAGTAGGTACGGCGACGCAGGCCCCGGGTCGTGCACCATCTTCACCATGAGGCGCCCATCCGTCGTCTGCACCAGGTACGGCTCACCCCTGCGGAACTCCTCGTAGCGGCCCAAGGCCTCGCCTACACACACGTAGTCGCCGTCCTGTATGCGCGGCAGCATGCTGTCACCATGGCATTGGAAGACATACTTGATGTCTTTGCGCGGCATTTGTATCGGCACCAGCCTCTCCTGCGTGTCCAGCTGCTGCACGTCGCCCAGGGAGGGCTGGATGCCGGCCACGAAGTGTGCCGACGGCTTGCTGGCCGGCGCGGCGGGCGAAACGTACTCGTCGCGCTCGGGTGCGGAATGCCGGGCCTCCGCGTACGGAAGCGGCACGTTCTCCTCCTCGTCGTCATCGGGCAGGGGCATCGTGCCGTCCGACGTCGGCAGGCTTGAGCCCCGCAGCCACTCCTCGTCTTCCTGCGGAAAGCGAGCCATGATGGCCTCGATGCCCCGACGCGGAATGTGGTCGCGATACACCCAATTGTTCACTGCCTGAGGCGAAATGCCTATCATGTCCGCCAGATGCGAACGGTTGCGGCAATAGCGTTCCACCAAAACGCCAATCTTTTCTTCTACTGTCATAAGCTGTCGTTTTAATTACGGCTACAAATGTAAAACAAAATTTCAAAACGCGCAAGAAAAGGACGTCTTTTTTTACACAAAAGGTGCGAAGACGTACGAATTAAAACAAACAGGTGTAGAAAACGACGCAGACATTTGTCTCGAACCACTTTTTTTGCTACCTTTGTACGCGTTTAGAGACAAAACGATGGAAAACGTAAGAAAAGTGGTGGGTGTGGGCGAGACGGTGCTCGACATCCTCTTTCGTGGCGGACAGCCCGAGGCCGCAGTGCACGGGGGCAGCAGCTTCAACAGCATCATCAGCGTCGGACGCGCCGGAGTGCCATGCACCTTCGTAGGCTACACCGGCGCCGACATCGTGGGAAGGCAGACCATTGACTTCCTCAGGGCCAATGGCGTCGGCACGGAGCACTTCCAGGTACGGGAGGGAGAGAAGAGCGCCATCAGTCTGGCTTTCCTCGCCGACAGCGGAGACGCCAGCTACATATTCTATAAGGAGGCGCCACGCGTCGCGTCGTCATGGACACTGCCCGAGATGCAGCGAGGCGACGTCATGCTTTACGGCTCCTACTACGCTGCGTGTACCGGCATGCGCCCTCTCATCATGCAAATGCTCGAAAAGGCAGAGAAGGCACACGCCATCGTCTATTACGACCTCAACTTCAGACGTAGCCACAGCGATGAACTGGAGTCGCTCACGCCCGTCATACAGCAGAACTTCCGGCAGAGCACCATAGTGCGAGGCAGTGCCGACGACTTCGACATCATGTTCTCTTCGCGCGACGCGCGCGATATATATAATAGGTATATACGCCAGTACTGCAAGTACTTCATCTGCACGGCAGGAGCGGAACAGATTACGGTGTGTACCCCCGGCGGCTGCTACGACTTCCAGGCACCGCCCGTCCACGACGTGGTCAGCACCGTCGGCGCAGGCGACAGCTTCAACGCCGGCTTTGCATGCGCCCTCATTTGGGAAGGCATACAGCTCGACAGCATACCCGACCTCGACCGCGACACATGGCAGCGCCTCATCGCTACTGCCTGCCAGTTCGCCGCTCAGACATGCAGAAGCAAAGAGAACTACATCAATCCACATTTCCCACATAATCCTCATTAACTCCTTTCACCCCATGAAACACATTCTCACCTCTCTCCTCCTCCTCGCTCTCGCCATGAGCGGCAGCGCCGATGACGTACTCGAAGGCTTCCTCTACGGACAAGTCCCGGCACCCGACGGCACCGAGTGGCAAAGCCCACAGCATCTGTCGCTCAACAAATTACAGCCGCGAGCACACATCTTTCCCTTTGCAGATGCCGACGCCGCACTTCGCGTCCTGCCCGATGACAGCAAGTACTACCAAAGCCTCGACGGCACGTGGAAATTCCATTGGAGTGCAAACCCCGAGACGCGACCAGTGGGATTTGCCGACGCCTCCTACGACGTCTCCCGATGGGACGACATACAGGTGCCCGGCTGTTGGAATGTGCAGGGACTCGGCAAGCATGGCGAGATGAAATACGGCGTGCCAATCTACGTCAACCAACCCGTCATCTTCTATCACGAAGTACGTAAGGACGACTGGCGCCAAGGCGTGATGCGAGAGCCCAAAGACAAGCAGTGGACCACCTACAAGTATCGCAACGAGGTGGGCTCCTACAGGCGTTCGTTCACCCTTCCCGACGGATGGCAGAACCGTCAAGTAATCATCAACTTCGATGGCGTGGACAGTTTCTTCTACCTTTGGGTGAACGGACACTACGTCGGCTTTAGCAAGAACAGCCGCAACACGGCGCGATTCGACATCACGGACCTCGTGAAGGCCGGCGAGAACACAGTCGCGGTCGAAGTCTACCGCAACAGCGACGGCTCGTTCCTCGAGGCGCAGGACATGTTCAGACTACCCGGCATCTTCCGCAGCACGTATCTCACGGCCATGTCAAAGGTGCAGATCAACGACCTCGCAGTACGGACGACCGAACTCGGCACGAGTGCAATCATCACCATTGACCGCAAGATTTGCAACCTCACAGGCAAGGCGCTCAAAGGCATGAAGTTGAGCTACACCATCTATCCCGTCAAACTCTATACCGACGAAGCAGGCGATTCCGTACGCCACTTCACGGTCAATGCCCAGCCTATGCAGAAAGGCGCCACCGCCAGGGCTCAGACCATCGTCAGCGTCAGGGAGCCTCAGCTGTGGAGTGCAGAGGCGCCCTATCGCTATATACTTGTGGCCGAGCTGCGCGACAAGAAGGGAAACCTCCTGGATTGCACGTCGACGTACTTCGGATTCCGTACCGTCGAGATTCGCGACACGAAGGCCGACAACGACGAATACGGGCTGGCGGGCCGCTATTTCTATGTCAACGGGCAACCCGTCAAGTTGAAAGGCGTGAACCGACACGAGACGAACCCCACGACGGGCCATGCCATCACCCGAGCCCAGATGAAGGAAGAGGTTATGCTCATGAAGCGAGGCAACATCAATCACGTCAGGCTTTCCCACTACAGCAATGACCCCTACTTCTACTACCTGGCGGACAAGTACGGCCTTTACCTCGAGGATGAGGCCAACATAGAAAGCCACGAGTACTACTACGGCGAGGCGAGCCTGTCGCATCCTGTAGAATGGCGTGCGGCACACGTGGCAAGAGTCATGGAAGCAGTGAGGGCGCACGTCAACTCGCCAAGCATCGTCATTTGGAGCCTGGGGAATGAGGCCGGGCCGGGCGAGAACTTCGTGGCCGCCTACAATGCCATCAAGGCTTTCGACACGTCGCGTCCCGTCCAGTACGAGAGGAACAACGACATCGTCGACATGGGCTCCAATCAGTATCCGTCAGTCGATTGGGTTCGCCAGGCGGTGAAAGGCACCAGCAAAGGCATCAAGTATCCCTATCATATATCAGAGTACGCCCACTCCATGGGCAATTCCCTGGGCAACCTTGCTGATTACTGGCAGGCCATCGAGAGCACGAATTTCTTCTGCGGTGCTGCGATATGGGATTGGGTGGACCAAGCCATCGACACTTACACTGCGGAGGGTACGAAGTTCTTCGGCTATGGGGGCGACCACGGCGACTGGCCCAACGACGGCATGTTCTGCATGAACGGCATCATGCTGCCCGACCTGACGCCGAAGCCTCAGTATTACGAGGTGAAAAAGGTGTACCAGAATGTGGGCGTGACGGCTAATGAAATCAAGATGGAGAAGGGTGGGGGCACCGTTGGCTTCACCATCTTCAACAAGAATTATTTCGAGGCGATAACGCCCGACACGTACGACATCGTGGCTTGCCTGGTGAGGGACGGCAAGGTGGTACAGGAGGCGCCCGTCGCCCTCACGGAGGACATCCTGCCGCGCATGGAGATGCATTGCTCCTGCCCTGCAGATATGAGTGCCCGCGGCGAGTACTTCCTCAACGTGGAGTTCCGCCTGAAGCGGGACATGCCTTGGGCTGGGAAGGGCTACGTCCAGATGGCGGAGCAGCTGCCGCTTGCCGACACGCGCCAGCTCGCCAAGATACCCGCCGGCCAGAAGCAGAGCCTGAAGCTGACGAAGAATGCGGACAAGACCGTCGTGAGCTGCAAAGACTTCGCCATCACCTTCGACAACGAGCGTGGCTGCCTTTGCGGGATGCAGTACGGCGGCAAGACTCTCTTCGAGGACTCCCCGCTGCTGCTGTCCACCTTCCGTGCGCCTGTCGATAACGACAACTGGGCACGCGACCAGTGGTTCAAGCACGGGCTCTACGACCTGCAGCACAAGGTGCAGGGCAATCCCAGCGTTATCCGTAATGCCGACGGCACGATGCTGCTCACCTTCACTGTAGTAAGCCAGGCCGACGGCTTTGGTGGTGCGAAGCATCGCCCGGGCAAGGCGGGCCAGCCCTATGAGAGTGTGAGCGAGCCGTCGGGCGAAGGGACGCCCGTCTCCTTCACTACGACGCAGACCTACAAGGTGTATCCCGACGGCACCGTTGTGCTGGCGAGCAGCATCGTGACAAGCGAGGCGAACCTGCCCCTGGCGCGTCTGGGCTACGAGCTGAAGCTGCCGCGCGGCTTCTCCCGTTACACCTACTACGGACGCGGCCCGCTCAACAACTACAACGACCGCAAGACGGGTTCGTTCGTCGGTCTGTACGAGAGCACCGTGGCCGAGCAATTCGTGGCGTTCCCCAAGCCGCAGAGCATGGGCAACCGTGAGGACGTGCGCTGGTGCGCCCTGACAGACGGCGAGGGATGCGGGCTGCAGTTCATCAGCGGCGAAGGCCTGATGAGCACGTCGGCCTTGCCTTGGAGCGCTCTGCAGATGACGAAGGCGCTGCACCCCCATGAGCTGCCGGAGAGCGACGCCACGTATCTCCACCTCGATTGCAAGGTGAACGGCATGGGCGGCAACAGCTGCGGACAGGGCGGCCCATTGAGGCCCGACCGCGTTCTCGGCGATATGCATCAGATGAAGCTCATCATCCGTCCCGTCTCCAATGGCGACGACCTCACGGAGCGCTCCAAAGTGGACAACATGACGAACTGCCCGGTCGTCGTGCAGCGCAACAAGGCGGGCAAGGTCACCATCGTGGGCGACCCCGAGAGCGACCTTGAGCACCTCCCCATCTGCTACAAGATAGGCAAGGGCAAGATACAAAAGTACGCCGGCCCCTTCGACCTGCGCGAGGGCGGCACAGTCATGGCGCGCTACGAGAGCGACAGCGACTGGACGATTTCCGTCGCCTTCCCCCGCATCGAGAATGTGCCCGTAGAGGTGGTTTACGCAAGCAGCGAGGAAGGCCCAGGCGGCGAGTATGCCAAGAACCTTGTGGATGGCGACCCGGCCACGATATGGCACACGATGTACAGCATCACGGTGCCTAAGTATCCGCATTGGGTAGATTTCGACTGCGGAGAGGAGAAACTCATCAAGGGCTTCACATACCTGCCCCGACAGGACGGCAGCCCCAACGGCAACATTAAGCAATACCGCGTCCAGCTCAGCAGTGACGGCAAGGAATGGACAGAACCCGTCAGCGAGGGCGACTTCGACGGCTCGTCGAAGGAAAAGAAGGTGATGCTCGACAAGCCGCAACGCGCCCGCTATCTCCGCTTCACGGCCCTGTCGAGCCAAAACGGCGCGGACTTCGCTTCCGGCGCTGAGTTCGACGTCCTCGCCGAGTAGGGGAGACCGGCGCCCCGCGAGGGCATTCCGGACGCCTGCAGAGGGAACGGCCGACGCCACAGCAAGCGTCGCGACTTCCCACAGCAAGGAACGGCCGACGCTACAGCAAGGAAAATAAAACGCCACAGCAAGGAACATTCAGACGCCACACGAGGGAACTTCCAACCCCTCGCGTGGCGTTTTTTCATTCTTCCCCCGCCTCCCATGGCTCCCACAGCTCCCGGAAACTCTTAAATAATGTTGAAATTTGAAATTTTTCGGCTTTGATGAAGACATTCTCAACAAAAATATGTATCTTTGCACGATAAATATGCCTTAACGCGAAACAAAAACAAGCATGAGCACGGTAGTAGTCAGTCAGGTCAGCACAGCAAAGGAGATGCGGGCATTTGTCCGCTTCAACTACGTGCTATACAAGGACTGCACCTATGCCGTGCCGGACCTGCTGGAGGACACGCTCGAGACGCTCGACCCTCGCACCAATCCCGCCTTCCGCTTCTGCGAGGCAGCCTACTTCCTGGCTCGTAAGGGAGGGCGCATCGTGGGCCGCGTGGCAGCCATCATCAACACGCGGGCCAACCAGCGATGGGGCAGGGAAGAGGTCCGCTTCGGCTGGATAGACTTCATCGACGACCTCGAGGTGAGCCGCGCCCTGCTCGATGCCGTGGAGCAGTGGGGCAGGGAGAAAGGCATGCAGCGCATGGTGGGGCCCCTCGGCTTTACCGACATGGACCCCGAAGGCATGCTGACCGAAGGCTTCGACCAGCTGTCCACCCTCTGCACAATCTACAACTACCCCTACTACCCCGAGCATATGAAGCAGCTCGGCCTCGAGAGGGAAATAGGCTGGGTAGAGCGCAAAGTGTTCATCCCCAAGGAAGGGCACGAGGCCAACAACGCCAAGTACTTCCGCGTGGCACAAATCGCGCAGCAGCGCTATGGCTTCCGCCTCCGCCACTTCAGCAGCAAGCGGGAGATACGCGAAGGCGGATACATCGAGAAGATGTTGGGCGTCATCAACCGGGCCTACGCCGACCTCTACGGCTACAGTGAGCTCGACGAGCACCAGATGCACTGGTACGCCAAGCGCTTCCTGCTGATGCTCGACCGCCGCTTCCTGACGGTCGTGGAGAACGCAGAGGGAGAAATCATCGGCGTGGGCGTATGCATGCCCAGCATGAGCCGTGCCGTGCAGAAAGCCCAAGGCAAGCTCTTCCCCTTCGGTTGGCGATACATCGCCCGCGAGTTGTGGCTCAAGAAGAAACACCAGATATTGGACATGCTCCTCGTGGGCGTACTGCCCGAATATCAGGACAAAGGCGCCAACGCCCTCTTCTTCGCAGACCTCATCCCGCAAGGCATCAGCTGCGGCTACGAGTGGGCTGAGACCCATCCGCAGCTCGAGGACAACATGGCCAGCCAAATGCAGTGGAAAAACCTCGACTGCAGCATCCACAAGCGCCGCGCCGTCTTCTCAAAAAGCATCTGACAATGATTTCAGCACAATACGACGAAGGAAACATACGCCACCTTTCCGACATGGAGCACATCCGCACACGCCCGGGCATGTACATCGGACGCCTGAGCGACGGCTCCCAGCCCGAAGACGGCATCTACGTCCTGCTAAAGGAAGTCATCGACAATAGCATCGACGAATTCAAGATGGGCGCAGGCAAACGCATAGAAGTCGACATCGAGGACAACCTGCGCGTCATGGTGCGCGACTACGGCCGCGGAATCCCCCTGGGAAAGCTCGTCGAGGCCGTCTCGATGCTCAACACCGGAGGCAAGTACGACAGCAAGGCCTTCCAGAAAAGCGTCGGCCTGAACGGCGTCGGCCTTAAGGCAGTCAACGCCCTCAGCTCACGTTTCGAAGTCAAGAGCTACCGCGACGGACAGGTGCGCCGTGCCGTCTTCAGCAAAGGCGTCTTGGAAGAAGACGTCACCGAGCAGACGACGGACGAGAACGGCACTGCCGTCTTCTTCGAGCCCGACCCCTCACTCTTCAAGCACTACGCCTTCAGGGGAGAGTTCGTCGAAGTCATGCTGCGCAACTATACCTACCTGAACACCGGCCTCACCATCATGTTCAACGGCCGCAGGATACTGTCGCGCGACGGACTCAGCGACCTGTTGTCCGACCGCATGGACTACGAGCCGCTCTATCCCATCATACATTTGCGCGGCGAAGACATCGAGATAGCCTTCACCCACACAAAGCAGAACGGCGAGGAGTACTACTCATTCGTCAACGGACAGAACACCACCCTGGGAGGCACCCATCAGGCAGCCTTCAAGAAGTACATAGCCGAGGTCATCAAGGACTACAGCGGGAAAAACTACGAGTATGCCGACATCCGCAACGGCCTCGTGGCAGCCATCAGCATCAACATACAGGAGCCCCTCTTCGAGAGTCAGACAAAAGTGAAGCTCGGCAGCACGACGACCGAGCCCAACGGGGGCATGTCCATCGACAAGTTTATAGGAGACTTCGTCAAGGAACAAGTAGACAATTATCTCCACAAGAACATCGACGTGGCCGACGTAATCCTTCAAAAAGTCGCTGAAAGCGAAAAGCTCCGCAAAGAGATGGCGGGAGTGGCGAAGAAGGCACGCGAGATGTCGAAGAAGGCAAGCCTCCACAACCGCAAGCTGCGCGATTGCCGCGTCCATCTCACCGACACGAAAGGCGAGTTGCAAGAGGAGAGCAGCATCTTCATCACCGAGGGCGACTCCGCCAGCGGCAGCATCACGAAGAGCCGCGACGTCAATACCCAAGCCGTCTTCTCCCTTCGCGGAAAACCACTCAACTGCTACAAACTCACCAAGAAAGTGGTCTATGAGAACGAGGAGTTCAATCTCCTGCAGGCAGCCCTCAACATAGAAGACGGCCTCGATGGGTTGCGCTACAACAAGGTTATCGTGGCGACCGATGCCGACGACGACGGCATGCACATCCGCCTCCTGATGCTCACCTTCTTCCTCAAGTTCTTCCCCGAACTCATCAAGAAAGGGCACGTCTTCATCCTGCAGACACCACTCTTCCGCGTTCGCGGACGAAAGACGAAGATAGGCAAAGCCAAGCTGGGAGCCATCGAGAAGGAACTCGCCGCTCGCGAGAATGCCGAGGAGGCCGCCCAGTACAGCGACGGCAAACGCCCCCGCCACCTCAGCCTCTCGAAAGACTTCGTCACCCAGTACTGCTACTCCGAGGACGAACGCCTCCAGGCCATCGACGACCTCGGCCCCGAACCCGAGATAACGCGATTCAAAGGCTTGGGCGAAATCAGCCCAGAGGAGTTCCGCAACTTCATCGGCCCCGACATCCGCCTCGACCAAGTGACGCTCCACAAGTCCGACCAGGTGGCCGAACTCCTGGATTTCTATATGGGCGACAACACGATGGACAGGCAGAACTTCATCATCGACAACCTCGTCATCGAGGAAGACTTAGCCGAAGAGGAGGTCTGCTAGACGAAAGGACGGAAAAGACTACGGAAAGGAGAATATCTATGACAAACACCATGACAATCCAAATTGAGAATCCTGCCATTGTGAACAGTCTCAGAAAGATTCTAAACGCCTTGGATGGTGTCAGGATTCTGCCACAGCGGAAGCGTGCCGCTGCGAAGAAAGGCATCGATGAAGCGATGGAAGATGTCCGTCTTGGGCGTATGAGTGATTCTTTCTCCACGCCGGAAGAGGTGTTTGAACACTTAGGAATATGAGTTATTCCGTAAGGACCACCAGGCGTTTTGATAAAAGTGTGGAGAGGATGAAGAAACGCGGCCTTCCAATGGAAGAGTTGCGTTTGGTCATCTCCCTGCTGATGCAGACAGGTACATTGCCTTCAAACTATCGCCCCCATAAGTTGACGGGCAAATATAAAGGCAAATGGGAGTGTCATATAAAAGGTGACTGGCTGCTTGTCTGGGAGCAGCATGACGCGGAGCTGCTGCTCATAATGATCGACACAGGCTCTCATTCTGATATATTCTGACAGATGAAACAAGCGGTACTTTTCCCTGGGTCGTTCGACCCCTTTACTCTCGGCCACGCCGACATCGTCAGGCGGGCGCTCGGGCTTTTCGACGAGGTCGTCGTCGCCGTCGGTTACAACGAGCAGAAGAGCGGCTGGCAGCCCGTCGCAGAGCGTGTCGCAGCCATCCGGAACCTCTATGCCGACGAGCCGCGCATCAGGGTGGAGAGCTACACGGGACTGACGGCAGATTTCGCCCGGTCGCAAGGCGTCGCAGCCATTGTCCGCGGAGTTCGCCGGGTGGCTGATTTCGAGTACGAAATGCAGATGGCGGACGTCAACCGGCGGCTCACCGGCATCGAGACCATCCTTCTGCCCGCATCGCCAGAGCTGGCCAGCCTCAGCAGCTCCATTGTCCGCGAGCTTGCCCACTTCGGACACGACGTTTCGCCCTTCCTCCCCTGACACGTTGTAAAACGCCACGCATAGCGCCGAGGCAATTCCTGCAGCAAGGGACAGCCGGCGCCTTCCGTCCGAGCAACGACCGCTACAGCACCAATTATGCTGCCGGTATCTATGCGAACGGCATCTTCAACTATTTCCCCACCGTTATCGAAGACTATGTAGCGGCTGCCGATACGGTTGACCAGGTGAACTGCAACCTGCACGGACAGGGCGCCCTCGACTTGCCGGTTTATGACGATAACTTCTCGCTCGACGACGCTCAGGCAGATGATAACGGCGCCAACCTCTTGGGCTTTGTCGTTCACGGTCCTTACGGAATGGCTGCCGCTGCAAACGCAGGCCGCTACCAGGTCTATACCATCGCAAAGGTCGGTGAGGACGGGAAGCTCACTATCGGCATCAAGAGCGACGGCACGAAATACAGCAACGATTGGGTCGGATGGGGTCCCATCAGCATTCTCTATACAGGCACCGACGAGGCGAAATCCGACGAGGCTCTCGACAAGGTGCTGCAGAACATGACAGCCCGCGCAAAAAACCTCATCGACTACAGCATCGGCGACGACTTCGAGGACCCCAATGCAACGCCTAACTTCTCCCTCGCCCTGCGCGACTCCCTCCAGCAGGCCGTGGGTGCCACCGAAGGCGCAGAGACTGTCGAGGCGAAGGCCGAGCTTGCCGAAACCTTCTCGCGTCTCTTCCAGAAGGTTTACGAGTGCAAACGCGCCTATGCTGACCTCTACAACTATGCCTCCATCCTCGAATGGCTGGAGAGCGGCAACCTGCCTCTTATTGAAAAAGACGAGGCCGGCGATTGGTACGAGACGGACGACATGGTATTCAGCGACGCGGATTTGGACGCAATCTATGGCGCATTCGAAGACATGTACGACGCCTTCAACGACGGTACATACACCACGGAGCAGGCCCTCAACCCCACCTCCGCCATGAGCCCCGAGACGGCTGAGCTGCTTGCCACCATCGTTCCCGAGAAGGACGACGACGGATACTACCTCATCGCAAACGCCAAGCAGTTCGTGGCCTGCCGCGCTCTCGTCAACTCCCTCGACAACACGCTGAAAGCCAAGCTCGATGGCGACGTGGATATGTCCGGCATCGGCATGGAGCCCATCAGGTTCAACGACGTCTTCAGCGGCACCTTCGACGGACAGGGCCACGCCCTCGAGAACGTCTGCATCTCCCATTACGGCGATATGCACACAGCCCTCTTCTTCGAATTGAAAAACGCTACCGTGAAGAACCTGAAGCTGACGGGCGAATACCACAGCGACCAGCAGCGCATGGCGGGCCTCGCCGCTTGGACATCGGGAACGACAAACATCGACAACTGCGAAATTGCGGTAGCCCTCTACTCCGACAAGGAGGGTGACGGCACGCATGGAGGCGTCATGGCAGTCCACGGCAGAGGCGGCACCTGCAACGTCAGCAATTGCATCGTCGCCTGCCAGTTCATTGGCCCGAACACCTTCAGCGTAGGCGGTGTCTGCGGCTGGAGAGACGCCACGCTCAACGTCAGGAACACGCTCGTCCTCTCCGAGTACGACCTCGCCGCCGAGCCCGCAAGCTATCAGACAGCCACCATCTCGCGCAACGGCTATACGGACCAGGGCAACGTCTTCTACGGACCCTCGGCACGCAGGGAGGACGGCATCAACCAGGCCACGGGAGTATCCGACCAGCAGCTTGCAAGCGGAGAAATCACCTGGAAGCTCTGGCGGAAGCCAGAGCGAGACGCCTGTCTGGTTCCAGACCATCGGCACGGACGCTACACCCCGCCTCTTCGGCGGACTCGTCGTCTATGAGCGCGAAGGCACGTATTTCAACATGCTCGCTGGCGATGCCAATGCCGACGGCAGCGTCGATGTGGCCGACTATACGTACATCCTCAACCTTATGGCGGACGAGGCCTACGACCCGATGGGCGACGTGAACGGAGACGGCTTCGTCGATGTGGCGGATGCAACATACGTGCTGAACATCATGGCAGACCAGCAATAAAACTGGAACAAGCCAACCCTTTCTTTTAATTCATAATTCATAATTCATAATTAAGGCTACGCCCTGACTCTTCGCGAAAAATAATTATGGACTACGAATTAAGAATTATGAATTATTATTGTCTCTATATTGAACATGTTCAAATTTTTCAAATGGCTGCGGACAATTGCAAACCTTTCAAATAACTTTGCTACTCAGAACAATGGACTTTTTTCCATCGCATGAATAACTTCAAGTTTTGTTTCCTCATCAAGCTCTTTTCTGTTAATCACCGAATGAATGATTTTTGCAAGTAGCTCCTTATCTATGTTACCTGCTGCTACATGCCAGATATATGCTTCCATGTAAGGCAGGAAATGAAAACCTGCCCAACCTCTTTTATTTTTGATAAGGAAATGAGCACCTATCACCAGTGATATACGCTTATTTCCATCCGCAAAATAATGACCCGTGCAGAAAGCAAACACCATATACGTCAATTTCTCTTCTAAGGTCGGGTAGTATAAATCGTTTTGTACGAAATCAAGAACCTTTTCTATTTCGGTTCGTTCTCGTATACCAGACATTCCACCACCACTTTGCTCAATGGTTTCCCGGTAATATCCAAGAACATCTTCAAAGCTAAGATAAATGAAATCCTCCATTGCCTTTATTTTTTTAGACGTTCAAGAACATGTTTGTTTTCATCGTTATCCAGAAGTTTTTCTAAATCTACAGAATCTGAGCCGATGAATCTTTCGAATTCTTCAGGAGAAACAGCTCGCAAATATCCCGCAATACCATCATGATAGACATCACGAAGCCCAAGATCTAAGGAAGCCATCTTCTGACGAGCGTCATACAAGAATGGGGACATGGCAGGACTCTCTGCTTGTTCATTGATTAGTGCCTGAACCTCTGGTATGCTTATTTTTCTATGCAGCCTAACAGACAGGTCACGAATGGCACTTCCAACTCCATTCTCAAAAGAACTGATAACACGAAGAACCTCTGCATACATTGTCGCCTTGGCATTATCCTTGGGTTCTAGTTTTAATAATTCCTTATATTGTTTTGCATTTTCATGAAACACTGCCTTATAAATCATATCCGTAATAGAAGCATATTTATAAGTCGGATGCCCATCTACATAATCGTTAATCGGTGCAGTTAAATTTTTTCTGTAATTCTCTTCCTGAATCGCTGCAGGAAGAAAATCCCTATCGCGCCAGTTGATATATTTTGTTCCACCACCAGCTTTCTCATTAATGGTAGATATGACAATATCCAGGATGAGACTACGAATTCGTTTGGCTTTCTCACTTTCAGCGAGCAGCATACCTATGTTCAAAAATGCGCGAAAATCGAAAAGAGATAAAGATACTGTTTTGTGACCGACATTTATGTCGGGAGCAAATTGTAACTTAAACTCTTTCAGGCGCTTACCCCTACATAAAAAGTAACCATTCCTTTCAAGTTCTTCTTTGTTTGTCTCTAAATATCGTTCTATCGTCCTAACATCCACTTCATAGAAATCAGCTACCATTTGTTTGGTAAGATAATACTTTCCTTCAAAATGATAGGCTTCTATGTCCAATGCGCTTTGGATACGAGGTATTGCCAGATTATTATTCAGAACATTCTGGCGCTCTATAGCTGATGTTGTTAAATCTTTTGCCATAAATATGATAATTGTATTTCTATTCTTCTATTTATTGTAATTGTCAGGAATCTCCTCAGCTGCCATGCTTGACAGTCCTGTCTTGCAGAAAAATCTTATTGAGTGTATATGCCAGCGATTCCAGCGTTTCTTCACGTTTCGATGGTTTCAGTTCGCACTCCCACACCGTAATACAATGCCAGCCCATTGCCGCTAGCTTACGCTGCTCCTCCTTGTCACGTTCCTTGTTGCGTCGTATCTTGTTCACCCAGAACTCACGGTTCGTCTTAGGAATCTTACAACACACCGAACTCTCCAAGCTTGTTCTCCCCTCGCCCACGGGAGATGGGTTAGGGGTGAGGCTACACCTGTGTCCATGCCAGAAGCACCCATTCACAAGGTAGTGTTTCAATTTGTGTGTCTGAAGCCTGTAGACTTCACGATGCCGTTGCAAAGTTAATTATAAATTTGACATTGTATCATTATTCGACGTTTTTTTATATTTTTGCACTTCAGCCTGACGAGGACACGGGCTCTGCTGAGGAGCAACCCGCCAGCAACAAGGCTGCGCCCGAACTGGAAACAGAGGTATAATTGAGCCGTCCTACCCATGGGCGGCTCCACTGT
>CACXLY010000051.1 GCA_902768605.1 uncultured Bacteroidales bacterium
GAACTCGACGCATCCCGATGCTGCCAGGCGCCCGAGGAGGTCGAGCATTTCGGGGGCATACTGCTCGATGAGCTCCAGCGAAACGCCGCTGATGCTGAACGCTACCTTGAAAGCCTTGCCGTTCTCTTCTATCATGTCGAGCATGGTCTGCAGGGCAGGCTTGTAGCTCTTCTCGAAGAGTTCGCTGATGACGCGCTCGTTCTCGTAGTCATCATAATAATAATGGTCTGTGCCGATGTCGAAGAAACGATAGCGCTTGAGATGAATCGGCTGATGTATCTCGAAGTATAAGCAAATAGTTTTCATCATTTCATTTACCATTTAATCATTTACCGTTTACGATTTCCTTAATAATAATATAATAATGTATAGGGTCTTTAGGGTCCTTAAGGTCTTTAAGGTCTTTAAGGTCTTAGATGTACTTTACTGCGTTGAGGTAGTCTCCGTTGTCGAACCAACCACGCGAGGTTAGCTGGTTGTAGCACTCGCGGATGCGCAGGCCGACCTTTTCCCAGGTGATTTGATCCACCTCCTTCATGCCTTCCTCTGCCAGGTAGTCGTGGAGGGCGTCGTATTGGCAGATGCTGTAGATGGCGTCGGCCATGGCGTCGATGTCCCAGTAGTCGACCTTGATGACGTTGCGGAGGATTTCGCCGCATCCGCTTTGTTTCGAGATGATGGACGGGCAGCCGCATTGCATGGCTTCGAGGGGCGCGATGCCGAATGGCTCGCTGACGCTTGGCATCACGAAGACGTCGCTGTTCTTGTAGCACTCATAGACCTGTTTGCCTCGCTGGAAGCCGGGGAAGTGGCAGCGGTCGGCGATGCCATAGCTGGCAGCCAGCTCGATCATGGCGCTCATCATGTCGCCGCTTCCTGCGAAGCAGAAACGTATGTTGCGACTGCGCTCGAGCACCCTCTTGGCGGCTTCGAGGAAGTATTCGGGACCTTTCTGCATCGTGATGCGTCCGAGATACGTCACCACCTTCTCGCCTTTCTTCTTGTTGGGGACGATGTTGCGAATCTCTTCATCGAGCGGATAGACGGCGTTGTGCATGGCCACACACTTGCGAGGGTCTTGATGGTACTGGTTGATGACGGTCTGTCGGGTCAGCTCGCTCACGCACATGATGCAATCGGCGTGGTCCATGCCGTTCTTCTCGATGCTGTAAACGGTGGGGTTCACCTTGCCTCGAGAGCGGTCGAAGTCTGTGGCATGCACGTGGATGCAGAGCGGTTTGCCGCTCACCATCTTGGCATGTACGCCGGCCGGATAGGTCAGCCAGTCGTGGGCGTGAATGAGGTCGAACTGTTCGCTCCTTGCCAGCACGCCTGCGATGATGGAGAAGTTGTTAATCTCCTCGTGCAGGTTGCCGGGGTAGCCTCCGGCGAAGCCGATGCATCCCATGTCGTCGAGCCCTTGCAGGTAGTTGAAGTCGGCATAGAGATGGTCGCGGAAGCGGTAGTAATCCTCTGCCGTGTGACCAATGAAGCGGTCCTTGATGTTGTCGTACCAGACGTCGCGCCACACGACGGGCACCTGGCTCATGTTCACTATCTTGAGGAACTTCTCCTCTTTTCCTGTAGGCTTAGGCATGCAGAAGGTCGTCTCGACGTCTCCCTGCAGGCTCAGGCCCTTGGTGATGCCGTAACTTGCAACTGCAAGACCGCCATATATCTTGGGAGGAAACTCCCATCCGAACATTAGAACTTTCATTGCTGAGTCTTAATTAAGAAATAAGAATTAAGAGTTAAGAATTATGTTCATTCTTCTTTCTTCTTTATTTAATTCTTAATTTCATTCTTCATTATATTTATCGAGTAATTTCACGATGCGCATGATGCCTGAGACGTTCATGGCAAAGCTGATGGCGCCTCGTCCGTGGAAAGGCGGGTTGCCGTCGAAGAGCTCGGGAATCGTGCCGATGCAGTGGTAGAAGAGTTCCTCTTCGTAACCCACCAGCAAGCGGTCGACGTAGCTCAGCTTGCTATATCTGAATATCTTCAGACACGCCTCCATGTAGAATGCGGCGAGCCAGGGCCATGCCGTTCCCTGGTGGTAGGCATAGTCGCGCTGCACTTGCGGGCCGACGTACATCGGGTTGTAGCCGTGGCTCTTCGGCGAGAGCGAACGCATGCCCTTCGGTGTGATGAGCTCCTTCGTGCAGTAGTCGAGCACACTTTTCTGCTGTATCCTGTCGAGAGGCGAATAGTCGAGAGCGATGGCGAATACCATATTGGGGCGCACGTCGTAGTTGCGGTAGCCCTCCACGCAATAGTCGCACAGGTAGCCGTATTCATTGTAGAACATCGGAGCGAAGTTCTTCTCGCAGAGTTTTGCGGCGGCATCGAGCTGCTTCACATACTTCTCGTCCTTCGCCTGCCGGCATACCTCGGCGCTGAACATCAAGGCGTTGTACCACAAGGCATTTATCTCGACGATGAATCCCGTGCGCGGCACGATGGGACGACCGCCGACGGAGCTGTTCATCCACGTCACAGCCTTGTCGCGGCCTTCGCAGCTGACGAGGCCGTTCTCCTCGACGTGGAAGTTGGGATGACCTCCGGAACGTAGCCACTCCATCGTGTCCCAAAGCAGGCGGCCGTACTTCTCGATGCACTTCTCCATCGAAACGAAGTTGGCATACTGCTGGATGCACCATACTGCCCAAAGCAGCACGTCGGGATGCCCTATCTCTGTCACGCTGACCGTCAACGGCTTTCCCTCGATGAACTCACGGATGGCCTTCTCTGCCGTCTGCATGACGGCCTCGAACTTCTCCACCTCGTTGTTGGTGAGCGTCAGTCCCGGCAGCGAGACGAACATGTCGCGCGCTCTGCACTTGAACCATGGGTAGCCGGCCAAGACATAGTCTTCGTGCTCGCGATGGATGATGAACTGGTGGGCGCTGTTGACCAAGGTGTTGTAGAAGTTGTCGCGAGGCGTGCGGACGCTCACCTCGAAGTCTGCCAGGTCGGCCAGCGTGTCGGTATTGATTTCCTCGAGGCCTGCGGCAAAGACCACGCTCTCGCCCTTCGAGATGCTGAACTCGAAGTAGCCGGGCACGTAGAGGTCCTCCGTCGAGGCATAGCCGCGCTCCTGCTCCTTCGGATACTCGAGCCCGCGGTACCAGTCGGGTCGGAAGACGAACTCGTTCTCCTTGTTTATCTGCATGAAGAGCGTCGGGTAGCCCCTGTACATGCATGTCGAGATGCCGTTCTGCACCACGTTGTAGTTGCGGTTGACGCCGGCATTCTCGTGCGTGAACTCGCGTACGCTGCGGAAAGCGAGGAAGGGCTGCAGGCGCAGGGTCGTCTCGGAGTGCGCATCCATGAGGGTGTAGCGGATGATGATGCGGTTCTCGAAGTGCTGGAACATCATCTCCCTCTTCAATATGACGCCACCCACGCGATAGACCGTCGTGGGGACCTGCAGGGAGTCGAACTCGCGGATATACTTGTGGCCGCGAGGGCTGAAGTTGTCGCCGCCATACTTGTGAAGGCCGAGATTGAACTCAGCGCCGTGCTGGATGACGGTAGCGTCGAGACTGGAGAGCAGGACGTGGTTCTCGTCGTCCAGCTCAGGCACAGGCACAACGAGCAGTCCGTGGTACTTGCGCGTATTGCAATCCACCAGCGTCGTGCAGCTGTAGGCCCCTGAGCGGTTCGAGCGAAGCACCTCCTTGGGCAACGATTCGCGCAGGTTCGTCATCAGCGTCTTGTCGAAACGTAAATAACTCATGTTATCGGTTATAGGTTATAGGTTATGTTATTGGTTATTGGTTATAGGTTAATGATTACGCGTTATAGGTTATTGAGCGTAAAATTACGAATTTTCCTTCAAACCCGAAAGCATTTGCGGCTCTTTTTCTTTCGGGAAATGCAAATAAAACGGCAAAAGATGTTCTTTAGCACAAAACCATTTGTCATGAAACACAGAAAATGACCTTTTTACCTGTTCTCCCTTTCGACTTTTCGAGGGAGGGAAGTATTGTTGCATATTTCAGTATTTGATACACGTTGCTTGCGGCGTTTAGGGAGCGCTACAGCAAGGAATATGGCCGCAAAGTGCCTTTCCTCGTAGAAGCACCGAACGTCTGCCTCGCCATTGGCAACGGAGCGTATTCATCCTTCGACGGCCGCATCCTGCTCGGCACCTACATCGCACCCGGATGTCTCAAACTCAGCCGCGAGCCCTTCATGCAACTCTACAACCGCATCAACGCCTCCCTCCGCCGCGGCCATGAAGTCACGATAAAAATCACAGAGGACAGCTGTTGAGTGAATAATGATAAAAGAATTTTCTTTGCAAACCCTTTGGCTCGTGTTGTTTTTTTTCGTAAATTTGCAGAGCAAAACGTAATCGATTAAGTCAAAACCAAAAAATAATTATAACCTCAAAACAAGATGAAAAAGTATTTTTTTTATTTCGTCCTTATGCTGTTTGCGGCAGCCTGTTCAAAGGATTCAGATGAAAACATAGGCAATCCTGGTGGTGGTGAAACAAATGGAACCTTTGAAACAATAACAAACAGCCTTCATGCCTTCCTCGCTTCACATGCAGGTGCGACTATCGAAGACCTTCAGGCACAGCTGAAAAACTATTCGGGGCAAGTAACATCAGAGGTATTAGATGATGTCTTGTATGTGCATATGGGTGATGAATTATATTTATGCGACCCATACGGAAGAACTCGTTTTGAGATTTCTGATGAAGAAATAGAAGAAGTCGACTATGAGAGTATTATTAATGAAATAAATGCGGCTCTATATCCCGAGACGGAAGAAGAGACGGAAGATGCCCCCTATGCCACCCCAAAATCTGAGAGAGCACCGGAGGCTTCTATGGCAGAACCGTTTACTCGTGCCGCAGGAAATAATATTGTATTATCAAAGCAAAGAGTCCTTTACTGGGACCCTTTCAATCTTAACACGAGATTAAAGGGATTGCAAGTTGGCAATAAAGACATTACAGAGGCAAAGCGCTCGCTGAGCGACATGAAAAGCTTTTCTGACTATGATGTGGTGGTTATGTTTTGCCATGGTTCTCCAGAAGGTTTAGTCGGACTCCCAATGAGCTATAAAAACAACTTGAAAAAAGGAGAATATTTTGAAGGAACTATAGGAACGGAGATTAATAATGAAAAATGTATATTCTTGACAAGACAGAAACTGGGAAGTCTTCTGCCAGATGATTTGTCCCATACAATGGTATTCATGTGCATGTGTCACTCCGATTCCAAATCCTCCGTCATACGCTCAGTCCTAAACAGCAAGAATGTCCTGACATTTGCGGGGGCAAATACTATAATGGATAATGCTGTTGTTGATTTTATAAACGCAGAATTCCTCCCGCAGTTTTACTCGCGACAAGGTTCTGCCGACGAAATCATTCAAAGAGTTTTTAAAAGCAATAGTGATTCGAGTCCAATATTTAAACCTTATACAACTATAAGTGGGCATTCTGGAATCTATTCTTTTTATTATGACAATAAGATTTATTATGAACCGCTTGTCACGGCTATGAGTCAGGTGAATAATCAGCCTCGTGCAAGTGTCGTTCTCCCTTATGAGTTGGCCGTCAGGACTATGAATGCAGCTAAAACGCGTGCAGCATCAGGTTCCAGCGTCTCGGCTGGTTTCTGGCTAAAGAACAAAAGCACAGGAGAAGAGACAGAAATCGAAATTGTAAATACATCGGTAATATTATATAACCGACACGATTATAAACAATTAGTTTCCAGATTAGAACTATTGGGAAATACCGGTAATATACAATCAGGTACATATAATTATCGGACTTATTTGGAGATTGACGGGGAAAAGAAGTATTCTGAGGACACGTTTGAGTTTACAAAAACTGGAGGACTCTGCCCTGACGACAATCACCCACACGCGATAGACCTCGGACTTCCCTCCGGCACGAAATGGGCATGCTGCAATGTAGGAGCCTCAAAGCCTGAAGAATATGGTGGTTATTATGCTTGGGGGGAAAAGAATGGAAACAAGAGTGAATACAAGTGGAAAAATTACGAACATATTGAGAATTATGATCCAGGGTGGTTCGACTTCGATATAGTCAATATAGGCAGCAACATTTCTGGCACTACTTATGATACTGCACTTGCCAATTGGGGGGCGCCATGGCGTATGCCAACCGAAAACGATGTAAAAACGTTATTCGAGTCTTGTTATGTCAAGGAGATTGATTTAAATGGTATTCACGGTGCAAAAATTACAGGCCCGAATGGTAATTGTATTTTTATCCCAAGTGCAGGTTACTGGAATGACGAACAGCTACTTGATGAAGATTTCTTATTCTATTTATGGACAGGAACTTTAAGTCCATACAATGAGCATTTCGCATATTCGTGGGGTATTAATGGAACAACTGAAGTTTACTCTCGCGAATGTGGTATGTCTGTTCGTGCTGTCTGCCAATAATCATCCTTAGCATAAGATTTTTCCTTCAAACATAAACTTGCCTGACTTCTTTTTGAGGTCAGGCAAGTTGTATTATAAAGCTTCAATGAGCGATTTAGGCACGTTATGTTTTCGATATAGGCACTATAAGCTCTTTTTTTTCGCGCCTTTGTTGGTTTGAATGATAAAAAAGGCTAAATTTGTAGCAAACTTAGTGACTATGTTAGAAGAACTCAAACAAAAAGTATTCAAAGCGAACTTGGATTTAGTGAGGCAGGGCCTTGTCATCTTCACCTGGGGCAACGTCTCCGGCATCGACCGCGAGAGGGGACTGGTGGTCATCAAGCCCTCCGGCGTCGGCTACGACGTGATGAAGCCCGAGGACATGGTGGTCGTTGACCTCGAGACGGGCAAGGTGGTGGAGGGCAACCTCAACCCCAGCAGCGATACGCCCACACATCTTATATTATATAAGGCGTTCCCGAACATCCAGGGCGTCGTCCATACGCACTCTACCTACGCCACCGCCTTCGCACAGGCGGGCATGGACATCCCAAACATCGGCACGACTCATGCCGACTACTTCTACAAGGACATTCCCTGCACGCGCGACATGACAGAAGCTGAGGTGAAGGGAGAGTACGAGCTGGAGACGGGCAAAGTCATCGTGGACGAGATACTGAACATCCGCAAGATAAATCCCGACCATACGCCCGCAGTTTTGGTAAAGAACCACGGACCCTTCGCGTGGGGCACATCGCCCGACAATGCCGTCTATAACGCCAAAGTCATGGAGGAATGCGCCAGGATGGCGTTCATTTCCCTGACGCTCAACCCGCAGACGACGATGAACCCGCTTCTGATAGAAAAACACTATCAGAGGAAGCACGGCCCCAACGCCTACTATGGTCAGAAAGGAAAGAAAGCATAATCATTATTAACTATAAACCTACAAACAATGAAAGCATTTGAGAATTATGAGATTTGGTGGGTGACTGGCGCGCAGTTGCTCTACGGAGGCGACGCAGTAGTCGCAGTGGACGGACACTCGAAGGAAATGGTCGAGGGCTTGAACGCCAGCGGCAACATCCCCGTCAAGATTGTGTATAAAGGCACAGCCAACAGTTCGAAGGAGGTGGAGCAGGTGATGCTCGCTGCCAACAACGACGGGAAATGCGTCGGCATCATCACATGGATGCACACCTTCTCGCCGGCCAAGATGTGGATTAAGGGCTTGCAGCAGCTGCAGAAGCCTCTGCTCCACTTCCACACCCAATACAATGCGGAGATTCCCTGGAGCGAGATTGACATGGACTTCATGAACCTCAATCAGAGCGCTCACGGAGACATCGAGTTCGGACACATCTGCACCCGCATGAGAGTGGCTCGCAAAGTGGTTTGCGGCTACTGGAAGGACGAGAAGGCTCAGAAGCAGATTGCCGTCTGGGCGCGTGTGGCAGCCGGCGTGGCCGATGCAAAGAACGTGCGTTGCCTCATGTTCGGCATGAACATGAACAACGTGGCCGTGACCGATGGTGACCGTGTCGAGTTCGAGCAGCGCTTGGGTTATCACGTTGACTACTACCCCGTTTCCTCTCTCATGGAGTACTACAAGAAGGTGACGGATGCCGAGGCAGACGCCCTCGTCGAGGAATACAAGAAGCTTTATACAATAAAGATTGACGAGAGCGGCGAGAAGGTTTATTGGGAGAAGGTGAAGAACAGCGCCAAGGCCGAGATTGCCTTGCGCCGCGTCTTGAAGGATGAGGGTGCAACGGCCTTCACCACGAACTTCGACGACTTGGGCGACGCCAACGTTGACGCACCCGACTTCTGCGGCTTCGACCAGATACCGGGCCTCGCTTCGCAGCGCTTGATGCAGGAAGGCTACGGCTTCGGTGCCGAGGGCGACTGGAAGACCGCCTGCCTCTTCCGTACGCTTTGGGTCATCCAACAGGGAATGCCGACGGGTTGCTCATTCCTCGAGGACTACACCCTCAACTTCGCCGGCGACCGCTCCTCTTGTCTCCAAAGCCACATGCTCGAGATATGTCCGCTCATTGCCAGCGACAAACCAAAGCTCGAGGTGCATTTCCTCGGCATCGGCATCCGCAAGCAGCAGACGGCTCGCCTCGTCTTCACCTCGAAGACAGGTCGCGGCATCAAGGCAACCGTCGTGGACCTCGGCAATCGCTTCCGTCTCATCTCTCAGGAAGTGGAGTGCATCGAGCCAAAGCCCATGCCCAAACTGCCCGTCGCAAGCGCCCTCTGGATTCCTCAGCCGACGTTCGAGATTGGTGCGGCAGCTTGGATTCTCGCCGGCGGCACTCACCACAGCGCCTTCTCCTACGACATCACGGAAGATTATTGGGAAGACTTCGCCGAGATGACAGGCATAGAATACGTGAAGATAAACAAGGAGACCAACATCGCCGAGTTCAAGCAGACGCTACGCAACGGCGAGGTGTATTATATGTTGAACAAAGCACTGAAGTAAGATGACAGCAAAGCAGGTAATTGAAAGCGGGAAAGCCATCCTCGGCATCGAGTTTGGCTCTACCCGCATAAAGGCTGTCCTTATCGACGAGGACAACAAACCTATCGCTCAAGGGGCTTTCGAATGGGAGAACCAGCTGACCGACGGCCTTTGGACGTACTCCATCGACCTCATATGGAAAGGCCTGCAGGACTGCTACATCGACCTTCGCCGAGATGTCTTGCAGCAATACGGTTGCGAGATAGAGAACTTGGCTGCCATCGGCTTCTCGGCCATGATGCACGGCTATATGGCATTCAACGAGAAGCAGGAGATTCTTGTGCCCTTCCGCACATGGCGCAACACCAACACGGGCAAGGCCGCTGCCGAGCTGAGCAAGCTCTTCAACTACAACATACCATTGCGCTGGAGCATCTCGCATCTCTACCAATGCATCCTCGACGGGGAAAAACATGTTCCTTCGATTAAGTATCTCACCACCCTCGCCGGCTATGTTCACTGGCAACTGACGGGTCAGTTCGTGCTTGGCGTGGGTGATGCATCGGGCATGATACCCGTTGACCCGGCCACGAAGACCTACGATGCCGAGATGGTCAAGAAGTTCGACAAGCTGATTGCACCGAAAGGCTTTCCTTGGAAGTTGCTCGACATCTTGCCCAAGTCGCTCAGCGCAGGCGAAGATGCAGGATGTCTGACGGCGGAAGGAGCCAAGTTGCTCGACGTCTCAGGTCACTTGAAGCCAGGCGTACCTTTGTGCCCCCCGGAGGGTGATGCAGGAACAGGCATGGTGGCAACCAACGCCGTGAAGCAGCGCACGGGCAACGTCTCCGCCGGTACATCATCCTTCTCGATGATTGTCTTGGAGAAACCGCTCAGCAAGCCCTACGAGCCCATAGACATCGTGACGACCCCCGACGGCTCACTCGTCGCAATGGTGCATTGCAACAACTGCACCTCCGACATCAATGCCTGGGTCGGCCTCTTCAAAGAGTACCAGCAGATGCTTGGCGTGCCTGTCGATATGGGCGAGATATACAGCAAGCTCTTCAACAAAGCCCTCGAAGGCGATGCGGATTGCGGCGGCTTGATGGCGTACAACTACGTCAGCGGCGAACCTGTGACGGGCCTGGCAGAAGGCCGTCCGCTCTTCGTCCGCTCTGCTACAGATAAGTTCAACCTCGCCAACCTCATGCGTGCCCAGCTCTACGGCGCCATCGGTGTGCTGAAGATAGGTAACGACATCCTGCTGAAGGAGGAGAACGTGAAAGTGGACCGCATAACGGGTCACGGAGGCTACTTCAAGACGGCAGGCGCTGGCCAGCGCGTATTGGCTGCCGCGCTCAATTCGCCCATCTCCGTTATGGAGACAGCGGGCGAAGGCGGCGCTTGGGGCATCGCCCTCCTGGCAGGTTACCTTATTAATAATAAGGGAAAGAGTTTGGCCGACTACCTCGAGGAGGACGTCTTTGCCGGCAATACTGGCACGTCGGTTGCACCATTGGCCGAGGACGTGGCAGGTTTCGAGAAGTATATTGAGAGCTACAAGAAGTGCTTGCCCATCGAGCAGGCCGCGGTGGAATGTAAGTAATCCCTAAATATGTCTTTGAGCTGAAAGCAGCAAAACTATGATAAAAAAAGAAGATGTGCTTGCGAAGTTGCCTGACTTGGACGGGGCGCTCTCGCCAGAGGAACGTGAACTGATCCTCAGCAAAATGCAGGTTCGTGCTTACCGTAAAAACGAAACCATCTATCAGGAAGGTGACATCCCCTCCCACTTACTTTGCCTCATCAGCGGCAAAGTGAAGATATACAAGGACGGCGTAGGAGGCAGAGCTCAGATTGTGCGTGTGGCAGATGCGGTGGAATACTTCGGCTATCGTGCTGCTTTCTCTGACGAGAACTACGTGACGGCCGCAGCGGCCTTCGAGCCTTCCGTCATCGCCAGCATCCCCATCGGTCTGATTCGCCAGCTCACGATGCGGAACCCTCAGTTGGCATGGTTCTTCGTCAGGAGGCTGGCCATTGCGCTTGGCAAGAGCGACGCCAGGACGGTCAACCTCACTCAGAAGCACATCCGCGGGCGCTTGGCAGAGAGCATCCTGTTCCTCAAGGAGAGTTACGGCGTGGAAGACGACGGACAGACGCTCAGTGTCTATCCAAGTCGCGAAGATATGGCTAACCTGAGCAACATGACGACCAGTAACGCCATCCGTACGCTCAGCGTCTTTGTCCAGGAGGGACTCATTGCGCTCGAAGGACGAAGAATAAAGATACTCGACGAGCCCGCCTTGCAGAAGATATCCCGTATGGGATAACGCCTGATTACTCTGATTAATCTGACCATTCTGATTATTCCGAATGCTCTGACTGCTCTGATTATTCTGATTACTCCGAGACAATGAAAAGACAGATTATTCTTGTGATGCTGACGGCATTTTGCCTTTGCGGCTTTGCCGAGACGCGGAAAGTGGTTGGCACCTTTGGCGATAAGTCCGTGAAGGCTTATCAGAAGAAGATACCGCAGCAGGCAGAGGGCTACTACCTGAAAGTCACGCCGACCGAGGTCGTTGTGGCTGGCAGGGATGCAAGCGGCACGTTCTATGGCGAGCAGGCACTCGAAGAAATTAAAAATGAAAAATTAAGAATTAAAGATGGGGACTTCAAGGAGGTCACTCTCCTTGAAGATGGAGGAGCCGAGATTCGCGACTGGCCAAGCGTCGCTTGCAGAGGCGTCATCGAGGGCTTCTACGGCAATCCTTGGAGCCACGAGGACAGGCTTCGGCAGTTCGAGTTCTACGGAAAGCACAGGCTCAACATCTATGTCTATGGGCCTAAGGACGACCCTTATCACCGTGCGCATTGGCGCGACCCATACCCCGAGGCGGAGGCTGCGAAGCTGAGAGAGCTTGTCGAGGCTGCGCACCGAAACAGGGTGCAGTTCGTCTGGGCGATTCATCCCGGCGGTGACATCAAGTGGAACCTGCAAGACAGTCTGGCCGTCGTGAACAAGCTGAACATCATGTACGCCCTTGGCATCCGCTCGTTTGCCGTCTTCTTTGACGATATCGGCGGCGAGGGCACGAGGGCCGAGAAGCAAGCAGGGCTGATGAACTACCTGACTGATGCCTTCGTCCGCCGACACAAGGATGTGGAGCCCCTCATCATCTGTCCCACGCAGTACAACAAGGCATGGAGCGGGGGCGACTATCTCTCCACGCTCGGTACGAAGATGTATCCGGAGGTGCGCATCATGTGGACGGGCAACTCGGTGGTCGACATGATCGAGCGCGACGACATGGAATGGATTAACGCGCAAATCAAGCGCAAGGCCTTCATCTGGCTCAACTACCCCGTCAACGACTATTGTCAGAGCCGTCTGCTCATGGGCAAGACCTACGGCAACGGACTCGACATCGCCGACCTCGTGTCGGGTTTCTGCAGCAATCCCATGGAGTATGCCGAGGCCTCCAAAGTCTCGCTCTACAGCATTGCCGACTATTGCTGGAATATGCCTGCCTACAATGCCGAGAGGTCTTGGGAGCAGGCCCTCGACGAGCTGATGCCGACGAGCAGGGAAGCCTTCCGCTTCTTCTGCGAGAACAATATCGACCTGGGCAGGACGGCCCACGGATTGCGGCGCGACGGGGAAAGCCCGGAGTTCGGGAAGGTTCCCAACGACGCCTACTTCTCCCGCCTTGTGACCGAGGCCGATGCGCTGCTTGCCGACAGCCTCTCACAGCCCGAGATGCTCAGGGAGATTGCTCCCTGGGTGGAGACCATGCGGTTGCTTGGGCAGAGGGGACTGCAAGTGACGGCGATGCAAAAGGCTTTGCAGGCTTCGGACAGCGTAGGCTTCGTGGCTCACTACCGCGCCCTGCAGCGTCTCGAAGAGAAGCAGAAAGGCATCATCAGCCGCAACTACGAGGGTTCCGTCGTGAAGGCAAAGCCAGTCGTGAGCGGTACGGTCGTGACGCCTTGGGTAGGAGAAGAGGCCGTCCGACTTGCCAAGGACTACAAGAAACGTTTCGCCTACGGACTCGAGTTCTTCCCCCAGCAAGCCGTCGAGGACGGACGCTATTATATAATGTATGGCGGCAAGTACCTGACCGACGTGAATGCCTCGCCCGACCGCGACGGCGACTTCCCCGTCTTTGTGGCCGAGGCCGACACCATCAACCCGCAGCGCCAGCTCTGGAACATCGAGCTCGTGCCCGAGACGGGTCGCTTCAAGATTACGAATGCGCAGGACGGCCGCTACATCAACGAGCTGGGCACGTTCTGGGCCAACAAGAACACCAAGCCCTACAATGCCGAGTGGAACACCTACATCTTCACCAAGACGCCCGAGGGCTACACCATCCAATGTGCAGGCCGCGCTTCCGGCAACTGGTTTGTTGAGGACAATCGCATCAAAAACGGCAAGCAATCGAGTACTTTCCAAATAAAGACCCCCTGACCCAAGTAAGGCGAGGATATCCATCCAGCAATATGAAACGATATTTATTATTACTCCTTCCTTTGTTACTTGAAAGTTTTATGACTCCCCTTAAAGGGGGCTGGAGAGTCAGTTGTGAGCGTGTTCGTCATCTGTGGCTCGACAGCCTGCGGGCAGCGACAGCCAACGTCGTCCGCGACAGCATTATCCGTCAGGACGGTGACAGCATGAAGCTCTGGTGGACGGTTTACGGCGAGCGTCCTGCCGACGGGCGAAGCCTCTGGATTAGCCTTCACGGAGGTGGTGGGACGACGCCCGAGGTGAACGACCAGCAGTGGAGGAATCAGATGCGCCTCTATCGTCCGAGTGAGGGTGTTTATGTGGCGCCGCGTTCGCCCGTGGAGGCTTGGGATATGTGGTGCCAGCAACCCATCGACAGCATGTATCGCGTCCTCATCCGCACGATGATTGTCCATTATGGTGTCAACCCCGATAAGGTCTATCTGATGGGTTATTCGGCTGGCGGCGACGGCGTGTGGCGAATGGCTCCTCGCATGGCCGACCACTGGGCTGCCGCAAGCATGATGGCCGGCCATCCCGGCGACGTCAGGCTTGAAAACCTTCTGAACACGCCTTTCATGATATGGTGTGGAGCGAACGATGCTGCATACAACCGCAACCGGCTCGACAGGGAAAGGGGCGTCCAAATGGATTCCCTGCAGCAGACCTGCCCAGACGGCTACATCCACGAGACGCACATCATGGAGGGCAAAGGGCATTGGATGGACCGCGAGGACGCGGCTGCCGTCCCTTGGATGGCGCAGTATAAGCGTCAGGCTTGGCCCCGTCACGTCATCTGGCAGCAGGAGGCCGTGCTGCGCCCCGACTTCTACTGGCTTTCGGCTCCACGCCGGGAGCTGAAGCGCGGCATGAGGGTCGATGCAAAGGTCGAGAAGAACACCATCGACATCACTCGCATGGATTACTCCGAACTGACCTTGTACCTGAGCGATGAACTGGTGAACCTGCGGAAGCCCATTACCGTAAAAATCCGCGGCAAGAGAGTCTTCAAGGGCAGGGTCAAGCCGAGTGCGGACACCTATCGGCAGACGCTTTACGAGCGACAGGATCCCCGCTTCGCTGCGCCATGCAAGATAACGGTGAGGCCAGCGCTTTCCGGCTCTTGACACTTTGCTCGCATTTTGCCGTTTTTGCTGACACAAGCGTTTTTCGCCAACTCGCGAGAATCGCTTAAAATCCTCGCGCCGGCACTTCCCTGCCCCGAGAGGATTTGACGCGCTCAGAAGGCTTTTCGTTGATAATGAGAGGGTTGCAAAGCGTTAAATAGAAGAAGAAACGCCGTTTTGCTAAGTGGAGATGACAAAATGACACGTTATTTCGGCAAAATCGACGTGTTTCGATAGTGAATCCCTGCAGATGAGAAATCAGACGCTACACGTGGGAAGTGCTCACGCCACACGTGGGAAGTGCTCACGCCACACGTGGCGTCTGGAATCGCTACACGTGGCGTCGGCAAATCCGACGTGTTGCGACCCTTTTTCCCTCACTTCAAAAAGTGACAAAAAGGAAGAGGAGTGGGGGAATCCGTGACAATCTGCGCACGGACTATCCTCTTTGGGAAAAGATGCTCAACATAAGGCGAAAGGCTATCTGCGGCGTTTGCTTGGGGTGAAGAAGGAGTGGATGCCCGAGACGACACCCGAACAGAGGCGGAAACCGCGGTAGAGGACGAGGCCGTTGATGAGGAGGCGGGTGAGCTTCTGCACTCTGTCGGCCGTCTTCGGCATGTTGCCGCCCGTCAGATAGCTGACGTTGTCAGTCATCTGCGTGCGAGAAGCCTGCAGCTTCCGCTGGACTTTCCGCTTCCTCTGCCTGAGGGCGGCAAGTGCGTCGGGAGAATTCACGATGCTGTTCATAGTGTCATGGAGCTAAAGGTTCTTCGTCGTCCTCCTCGTCTTCACCGACAAACAATCCGGCCACGAAACGTGTCACGGGCTGTACGATCCAGCGTTTGCGGCAAAGGAGAATGATGATGATGATGAGCAGCATTGCGCCTCCCACGATGGTGAAACTCCAAGCCGCGCCCACCATCTTTGCAAGCCAGAGCGCAAGGGCTATCACAAAAAAGAAAAGGGCTGCCAAAGCGAGTATCAGGCACACGGCTACGGTGGCCACTGCCGAGAGGAGCACGCTCAACTTCTCGGCAGAGTCCAACTTCAGATACTCCTTTTGCAGCTCCAGATAGCTTTTCGCTTCTGTCCAGAGCGATTGTATGCTGCTACTGTAGTTCATTGGACATAGAACATAGGACATTGACTATTTACGTCACTCCCTTCATGGCGGGTAATTGCCCGTTAGCGGCGGAGCAATTGGGGAGCTCGCGAGGGAGGCAAGCGGACTGGCTTTTACTCCTCCGCCTTCGCTGCCTGCAGTTCCTCGGCTATTTCGTCAACCAGGTCGGACATCTCCTGACGGTTGAGCTTGATGCCGCGCTTGCGCAGGGCCTCTGCAATTTTCTCACGAAGGTCGCTTCCCTTTTCGGGGGCGAAAAGCAAACCGCAGGCAGCACCTACCAGTGCACCGCCAATGAATGTTGCCAGAAAATCAAATGCTCTCATAATCGTTTTCCTTTCTTAAATGTTATGGAAGTAAAACGGGCACGCTTTACGTCCTTTTTTATTGCTTCCGCTTTTACTTCTTTCTATTATTTAGTTCGTTTCTGCGTACAAATATAGTGAATTTTGGCATTCCATCGGCACAAAAATGCAAAAAAATGTTGAAAAAAGGGCTTTTTCTGCCATATTTGTTGCATCTGTAAGCAAAAAGCAGTACCTTTGCGAGGTAAAATAAAGAAAAAAGTAACCCTAAACATATTTAAAACCAACTTATGAAAAAGATTCTTTATGTGTGTGCTGCTGTGTGCGCTGTGTTCATGATGTCTTCTTGCAAAAGCAAGGAAAGTGCTTACAAGAAAGCTTACGAAAAGGCAAAGGCTCAGCAGACAGAGACGCCTGTGACCACAACAACGCCCGTTCAGCAGGTTACCACTCAGACCGTCACTCCTGTTACCACTACTCCCGTGGCTGATTACAGCAATGTGCAGGTTCGCAATGAGAGCGTGACCTTCGTTGAGGGCAGTCCTCTGAAGCAGTATGGCGTAGTCGTAGCCTCTGTCACAATCAAGACCAACGGTGTGGCTCTCATGCAGAAGCTTGCCAGTCAGGGCTACAACAGCTGCGTGGCACAAGCTCAGGTGAACGGCCAGACGTTCTATCGCGTCGTTGCTTGCAGCTTCGACACCAAGCCCGAAGCCGCCCAGAAGCGTGCTCAGCTCGAGGGACAGTATCCCGGTGCGTGGCTGCTCTATAAGAAGTAATTTTCTGAGGCTCCCCATGACCCTTGAGTCCTTAAAAACCTTAAGGACCCTAAGGACGTTATAATATATATAATGTGGGAAGAGTACTTGCAATAGACTACGGGGTCCGTCGTACAGGTTTGGCTGTGACGGACCCTTTGCAGATTATTCCAGGCGGGCTGACCACCGTCGAGACGCCAAAGCTGCTTGCCTTCCTCAAGGACTATCTCTCGAAGGAACAGGTGGAGCGCTTCGTGGTCGGTCTGCCAAAGCAGACAAACGGGCGGGACAGCGACAACCTGCCACGAGTGCGGACCTTCGTCGAACAGCTGCAAAAGGCGTTTCCAGCGGTGCCCGTCGATATGTGGGATGAACGCTACACCAGCGTCCTCGCACAGCAAGCCATCCTGCAAAGCGGCATCGGAAAGATGGCCCGCAGAAACAAAGCCCTCGTGGACGAAGTGAGTGCCACTATTATCCTGCAAGGATGGATGGAGAGGAGAAATAATTAAGAAATTAAAGAGAAGAATTAAGAAATTCCAAGTCGCATGCCGGGAAAATAATTCTTAACTCTTAATTCTTAACTCTTAATTGATAAAACATGATATTACCAATATACACATTCGGTCAGCCCGTGCTTCGCCAGGAGGCTGAGGAAATCGACAAAGACTATCCGGAGCTGGAGCAGCTCATCAAGAACATGTACGAGACGCTGGAACGCAGCGAAGGCATCGGCCTGGCAGCACCTCAAGTGGGGCTGCCCATCAGGCTCGCCATCATCAACCTCGACGTCATCAGCGAAGACCTGCCCGAATACAAGGGCTACATCAAGACCTTCATCAACCCCTATATCGAGGAGTACGACGACACGGAAGTTGACGTGATGGAAGAAGGCTGCCTCAGTCTGCCCGGCATTCACGAGAAGGTGAAGCGCCCAAAGCGCATCCGCGTCACTTATCAGGACGAGCAGTTCCAGGAGCACGACGAATGGGTGACCGGCTATTTGGCACGCGTCATGCAACATGAGTTCGACCACCTCGACGGCGTCGTCTTTACCGACCACTTGCAAGGCCTCCGCCGCCAGCTTACCAAATCAAAACTCCAAGACATCAGGAAAGGCAATTTCTCCTGCAACTATAAGGTAAAGGTGAAACATTGAACATTGAAGATTGAAGATTGAAGATTGAAAATTGATAATAAAAGCCATGAAAAAGCGGATATTCTTGCTTGTGGCTATGCTTGTCGGCATAGTTAATTTTCAATCTTCAATTTTCAATCTTCAATTAGGCACAGTTTCGGCGCAAATCAACACCGACCGCGTCCTCTTGATGGGGCGCAACGCTTTGTATTACGAGGACTATGTGTTGGCTATCCAGCGCTTCAACATGGTCATCAACGTGAAGCCCTGGCTGGGCGAGCCCTACTTCTACAGGGCGTTGGCAAAGTATTATCTTGAGGACTATCAAGGGGCAGAGATAGATTGCAACAATGCCGTGGAGCGCAATCCGTATGCTCTCAATCATTATGTCCTCCGAGCCCTTTGCCGCATCAACCAGAATCGCTATGCCTTGGCCGAAGAGGACTACCAGAAGGCCATCGCCATCAATCCCCTTCACTGGCCAAAAGAGACGGAGCAATACACGATGAAGGCGCAAGTCTCTCTGCTTCGGACCGATACCGTTCAGGCAGAGACGTGGACGGACAGGGCTCTGGAACTCGACAGCTACGACGGCAAAGCTTGGAGCCTCAAGGCAATGTTCCAGGCGGGTCGAAAGGAATACAAGGAGGCAGAGGCTTCGCTCGACAAAGCCATCATGCAAATGCCGCGAATGGCTGGGCTGTACGTCAACCGGGCTTTGACGCGCTATAATCAGGATAACCTTAGAGGAGCGATGTCCGATTACGATGCTTGCCTCGACCTCGAACCTCGCAACTACCTCGCTCACTACAATCGCGGCTTGCTTCGTGCCCAAGTAGGCGAGGACAATCTGGCCATCGAGGACTTTAACTTCGTGCTCGAACTCGAGCCGGACAACACCATCGCCCTCTACAATCGTGCCCTCTTGCTCGACAACATCGGCGACTACAACGGAGCCATTCGCGACATCAGCGCCGTCATCAAGGACTACCCGGAGTTCTGGGACGGCTATCGCCAGCGAGCTGCCATCAAGCGAAAGATAGGCGACGTGAACGGCGCAGAAAGGGATGAGTTCAAGGTGCTGCAGGCTCGGCTGGATGCGGCGGCAGGCAAGAAGCATCCTGTCCGAACACGAAAGAAGAGCGAGCACAACATCGAGGATTATGCGGCCCTTGTGGAAGAAGACGAGCACGAGGAAGAGAACGAGTACGTCAGCGAGTATCGCGGCAAGGTCCAGAACCGCCGTACAGAGTTGCAGCCGGAGCCTATCTATTCCCTTACCTATTATAAGAAGGACTCAGAGACAAACACCTACGTGGCTTACTGCCTCGAACTGGAAAAACTCAACGCCCGTAAGTCTCTCCCTTCGCAGCTATACCTGACCGACAGCGAAGCCCCCATGACGGAGAAGCAGACAGAGATTCACCAGACATCTGTCTCTGAGACCCCCTCCGACTCATCTTTAAAGGGAGACAAACTCTTCCAAAGGGCACTCGACTACTATCACATCCGCGACTTCGAGAATGCCGTTGCCGATATGGATGCCTTCATCCTGGAGAACGGTCCAAAGCCTCTGGCACTCATCTTGCGTGCTCAAAGTCGCTTTGCACAGCTCGAGGTGTCGCGAACCACTGCGGCTGCTTCCGACCTTCGCCTCGGCTATCTCATGGTCGTGCAGGACTACAACAAGGCTTCCGACCTCATGCCCGATGCCCCCTTCCTGCACTACAATGTCGGATGCGTGCAGGTTCAGTTGGCAGATTATTTGGCAGCTCAGAAGTCCTTCAGCCGTGCCATCGAACTCGACCCTCACTTCCCAAGCGCCTACTACGGCAGAGGCGTGGCTCATATCCTTGCCGGCCAGACCGAGCAGGGCCTGAGCGACCTCTCGCAAGCAGGAGAGCTGGGACTATATACTGCCTACAACCTCATCAAGAAGTACTCGCAGACGAAGAAATAAAAATGTAAAAAACATATAGGAGAAATTATCATGAAAAGGAGATGCTCTATCACCTTGCTGCTGGCGGGGCTTAGTTTGCCGCTTGCATCGCAGACTGTTCAGAAGAATGCCGATGTGGCAAAGGATACGCTGCACGTCATCGGACATTCCCACATGGATATGAATTGGCTTTGGACGCTTTCGGAAACGGAGAAGATGGCTCACGACAATCTTCGTCAGGCCGTCGCCTTCATGGAGGAATATCCCGACTACCACCTGCTGCAGAGCGAGGCCGTGGTATATAAGATGGTCGAGGAGCAAGACCCCGAGCTCTTCAGCAAGGTAAAGAAATACGTCAAGGAGGGACGCTTCGAACCTGTTGGCGGCATGTGGGTTGAAAGCGACCAGCAGATGCCTTCGGGCGAGGCTCTGACGCGTTCGTTCCTCTTGGGGCAACGTTATTTCCAGTCGCGCTTTGGCCGCATGGCACGAGTGGGCTGGCTGCCCGATGACTTTGGCCACCAGTCGCAACTGCCTCAGATGCTCCGTCAGTGCGGGATGAACTATTTCGGGCTGATGCGCACAGCACCCCATACCGGTGCATTCTGGTGGGAAGGTGCCGACGGCTCTCGCGTGTTGGCATTCAGCACAGGAAGCTATAATGGAGATATC
>CACXLY010000052.1 GCA_902768605.1 uncultured Bacteroidales bacterium
CCAGAAGTTCATCACAGGCCTGCAGGCAGCACTTGTCCGCATCCAGAACAAGACCTACGGCATCTGCCGCGAGACAGGCAAGCTCATTCCGAAGGAACGCCTTCGTGCCGTTCCTCACGCCACACTCTCTATCGAAGCAAAGCAAGCCAGAGACAAGAAGAAGTAAATGACCCGCAAGCAAGCACAAGCACTGACCTCTGCTGCCCTTGCTGTGGGTATTGTCTGCATCGACCAAGTCATAAAGGTTGCAGTCAAGACAGGTATGTACCTGCATCAGAGCATCAGGGTGACGGACTGGTTCCAGATTCTCTTCACCGAGAATGATGGGATGGCTTTCGGCATGGAAGTCCTGCCCAAGTGGTTCCTCACGTCGTTCCGCATCGCGGCAGTTGCTATCCTGCTTTGGTACATCTTCCGAAGCATCAAGAAAGGCATCGGATGGGGCTATCTCATATGCCTGACGATGATAACGGCCGGAGCAGCAGGCAACATCTTCGACTGCATGTTCTACGGTATGATATTCAACAATCCGCCTGCACCTATGGTAGCAGAGTTTGTTCCGTGGGGCACGGGCTACAGTCAGATGATGCTCGGGCGTGTGGTCGATATGTTCTACTTCCCGCTTGTTGAGTGGGATTGGCCTGCAAGCCTGCCATATATAGGTGGCGAGCATTTCATCTTCTTCTCCCCCATCTTCAACTTTGCCGATGCCAGCATCTCATGCGGCGTCATCGCCCTCATCATTTTCTTCAATCAGAAAGTGTTTAAATGAAGACCCTCTCCAACTCTCCCTCAAAGGGAGAGAACCTGCTACATAAAGCCTCCCCTTCAAGGGGAGGTTTGGTAGGGTCTTTCATTCTTCTTTCCCTAATCCTCCTTTGCTCCTGTTCCCCTTCCCGGCCTCGTGGCATCATGAGCAAGCAGAAGATGACGGACGTGCTGGTCGATTTCCATCTGGCACAGGGAATGGCTGAGGCACAAGGCGAGAACGCCGACATCAATCGCTACAAGTACATCCAAGCTGTCTTCCAGAAGCATCGCATCACGGAGGCAGAGTTCGACTCCTCGATGATCTATTACAGCGGTCGGGCTGAGGAGTTCGTTCACATCTATGATAACGTCGTGACGCGCGTTCAGGCACAAGCCGAGCGAATGGGTCTCGAATTGTCCCAGGCCAATCAGGACAAGTTTGCAAGTCTCACCAACGAAGGCGACACGGCTAATATCTGGCTCGGCAAGGACTTTGCCTGCGTGGTGGCTAATCCCGTACAATGCGTCTATTCCTTCACGATGAAGGCCGACACCACATTCAAGGCTGGCGACAGCTTCATCTGGCGCTTCAAGACGCAGTTCGTGGGGCGCTCCATGAACAACGAAGCCGTTGCCCTGCTCAACTTTTACTACGAAGGCGACACAACGGCATGCGTGACTGATTTGTTGAGGAACAGTCCCAAGAACGAGATACGTCACAGCCCGGGAAGAGCCCTCGACAGCCTCAATCTGCGTTCTATCACTGGCTACGTCTATCTGCCTCTCATCAAAGGTGCCGACCAACCAAAGCCCTTGCTCATCAGCGAGATGCAGCTCATCAGGATGCACAAGAAGCAACCAGTCGCTCCCAAGCTTCCGGTCGATACCCTTCGCAGAGACTCGCTCGACGTCGATACGGCTCCCAAGCAGAAAGAACGCCTGTCGCCCCTCCAAGTGCGTGAGAGCCAGCCGAAGGAGAGGAAGATTCACGTCACGAAGGAGAACCCCAATCCCATCCGTCCGCAAAAGGGCATCCCGCAGCGCACCAATCGCCGCCGCAGGTAATTTTAAATTTTGAATTTATATATTTTGAATTGAAACGCGCCTATCACGATATTCTTTTGCCCGACGGCACTTTGCAGCAAGGACCTGTCGTTGTCGAGACAGATTCAGAAGGTCGTTTCCTCTCATGGCATAAACTCGAGCAGGAAGAAGCCCAAACAGAATGGCTTGGCGGCACATACAAATGCACAGAACAGAAAAGACATACTATCAGATGAAAGACCCTAAGAAACAGCACGACCTCGACCTCCGCTACCTGCGGATGGCACACATCTGGAGCGAGAACAGCTACTGCCAGCGCCGGCAGGTGGGAGCGCTCGTCGTCAAAGACAAGATGATTATCAGCGACGGCTACAACGGCACGCCAAGCGGTTTCGAGAATGTCTGCGAAGAAGATGGCGTCACGAAGCCCTACGTGCTCCACGCCGAGGCCAACGCCATCACAAAGATAGCGCGAAGCGGCAACAACAGCGACGGCTCGACGCTCTACGTCACCGACTCGCCGTGCATCGAATGCGCCAAGCTCATCATCCAGGCCGGCATCAAGCGCGTCATCTACAGCCGCGAGTACCGGCTCACCGACGGCGTCGACCTGCTGCGCCGTGCCGGCATCGAGGTCAAGTTCGTGCCAATCGAGAATTCTTAATTCGTCACCCTACATTCCATATTCATCATCATGAATCCCGACACCAAGCATCGCTTTACGCCGCTACTCATTGCCATCGGCACCATCGTAGGCATCTTCATCGGCTCGTTCTACACGAACCACTTCTCCGGCGGCCGCATCAACATCATCAACACGGGCTCGAACAAGGTGGGCTACCTGCTGCAACTCATCGACAACATCTACGTCGATACGGTCGACATGAACTCGCTCGTCGAGGACGCCATGCCGCTCATACTCAGCGAGCTCGACCCGCACAGCAGCTACTTCGGGCCGAAGGATGCCGAGGAAGCCAATGAGAGCCTGAAAGGCAGCTTCAGCGGCATCGGCGTGCAGTTCACGATGGAGCAGGACACCGTCAACGTAATGTCCGTCATCCACTCTGGTCCTGCCGAGAAGGTGGGCATCCTGGCTGGCGACCGCATCGTCACGGCCGACACCACATCGCTCGTCGGCATGGAGAGCGACGCTGTCATGAAGCACCTGAAGGGTGAGAAAGGCTCTAAGGTCAAGCTCGGCATCAAGCGCCACGGCTCAAAGGACCTGCAGTACTTCACCGTCGTTCGTGGCGACATTCCCGTGGTCAGCGTCGATGCTTACTACATGATGGGCGACAAGACGGGCTACATCCGCGTCAAGAACTTCGGCGAGCAGACATACGCCGAGATGCTTATCGCCCTGGCCAACCTCAACATGGAGGGGATGAAGCAGCTCATCGTTGATCTACGCGGCAACCAAGGCGGCTACATGCACATCGCCATCCAGATGGTCAACGAGTTCTTGCCGTCGGGCAAGCTGATAGTCTATACGGAGGGCCGCAAGAGTCCGCGCGAAGAGTTCTGCAGCGACGGGCGAGGCACGTTCCAGAAGTTGCCGCTCGTGGTGCTCGTGGACGAAGGCAGCGCCAGCGCGAGCGAGATATTCGCCGGTGCCATTCAGGACAACGACCGAGGCACGATTATCGGTCGCCGCACCTTCGGCAAGGGACTTGTGCAGCAACCGAAGGAGTTCCGCGACGGCAGCGTCGTACGTCTCACCGTTGCCCGTTACTATACGCCCAGCGGCCGTTGCATTCAGAAACCATACGAGAAAGGGCATGGCGAGGAATACGACAACGAGCTCATCGCACGCTACGAGCGAGGCGAGTTCTTCTCGCAAGACAGCATACACAACGAAGGTCAGCAATACGAGACAAGCATCGGCCGCATCGTCTATGGCGGAGGCGGCATCACGCCCGACATCTTTGTGCCTGAGGACACGACGGGCATAACGTCCTACTACCGCGAGGCATTCCTGACGGGACTTATCCGACAGTTTGCCTTCGCCTATTCCGACGAGAACCGCGCCAAGCTCACCTCGCTCCGGACGGCAGAGCGCATGGAGCAATACCTCAAGCGTGAGAACCTTCTGGAGAAGTTCGCGCAGTTTGCAGAGAAACGTCAGCTACGCCGCCGCAATCTCATGCTGCAAAAGAGCCGCCGCCTCTTCGAACGCAACATCTACGGCAATATAATATATAATGTAGGCGAGATGAAGGACTACCTGCAGTTCCTCGGCAAGGACGACCCCGTCGTCATCAAAGCCCAAGAGATACTCGACAAGGGGCTGTCCTTCCCCGTGAAAGTGGAAGAGACGAAGAAGGAAGAGACGAAGAAGGAAGGTTCGAAAGAAGCGCGCCTGTATTCCTCCGAATCCTTTCCCCTTCATCAGAACACAGTCCGAGTCTATAGATGTTAACTGTAACCCAACTCAACACCTTTCGTTTTGAACATCGATTTAATTAATAATATTGGATTAACGAATAACGTCGTTATTTGTTCTCACGTCAATCCCGACGGCGACGCCATCGGCTCCTCGCTTGCCCTGAAGCTCTACCTCGAAAGGAAGGGCAAGCAGGCAACAGTCGTCGTGCCCAACGCCTTTCCCGACTTCCTGAAATGGCTGCCAGGTGCCGACTCCATCCTCATCCACACGAAGCAACCCGACCAAGTAAAGGCAGCCCTCGACGCAGCCGACCTCGTCATCGTTTGCGACCTGAACCAACCCATGCGGCTTGGAGGCATGGAGGACGTCGTCATGGCAAGCACAGCGCCTCGCATCCTCATCGACCACCACCTCGACCCCAACACCGACTTCTGCAAGGTCATCGTTTCCGAGCCGGCGATGTGCGCCACGGGCGAAGTCATCTGCCACCTGCTCAGCCAGCAAGGCGAGCTCGACGACATCTCGGCAGACGAAGCAACCTGCCTCTACTGCGCCATGATGTGCGACACTGGCGCCTTCTCCTTCAACTCCAACCGACCCGTCATCTACGAGCACATCAGCCATCTCCTGGCACGAGGCATCGACAAGGACAAGATCTATCGCAACGTCTTCTGGACGGCTTCCGAGGGACGGCTCCGGCTGCAAGGCTATCTGCTCTACGTCAACATGAAAGTCCTGCACGAACGCCATGCCACCATCATGACGCTGACCAACGAAGAGCGGCGGCGCTTCAAGGTGAAGAACGGCGACACAGAGGGCATCGTCAACATCCCCCTGCAGATGCTCGGCACAAAACTCAGCATCTTCATCAACGAAGACACAGAGCATCCGGGCATCATGAAGCTGAGCCTCCGCAGCGTCGACGACTTCCCCTGCGACCAAATGGCTTCCCGCTTCTTTGGCGGCGGCGGACACAAGAACGCCAGTGGCGGCAAGCTGCATTGCACCATGGAAGAGGCCCTCGAGCGCGTCAAGGCAGTCATCGAAACCTACGCCGACTTGCTGAAGTAAAAACAACGTGATGTCAGCCGTCTCACAACGTGATGTCAGCCGTCTCGCAACGTGATGTCAGCCGTCTCACAACGTGATGTCAGCAACTCCTTCACGTGGCGTCGGCAGTTCCCACACGTGGCGTTGGCGTTTCCTTCACGTGGCGTTGGCGTTTCCCACACGTGGCGTCGGCAGTTCCCACACGTGGCGTTTTATCAGATGTTGATGGAGCTGCCACGTTTCGAGGAAGGATAGCAGGGACGCATAGTAGTAAAAGACGTTAATTGAACAAAAGATGTTCCCAAATTTGTGAATGTCAATTATTGTTCGTAACTTTGCAGCCATAAATTTGACTTTCACATGAAGAAGACACTCATATTACTGCCAATCGTCGTCTGTTGCCTGTTGGCCACCGTCTGTTCCTGCAAGAACGGAGAGACGTATGCCGAGCAGAAGAACAAGGAATACAAAGCCATCCAGTCGTTCCTCGACCGCGATATCGTGGTAAGAGACGAAGACGGGACCGTCGTATGCAACGTTGGCAAGATTACACCCATCAGCGAGGAAGACTTCATCAATCAGGACTGCACGACCGACCTCGAAAAGAACGAATACGTCCTGTTCGGCAATACAGGCGTCTATATGCAGATTGTGCGCAAGGGCACAGGCGAGAAGCTGGAGCAGGGCAAGACGGCCCGCGTCATCTGTCGCTTCATCGAGTTCAACATCTTGGGCGACAGTATTCAGCTCCGTAACGATGTAAACTTCTGGCATCCCAGTCCCGACATCATAAAGGTTTCTAATAACTACGGCAGCTTCTCTGCAGACTTCGACACGGAAATCAATGGGGGCGGCGCGATGTATAACCACTACGGCAGCACGAGTGTGCCAAGCGGCTGGCTCGTTCCCTTCCCATACATCCGCATCGGCCGGCAGGACTCTGCAGAAGAAGGCATTGCCAAGGTCCGTCTCATCGTGCCTCATACCGAAGGTCAGGTCAGCGCCACAAGCAACGTATATCCTTGCTTCTACGAAATCACCTTCCAGAAGATGCGCGACTGACGCCAGACAATTAGTTCATAGTTGACTTGCTCTACCTGCACATTCCTTTTTGCCAGTCGCGGTGCATCTATTGCGACTTCTACTCCACCACGCTCGGGCAGGAGTTCATGGCTTCGTATGTCGAGGCTTTGAAGCGAGAGATGTCTCTGCGCAAACAATATATAAAAGGTACGCGCGTACATAATATATATATAGGAGGCGGAACGCCAAGCCTGTTGCCCTCCCGCCTGCTGAAAGAACTATATGAGGCAATTGCTCGCTTGTGGACAATCGACGAAGATGCCGAGGTGACGATTGAAGCCAACCCCGATGACGTCACAAGGGAATGGCTGAGAGGCATCGAAGGAACGCCCGTCAACCGCATCAGCATGGGAGCACAGACGTTCAGCGACAGGTTGCTGCGCTTCATCGGCCGTCGGCACAATGCTCAGCAGACCATCGATGCAGTAAGGGCTTGCAAAGAAGCAGGCATCACAAACATCAGCCTCGACCTCATCTATGGCTTACCAGGGCAGACTTTCGAGGATTGGCAAAGAGACGTGGAGCAGGCGCTGAGTCTCGGCATCACGCATCTCAGCGCCTATGCCCTCTCTTACGAAGAAGGCACGCGACTCGAGGCGATGCTCAGGGCTGGACAAGTCGAAGAAGCCGACGAGGAGCTTTCTTGGCAGATGTACGACTATCTGATGACGGCAACAAGCCAAGCAGGCTTCCTTCACTACGAAATCTCCAACTTCGCCCTGCCCGGCTACCACTCTCGCCACAACAGCAGTTACTGGCAAGGCGTGCCTTATCTGGGGCTCGGTGCCGGCGCTCATTCCTACGACGGACAGCGCTCTCGGCGAGCCAACCTGCCTGATATCAAGGCATATATCAGCGCCCAAAACGATGTGCCGCACGAGACGGAACTGCTCAGCGACACGGCGCTCTACAACGAATTCATCATGACGAGACTGCGCACGAGCAAGGGCGTCCCACTCGACGAACTTACTCATCAAGACCGCCTTTATTGTCTATCTTTGGCTGAACCTCACCTCAAACACAAGCTTTTGCACATCAACAACGGGCATCTTTGCCTCACAAAAGAAGGCATCTTCACTTCCAACGACATTATTAGCGACCTTTTGAAAGTTGATAATTGAAAAGATAAAGTAATTTGTACATAAATTGTACATTGTAAATTTGTAATTTGCAAATTTATTTGTATCTTTGCACCCAAATATTTACCTTAATCAACAAAAACTATAACTGTCATGAAGACTTACAAGACAAATGAGATTAAAAACGTTGCCATCCTGGGCAACGATGGAGCAGGCAAGACGACCTTGACTGAAACCATGCTCTACGAGGCTGGCATCATCAAGCGTCGCGGTAGAGTCAGTCAGCACACGACTGTCAGCGACTATTTCCCCGTAGAGCACGAATACGGCTATTCTGTCTTCTCCACTGTATGCCACGTTGAATGGAACGGCAAGAAGATCAACTTCATCGACTGCCCGGGCAGTGATGACTTCGCTGGTGCTGCTATCACGGCACTCAATGTTACCGACACTGCTATCCTGCTGCTCAAAGGCTCTGCAGGCGTAGAGGTCGGCACTCAGAACCACTTCCGCTACACAGAGAAACTCGGCAAGCCCGTCATCTTCCTCGTCAACCAGCTCGACGACGAGAACTGCGACTTCGACCAGCTTCTGGAGCAACTCACAAGCATCTATGGCCCGAAGGTTGTGCCCATTCAGTATCCCGTGGAGTGCGGTCCTAACTTCAACTCCCTCATCGACGTTCTGCTCATGAAGAAGTATTCATGGGGCCCCGACGGCGGCGAGCCAAAGATTGAAGAGATTCCTGCCGACCAGATGGACAAGGCTACTGAGATGCACAAGGCCCTCATCGAGGCAGCAGCCGAACACGACGAAAGCCTCATGGAGAAGTTCTTCGAGAGCGAAGACCTCACCGAGGATGAGATGCGCGAAGGCATCCGCAAGGGTCTCGCCAGTCGCGGCATGTTCCCCGTCTTCTGTGTTGACGCAGTGAAGGATATGGGCGTACGTCGCCTCATGGAGTTCCTGGGCAACGTCGTTCCTTTCGTTAACGAGATGCCAAAGGTGGTCAACACCAACGGTCAGGAGATTGCTCCCGACGAAGCCGGCCCCACAAGCCTCTTCTTCTTCAAGACCGCCATGGAGCCGCACATCGGCGAAGTGCAGTACTTCAAGGTAATGAGCGGTAAGGTCACAGAAGGCATGGACCTCACCAACTCCGACCGCGGCAGCAAGGAGCGCATCGCCCAGATGTTCGTCTGCGCTGGTGCAAACCGTATCAAGGTGGAAGAACTCGTGGCAGGCGACATCGGCTGCAGCGTGAAGCTCAAGGACGTCAAGACCGGCAACACGCTCAATGGCAAGGACTGCGACAACCGCTTCAACTTCATCAAGTTCCCCAATGCAAAGTATTCACGTGCCATCCGTGCCGTCAATGAGAGCGAGACCGAGAAGATGATGAACGCTCTGCAGAAGATGCGCGAGGAAGACCCGACATGGCAGATTGAGCAGAGCAAGGAGCTCCGCCAGATTCTTGTGCACGGCCAGGGCGAGTTCCACCTGCGCACCCTCAAGTGGCGCATGGAGAACAACGAGAAGATTCAGATTGCTTTCGACGAGCCACGTATCCCATATCGCGAGACCATCACAAAGGCAGCTCGTGCCGACTATCGTCACAAGAAACAGTCAGGCGGTGCAGGCCAGTTCGGCGAAGTACACCTCATCGTTGAGCCTTATGTTGAGGGCACACCTACGCAGGAAGTTTATCGCTTCAACAACCAGGAGTACCGCATCAACGCAAAGAGCGAGGAAACCATCGACCTGGAATGGGGCGGCAAGCTCGTCTTCATCAACAGCGTCGTGGGCGGTGCCATCGATGCACGCTTCATGCCGGCTATCCTGAAGGGTATCATGCAGCGCATGGAACAAGGTCCTCTGACTGGTTGCTACGCTCGCGACGTACGCGTCATCGTTTACGATGGTAAGATGCACCCGGTTGACTCCAACGAACTGTCCTTCATGCTCGCAGGCCGCCAAGCCTTCGCACAAGCCTTCAAGGAGGCAGGTCCGAAGATTCTGGAGCCTATCTACGACGTAGAGGTTCTCGTTCCCAGCGACAAGATGGGTGACGTGATGAGTGACCTGCAGGGACGCCGCGCCATGATTATGGGCATGAGCAGCGAAAGCGGTTACGAGAAGCTGACAGCAAAGGCTCCACTCAAGGAAATGGCAAGCTACAGCACCGCTCTGAGCAGCTTGACGGGTGGCCGCGCAAGCTTCAACACGAAGTTCTCAAGCTACGAACTCGTGCCTGCTGACGTTCAGCAGAAGCTCATCGCAGAGTACCAGGCAACGCTTAAGGAAGAATAAGCCATTGCTTAATTAACAAAAAGACAACTTAAGGAAGCCTTAACCCTTAAATAAGTTAAACGTCGGTACGAAAGTGCCGACGTTTTTCTTTATCTTTTAACATAAAGCAATACCTTTGCGATATGAAAAGGAGTTACATTTGGCTTATCTGCCTGGTCGTCTGCATAGCATTCATCTCGCTGCTTTACTTGCAGGGACGCTATGCCAAGGAGATGATAAGGATGCGTCAAGAGCAGTTCGACGAGAACGTTCTGCGCAGCCTGGACCAGGCATCACGCGAACTGGAGAAGACCGAAACGTACCGCTATCTGCAGAATGTGCTCAACGCACATGAGCCCAAGAACAGCAGGACATTCCTTCCCGACAGCTTCCGCATTGCAGACCACACGTTGCAATACGATACGCTTTCACCCGGCACGGCGGGCATGTCGCTCGGCACGCTGACCATGAGCAAGTACAACAAAGTGGCTGAGACCATCAGCAAACTGCAGAAGCAAGCGCGCGAGGCATACATCTACGAGCAAGGCGTACTCGACGAAGTCATCTTCTCGGTGATGTACCAGGCCAGCAAGCAAAGGTTTCAGGACCGCCTCAACCCTGCTGTCCTCGATGGTTGCCTCCGAAATGCACTTCAAGCCAACGGCATCACCCTACCCTTCCACTTCATCGTCTATACGAGCGATGGCAGAGAGGTCTATCGATGCGAGGACTATTCTGAAGAAGGAGACGACCCGAGCTATCAGCAGCCGCTCTTCCGCAGCGACCCGATGGGACAGATGGGCATCGTCGTGATACATTTCCCCGACCAAAACAAGTTCATTCAGGGCGTTGCAGGCTACGTGGCTCCAGCAATGGTCTTCACCGTCATCCTGCTCATCACGTCGCTCGTCACCATCTATCTCGTCGTCCGACAGAAGCGCATCAGCGAGATGAAGAATGACTTCGTGCACAACATGACGCACGAGTTCAAGACGCCTATCTCTACGATATCCATTGCTGCTCAGATGCTTGCTGACAAGACGGTGAACAAGAGCGAGGAGACATACGAACGCCTGGGCAACGTCATCGATGGCGAAACGCGCCGCCTTCGCTATCAGGTCGAGAAGGTCTTGCAGATGAGTCTCTTCGACAACAACAACATCGCCCTGAAGCTTCAAGAGCTCGATGCCAACGAGATAACGGAGAACGTGGTGGACACCTTCTCGCTGAAAGTGTCGCAAATAGGCGGTACGCTCGACATGAAGCTCGAGGCCTACAATCCCTTCATCAACGCCGACGAGATGCACTTCACAAACGTCATCTTCAACCTGCTGGACAACGCCTTCAAGTACCGACGCGAGGACGAGCCGCTTGCCATCGAGGTTCACACCTTCAATCAGGGCGAGACGCACTTCTGCATCAGCATCTCCGACAACGGCATCGGCATACAGAAGGACAACCTGAAGCGCATCTTCGACAAGTTCTATCGCGTACATACCGGCGACAAGCACAACGTCAAAGGCTTCGGACTCGGCCTGGCCTACGTGCAGAAGATGGTGGAGCTGCACCACGGCACCATCAAGGCCAGCAGCGAACTCGGCAAGGGAACAAAGTTCACCATAACACTTCCATTGTCGCTTTGATTCATCCGCCTTCATAATGACAGAACGTAATAACACTATAACGAGATAACGAGATAACGCAATAAATTTATTCATTAACCCAAATAACTATAGATTATGGAACAGAAACTGCACATTTTGCTTTGCGAGGACGAAGAGAGCCTCGGAATGCTTGTACGCGAGTACCTCGAAGCTAAAGGTTATGACGCTGAACTCTTCCTCGACGGCGAGGCTGGCTATCGCGCTTTCATGAAAAGGAAGTTCGACATGTGTCTGCTCGACGTGATGATGCCCAAGATGGACGGCTTTGCGCTGGCAAAGGAGATTCGTCTGGTCAACACAGAGATTCCCATCATCTTCCTTACGGCAAAGAACCTGAAGGAGGACATCCTGGAGGGCTTCAAGCTTGGAGCCGACGACTACCTGACCAAGCCCTTCTCCATGGACGAGCTGGTCTATCGCATGGAAGCCATCCTGAGACGCGTGAAGAGCAAGGAGCAGAAGAATCTCACGCGCTTCCAGCTCGGCAAGTTCATCTTCGACACCCAAAGACAGGTGCTGCTTCTCGGCGAAGAACAGACCAAGCTCACCACAAAGGAATGCGAACTGCTGACTCTGCTCTGCGTGCACGTCAACGACGTCCTGGAGCGCGACCTCGCACTCAAGACCATCTGGATGGACGACAACTACTTCAACGCCCGCAGCATGGATGTCTATATCACCAAGCTTCGCAAACTCCTGAAGGCTGACCCCGACATCGAAATCAACAACGTGCATGGCAGAGGCTACCGTCTCATCGTGCCAAACCTGATGCAGGAATAAAAGAGAGCCTCGAACACGAGTCGCTGGCAAATTAGGAACATGTAGTTGGCAAACTAGAAACATGTAGTTGGCAAACTAGAAACATGTAGTTGGCAAATTAGGAACGTGTCGTTGGCAAACTACACACTAGTAAATTGCAATTTACACACTAGTAAATCATCATTTACACACTAGTAGTTTTACGACTTCACATAAGTAGTTAAAAACAAGCACAAACGAAACCGCCCCGAAGAGCACTTTCTCCGGGGCGGTTTTATTAATGTCGGCAAAAAGGCGGAAGGCTTAAAACATCAAGCCTGCAACTCCTTTTTCACCTTTTCAACATTTGAACTTTTCGCCTTTACTTAGAATACGTAGCCAACGGTAATTGCGAAATTGTGTGCCGTAGAAACCTTCTCGTCACAATTTGTACCGATGCTAGGCAGATTGCCACCTTCCTTCGTCGACTTCGAGGTCAGCTCAGGCGAACTCTTATGACCGGCAAACGGAATGAGGTCGTACATGTAAGAAAGACCGAAGGTGTAGTTCTTGTAGAAAGCATTCACGCCAATCTGAGCGCCGGGCTGCATGAGCGTGCCCTTATGGGGCTTGTGCTCCCACCATCCACCGTTACGTTCGTCGGACATCAGGGACTTGTTCTGACGGGCAATCGGGTCAACTGCTGTCACGGCACCATCGAAATAATGAGTGGTGGCCCTTGTCTCCCAGCGGTTGCAGACGGCGTTGAAACGGAAGTAAACACCTGCATAGGGAGCAAGTGTAAAGTCTTCTACGCCAAAGACGTTGCGGAACTGGTAGCTGACACTAACGGGAATCGTAACGGAGAACGCTTGAATGCGATAGTGGCGCTTTGTGTACTCGCCGTCGCCAAGGTCTCCAGGTTCGTTGTGGTATCTGTAGATGCTGTCGCCCTTGCTGAGAGCGGTGTGATAAGTAAACGTAGCACCAATCTCGAAATAGATAGGATAATTCTTCGCAATCTTGAAGTCACCCATCCAGCCAAGGCTAATGCCTTTCAGGAAGTAATTGTTGTAGTCGGGCGACTGGCCGAAGTTCGTGTACTTGACGTTTGTTCCTTGGAAACCCAGCTGAACACGCTGGAAGAATTTCTTTTCGATGGGAGTCGAGGGAACAAAGACCTCACCAGCTTCATCTTCAGCTACGGCATCCGCAGACACATCCTCGTCTTGAGCGTAAGCACCGAGAGACAAACACAGCAGCAACGCTGCAGGCATTATTTTCATCAATTTCATAATGTATATGTATTAGTTTTTATCATTTCTTCATGCAAAGATATTCTTTATTATTATAAGTTCCAAACATTTTTTGCATAAAATTAACATTGTAAGGCAAAAAAGCCTTTTTCAATTAAAATTTAAGCGTTAAGTGTTAATGAAAATGCCGATTTTGGGTTGATTTTAGGCTCTTTTCATCTCAATTACTTGTGTACAATAAGAGATGACGGCGGGACGATGGGTTACGCAGATAATTGTCTGGCCTGCTTCGCGGTTGCTGAGGTTCTTGAGGAGCTCTTGTTCTGTGTGCATATCGAGGGCACTCGTCGCTTCATCGAGAAGCAGGACTGAGCCCTTTCGCAAGAGGGCGCGGGCAATGGCGATACGCTGTGCCTGGCCTTCGCTCAGTCCGGCTCCAAGCTCTCCACATATGGCATCAAGCCCGTCGGGACGGTCCATGACGAAGCCTGCACAAGCGGTCTTGAGGGCTTCGCGCATGTCGGCTTCGGTCGCGTCGGGATTGCCGAGCAAAAGGTTGTCACGAATGGTTCCGCTGAAAAGCGTGTTGCCCTGCGGCACATAAACGAGGTTGCAGCGCGTCCTGGGAGATACCGCTTCTGTCCGCGACCCGTCGTACATCTCGACCTGACCTTCTGTAGGTTTGAGCAAAGCAAGGACGAGACGGATGAGCGTCGTCTTGCCTGCACCTGTCTCACCGAGGATGGCAGTTGTGGAGCCTTTGGGGAAGTCGCAAGAGAAGTGGGAAAGAATGGCCCGTCCGTTCTCCCTGTAACGGAAGCTGACGTCTTTGAGCCGCACGCCAGCACCTTCGGTAAAGGTAATGGGGTTGGAGTCATCTTCGAGCGGCTTATCTTCGAGTTCCATCAGACGTTCGCTTGCAGTCAGGGTACTGATGAGGACAGGGATGAAACGCGTCATATCGCGGAAAGGACCTTGTATCTGTCCGACGAGCTGGATGAAGGAAATCATCATACCGTAGGTGATGGTGCCTTCCTGCAGACTGTTGACGCCCCAGAGGAAGGTGACGAGATAGCCCGTACCGAAGCCGATGCTGAGCAAGGTGGATGAAGAGCTGCTGAAGACGGCGCGATGGCGGACGTGGCGGCGCAACTCGCTTTGTGTCTGCTCCAGTTTCTCAATCATCGTGCCGACGCGCTCCAGCGTCTTGAGGATGGCGCGATGTTGTATGCTCTCCTGAAGGATGCTTTGCACGCGGCTCTCCGTTGAGCGGATGTCGCGAGTGATGGCTCGCATCTTGCGCACATATACCTTACTTAATATAAGGAAGCAAGGCACGATGCAGACAATCAGGCAAGCCAGACGTCCGTCCATGTGGAAGAGGTAGATGAAGGCTCCGACGAAGCGGTACGAGACTTCGAGCATAGCGGGTACTGTCTCCGTAATGCAAGAGGTCAGGTCGCGCACGTCTTGCTCCATTCGGTTCAAGGTGTCGCCGCTATGGCGGTCTTCCTGTCCGTTCCATTCGCTATGCAAGAGATGCGAAAAGAGTCGCTTCTGAAGGATGTTCTGCGAACGTACGCCAAGCAAAGCGCCCACCCACTTGCGCGCGAAGCCCAGCATAATCTTGCTTATCATGATGCTGGCAAGGACGTAGGCTGCTACGCGAAGACTGCCTTCTGCGCGGTTCGTGGCGATGTCTATCGTCCACTTCGTCGCATAAATAAAGGCAAAGTCGAGGGTAACGGACAGGATGCCGATGATGGCGTTGAGCGCGGCCTGCAGTCTCAAGCCTCGAGAGGAACGCCAAAGCCAAGCTACTATTTTGCGATTTGACAACTTCACGATTTGACAATTTGACTATTTCACTATTTTACAATTTTATAATTTCACGATTCATCAGATTGTTCAATTGTCCAATTGTCCTATTCTCGTGTCGCTGCCCCAAAGGAGCTTGTCGCGAAGAGTTTGCAGGAAAGATGTCTCGGGACGCTTCAAGACAAGGACTTGATAGGGAGCCTTGCGGATGGTGAGCCCGACGGTATCCTGGCACGACTCGCTTCGTCCGTCGATAGCCACAAGGAAGTTGTGACTGCGACTCTCTACGCTCAGCTTTATCGTGATGTCATCGGGAAGCATCAAGGGGCGGACCGTAAGTCCGTGAGGCGCAACAGGAACAAGCCCGATGTTCTGACTGCCGGGCAACATGACGGGACCGCCCACACTCAAAGCATAGCCTGTGCTGCCTGTAGGGGTATTGACGATAAGACCATCGGCTTGATAGGTCGTAAGGTATTCGCCATTGAGGTCAACGCGAATGCTTATCATGCTGCTGTTGTCGCGCTTCAGCACAGCCACTTCGTTGAGAGCGAAAGGATAGCCTTGCATCTTGCCCTCGGAGCTTTCCACCTGCAGGGCGCTGCAACGCTCCGTACGCAACCTTCCGCAGAGGAACTCATCGAGCGTCACCGTGATGTCGTCGAGGGAAAAGTCTGCAAGGAAGCCCAGACGGCCGGTATTGATGCCGAGGATAGGTATATGCTTCTCTCCCACCCTCATCGCTGTCGTGAGGAAAGTGCCATCGCCCCCCATGCTGACGGCAAAATCCGCTTCGAAGTTGTCGCCGTCGATAAACTGGCAATCGGGGACGTCAACGTGTATCTCGTCCCTGAGGTAATCGTAGAAAGAACGGTCTACGAGCGGAACGATGCCGTAAGCATCCAGTGCATCGAAGAGTTTTACGGCTGCCTCACACTTTTTGGGCTGATACGTGTTCCCAAAGATGGCACATCTTATTGTTTTTTTCATTCAATCTTTCGCTTTAGGTTGACAAAGGTACGAAAAAGTTTATAGTTTATGGGGCAATGTCTAAAGTTTTTTGTACATTTGCAGAAAATATGTATCAAAAACCAACCTATAACGACTTTACCTTACATCTATTAATATAAACTTTACCAATATGATTTACGTCTTTTTAGCTACCGGTTTCGAGGACATCGAAGCCATTGCCCCGGTTGACATCATGCGTCGTGCCGGACTGAAAGTGCAAACAGTTTCCATAACAGGCGAACGCACCGTAGCGAGTGCTCATGGAGTGGGCATTGCGGCCGACATCATGCTCCAGGATGTTGACTTCCGGAAAGCAGAGATGCTCGTGCTGCCAGGCGGACTGCCTGGTTCGACGAATCTCGACGCTTGCCAGCCTTTGACGAGAGCCATCAAGCAACATTTCGATGCAGGTGGAGCCATAGCAGCCATTTGTGCCGCTCCGCTTGTGTTCGGCCATCTTGGACTGCTCGAGGGACGTCGTGCCACTTGCTACCCGGGCGTTGAACCCGAGCTGAGAGGTGCTGATTATACTGCCGCAATTGTTGAGCAAGACGGCAATATCATCACAGGCAAAGGCCCCGGAGCGGCGTTCGAGTTCGGCTATACAATCGTCGACTACTTCCTCGGCGAAGGAGCTTCCATGCCTTTGCGTCAAGGGATGATATACGCAGAGCTATAGTCCCCTCTAACTCCCCGGGGGGAGGATAAATAGCCCAATTATTAAATCGATAGTAAATTGTCAAATAGTAAATGATGAAAGCATACGCTGTCATCGTAGCTGGCGGCAAAGGGCTTCGCATGGGCGGAGACGTGCCGAAGCAGTTCCTGCCGATTGGCGGGAAACCCGTGCTGATGCACACCATCGAGACGTTTCGAAGGGCTCTCGATGATGTGGAGATTGTGCTCGTGTTGCCTGCCGAACAGCACGACTACTGGCAAAAGCTTTGCAAGGACTACAAGTTCCATTCTCCCGAGCTGATTGCCAAGGGTGGCGAGACGCGCTTCCATAGCGTAAAGAACGGTTTGGCGCTCTTGCCCAATGACATAGAAGCGGTGGTGGGCGTGCACGATGGCGTACGTCCTTTTGTCTCGAAAGAGACGATACGACGATGTTTTGCTGCTGCTGCCGAGGGGAAAGCCGTGGTGCCCGTAGTGGCCGTTGTCGAGACAGTTCGCCAAATCCTGCCCGACGGCAAGAGTGTGACGCGGCCTCGCGACGAGTACCGTCTGGTGCAGACGCCGCAGACCTTCCCCCTCGCCTTGCTGAAGGAAGCCTATCAGCAGCCCTTCTCGGATGCCTTTACCGACGATGCCTCTGTCGTAGAAGCGCTGGGAAAAGACATTGTCATGATAGAAGGCAACCGCGAGAATATCAAAATCACTACGCCATCCGACCTTCGGATTGCCGAGTCGCAAATCCTTTATCCCTGACCCGTTGGAAGACCTGAAGCAACAAGCCATCAACTACCTTCCCGGCATCGGCCCTGCGAGGGCGAAAATGCTGGAAGCCGAGCTGGGCATCAAGACCTGGCACGACCTCCTGTACACCTTCCCCTATAAGCACATCGACCGCAGCCGCCTCTACAAGATTCACGAGCTGACCCCGGAGATGCCATTCGTGCAAGTCATGGGGCAGTTCCTCAGCTTCGAAGAGGCGGGAGAGGGACGCAAGCACCGACTGACAGGGCACTTCTGGGATGGCGAAATGTTTCTCGACGTCACTTGGTTTCAGGGCATCAAATTCATCAAGCAGAGCGTAAAGGTACGGAAAGACTACATACTCTTCGGGCGTCCGAGCATCTATGGCGGCAGGCTCTGCGTCAACCATCCCGACCTCGACAATCCCGAGCAAATGACGCTCAGCAAGATGAGCATGCAGCCCTATTACTCCACGACGGAACGCATGAAGAAGGCTGGCATGACATCACGAACGATGGAACGCTTCACGAGCGCCCTCTTCAGCAAACTGACTTGGACTCTTCCTGAAACACTACCAAAATATCTAACTGAGCGACTTCACCTTATGCCGCTCGATAAAGCACTTCGTGCGGCACACTATCCCAGTTCAGCCGACGAGCTTGCCGCTGCCAATATGCGACTGAAGTTCGAGGAGTTGTTCTTCATCCAGCTCGTCATCATGTCCTACGCCCGCAAGCGACAGCAGGAACGTGTCGGCAGACGCTTCACACGCGTCGGCGAGCTGTTCAACACGTTCTACCGCAAATACTTGCCATTCCCATTGACAGAAGCGCAGAAGCGCGTCATCCGCGAGATGCATGCCGACATGAAAAGCGGCCGACAGATGAACAGATTGCTGCAAGGCGACGTCGGCAGCGGCAAGACGCTCGTAGCGCTTATGATAATGCTCATCGCCATCGACAATGGCTGCCAATCCTGCATCATGGCTCCCACGGAAATATTGGCAGAGCAGCACTTGCAGACATTCCGTAACTTTTTGAAGAACATGCCTGTTCACGTTGAGTTGTTAACGGGAAACATCAAAGGCAAGAAGCGAGCCGCAATCGAGGCGGGACTGCTGGACGGGAGCGTCAATATCCTGATAGGCACGCACGCCGTCATCGAGGACAACGTGCAGTTCCGCAACCTCGGCCTTGTCATCATCGACGAGCAGCACCGCTTTGGCGTAGCTCAAAGGGCGAAGCTTTGGGAAAAGAAGCCAGCCCCCTTCCCCGACCCCTCCCCCGAGGAGGAGGGGAGATTCGCATCTGAAAGCCTCCCTCCTCGGGGGTGGGAGGTTGGAGAGGGGCTGCCTCACGTCCTGGTCATGACTGCCACCCCCATCCCGCGCACTCTCGCCATGACGGTTTACGGCGACCTCGACGTCTCAGTTATCGACGAACTGCCGCCCGGGCGCAAGCCTGTCCGCACCATGCACATCTACGACAACCAGCCGGAGCAGCTCTATCGCGGCGTCATACGGGAGATAGAGGCAGGACATCAGGTCTATTTCGTCTATCCGCTCGTAAAGGAAAGCGAGAAGCTCGACCTGAAGAACGTGCAGGACGAATTTGTGCACCTGAAAGAAGTGTTCCCGCAATACAAGATAGACATGGTTCACGGCAAGATGAAACCCTCTGAGAAAGATGCCGTGATGCAGCGTTTCGTGTCGGGCGAGACGCAGATTCTCGTCGCCACCACCGTCATCGAGGTAGGCGTGAACGTGCCCAACGCGTCGGTCATGATAATACAGAACGCCGAGCGGTTCGGCCTGTCGCAGTTGCATCAGTTGCGAGGCCGCGTGGGGAGAGGCGCCGAACAGTCGTACTGCATCCTCGTCTCGAACTTCAAATTGTCGGCCGAAACGCGGAAGCGCCTGCACATCATGACGGAGACGAACGACGGCTTCGAGATAGCGGAAGCCGACCTGAAGCTTCGCGGCCCGGGCGACCTCGAAGGGACGCAACAGAGCGGCATCGCCTTCAACCTCAGGCTTGCCAACCTCGGACGCGACGGACAACTCGTGCAACTTGCCCGCGACACCGCATCCTTTGTCCTCGATGCCGACCCAGAGCTGCAAGCTGCCGACAACGCCCTGCTCCGCCGCCACCTGCAGGAACTCAGGAAAGAGCATCGCGACTGGAGCCAAATCTCCTGAATGAACACAAAGAACGTATCCTGATGCCACACTCAACGTGAGGCGTCCGACTTTCCCACGTGTAGCGTTTGGCTTTCCCACGTGTAGCGTTAAGCTTTCCCACGTGTAGCGTTTGACTTTCCCACGTGAAGCGTCTGCAATCCTCTTTACTTTCATTGCATTCTTTCGTTATCAATCATTCCAAACATAACTCGCCACCCATCACCTCCTCGTCTGGCGCAGGCAGAAAACACACCCGACGGCAGTCTTTCCCGTCTTTAAAGCTTCTATCGTGCCCAAAACCATGCCATAACTATAAAAAATATTCACGGTTTGCGCATAATTCTTAATTATTTTGTACTTTTGCACGCGAAATTTCAAAACTTATTAGATCTAAGCAAAACATGAAGAAAATCTTTACCCTAATCATTCTGCTCCTGACATTCGTCATGGGCACACAAACCGCTCAAGCTTACAACGAGGAGGAAGTCGTTATTACAGGTGCAGAAGGTGACCGCCTGGACTACCAAGTAATAGCAGCCATGGAGGCAACCGAAACCATAATAGCTGAATATGACGATGGAAATAACATACAATATTACTATTCGAGCGACAGGAAACTATTGTTCACCATCAATTCGGACAACATCATCACCGTTGCTTCAGGCGTTTCTTCTGCCGACGACCTCATTTGCGATCCGGATAACGGATTCCGCCAACTTTACAGAATCCCCGATGACGTAGAGTTCTTTGAACTTCACTTCATCCAAAATCCCACTAAGGACATGGAGCTAACGCTGATGACAGGCATGAACATAGAAGATCCGGAAAACGAGGACACCTACATGACTATTGAGGCGTTAGCTAAATACTCTGATGAACTACGCTGTCACAAAGACGAGGAATCGGGCACGTCAACCTACACGACGTTTGCTGGCAAAAAATTGTTTTCTGTTACATCTGATGGCATGGCCATCATTGAGGACAACCTGACTGCCGACGACGACATCAACTGGACCATTTCTCCCTTTGAACGCAATCAACTTTGGTATGCAGGCCAATACATGTCTAATTATATGGTGCCATACAAAACGATAAAGCTGCATTTCGATACCGGCATATACATGGTCCCCAACAAGCCGACATTGTCGGCCACCCTGAAGTCGGGCGATGATATCTATGATGACCCAGATACCCAGACAATATTCAACCTGCTATGGTATTGCTTCGGCCAGCTCAGGATGGAGGCATTTGTTAATCCGGACGACGGAGGCCTCGGTGATTGGGTGTTCTTCAACAAGGACGACAAAATGCTGTTTACTCTTCACGAAAACACAATTACCCTGGAATCGGATGTCACCTCCGACGACGACATCATCTACACCATCACTCAGGAAGACCTCAAAAGGCTGAAAGAGACAGACATCACAACCTTCCAAACAGTCTATCCGTACTCGACTATTGAACTGCACTTCAAGACCAACATGTTAGCCACATTGAAGACAGGCATTAACACATCCAACGAGAAAAACGATGAAATCTTCACAGCGCTGTCCTTAATGCTCTATAATTTCAACCAGCTGCAAATGGACTTCGACGCGGAAACAGGAGGTGCCACGTTCCTTTCCATGGCTGGCAAGGAACTGTTCACGATGAACAAAGACGCATTCATCACACTCGCTTCTGGCATCACCTCTGCCGACGACATCGTTTACACCATCACGCGCGAAGACCGCAATTATTTAAATGATACGAATAAGGAACTCTACGATTACCTTTACGGCATCAAGACAGTAGAAATCCGTTTCGCCCCGCAAACAGAAAACATGGAGGCCATACTCAGAGACGGAACGGATTTGGCGGACGAGAAAAACCTGCAAACCCTCAAAGTAATTCAGATCTTGGTGAACTCACTCAACATCCTGTCAACAGGTTATAGAGACGGCTTGACCGCCATCTATTCTCCCAGCGACAAGTTCCTGTTCACACTTACGGAAGAAGGCATTGCCAACGTGAACCAAGACCTCAGGGTCAGCGACAACATCATCTACGACATTACCGAAGAAGACCGCGAGAACCTGTACTATTCAGACAGAGATGCCTACGAACTGCTCTTAGACTACAAGGCCATCATGCTCTACTTCAATTATAATGACCCCGACGGCATCAGAGACATCAAGGACTCCGAAAACCTTAACGATTCTTGGTACACCCTCGATGGCAGGAAGTTGCAAGGCAAACCTACACAAAGAGGCATCTACATAAAGGATGGCAAAAAGATGTTGATAAAGTAAAATAATCGAGCAAAAGTTTGGCCATTCCAGAAAAAAGCCGTACCTTTGCCGCGCTTTTAAGCACAAAACATTATATATTAACTTATTTAACGTATTATGAACCAATACGAAACCGTTTTCATTTTGACTCCCGTTTTGTCTGATGAACAGATGAAGGAAACGGTAGAAAAGTTC
>CACXLY010000053.1 GCA_902768605.1 uncultured Bacteroidales bacterium
AGAATATATCGCAGAAGAGTCTTCATATTTTATATACCATTATATATATAACGAATAAAGACGTCTTTTATTGTAGGGAGCCCTCTAAATCTCTCTTCATGCGGGCGACTTTTTCTCTCTCAGGACGGCAAGCACGATGTCGGAAACCATCTGTTTGAGTTCGTCGAGGAAGGTACGGGCTTCGTATTCGTGCCGCTCTATCTGGCGTAGTTTCTTCTCCCATCGGCCTGTGAGTTCTGCGCTCTTGAGCAGTTCCTCGTGAATGAGGTCGATGAGTTCGAACCCCGTCGGAGTGGGATGCAGGGAGGAACGTTCGCGGCGGATGTAGTGGCGGCGGATGAGGGTCTCGATGATGGCAGCCCTGGTGCTTGGCCGCCCGATGCCGTTCTCCTTGAGGGCATCACGGAGTTCCTCGTCCTCGACGGTCTTGCCCGCCGTTTCCATCGCTCGCAGCAAGGTGGCGTCGGTATAGGGTTTCGGAGGCGTCGTCCATTTCTCAGAGAGCGAAGGAATGTGTGGCCCGCTCTCACCCTTCTCGAAGACAGGAAGGGATGCTTGTTCACTGTCTTCCTCGTTTGCTTCGGTCTTCTTCTTGAAAACCACTCTCCATCCTTCTTCGATAATCACCTTGCCAGTGGTGCGGAACAGGATAGACCCCTCCGGACCTCCCCCTGAAGGAGAGGCTTCTTGGTTCTCCCCCTTGGGGGAGTTATAGGTGGTCTGCCCTATGACAGTCGTCGTCTCGAACTTGCATTCATCATAAAAGGCAGCAATAAAGGCACGTGCCACGAGGTCGAACACCTTCTGTTCCAGCTCTGTGAGGCCTTGCGGGATGATGCCTGTGGGGATGATGGCGTGGTGGTCGGTCACCTTCGAGTTGTCGAACACCTTCTTCGACTTGCGCAGGGACTTGCCGCCACCAAGGGGACGTATGAGGTCGGCATAGGGAGCCACGCCTGCGAACTTCGTCTGATAGAGCCCGTTCATCGTCTGCGGGCACTTCGGATAGACATCGTCGGGCAGGAAGGTGGTGTCAACTCGCGGATAGGTCGTGACCTTCTTTTCGTAGAGGCTTTGGATGATGGAAAGCGTCTGCTCGGCAGAGAGCCCGAGCTTCTTGTTGCAATCCACCTGAAGCCCTGTCAGGTCGTAGAGCCTCGGCGGCGACTCCGTGCCTTTCTTCTTCTCGACAGAAAGGACGGTGAAGGGATTGTCCTTGATGCTTTCGATGACAGCCTTGCCCTCGGCTTCTGTGGTGTATTCCAAAGGCTTGTAGATGATGCCCTTCGGCTTTTGCTTCTTGCCTTTCTCGGCGGCGGCAGCAACATTGGCGGCATCCTCGGCCTCCGCCTCTTCATCCCTCACTATCGCGTTGAACTTCGTGTCTCTGTAGAGCGTGGAGAGCACCCACGACTGCTTGGGGACGAAGTTGTCAATCTCCCGCTGACGGGCCACCACAAGGGCGAGGGTAGGGGTCTGCACCCTGCCCACGCTGAGCACTTGATGCCGCCCGGCCGCATACTTCTGAGTATAGAGCCTTGTGGCATTCATGCCCAGCAGCCAGTCGCCGATGGCCCGCATGAGTCCTGCCTCGTAGAGCCCTTGGTAGGCACTTTGGTCCTTGAGCGTCTGGAAGCCTTCGCGGATGGCTTCCTCGGTCAGGCTGTTCACCCAAAGTCGCTTCACGGGGCACTTCGCTCCCGCCTTCTGCATCACCCATCGCTGGATGAGTTCGCCCTCCTGCCCGGCATCGCCGCAGTTGATGATTTCGTCAGCCTTCTGCATCAGTCCCTCGATGATGTGGAACTGCTTCTCGACGCCTTTGTCCTGCTTGAGCTTGATGCCGAAGCGAGGTGGAATCATAGGCAGCTGGCCGAGGCTCCAGCTCTTCCACATCGGCGTGTATTCGTGCGGCTCCTTGAGTTCGCACAGGTGTCCGAATGTCCAAGTCACCTGATATCCGTTGCCCTCCAGGTAGCCGTCCTTCTGCGTCTTAGCACCCAGCACGTTCGCTATCTCGCGTGCCACCGAAGGTTTCTCAGCAATACAAACTATCATGTGATTTACGATTTGACTATTTAAGTAATTTACGATTTGACGATTTACGATTTACGATTTATTTACTATTTAACTATTTTACTATTTATTCCCCCTCCTTTGGAGGGGTCGGGGGAGGCTATTCCTTTGGAGGGGTCGGGGGAGGCTATTCCTTTGGAGGGGTCGGGGGCTGTTGTTTGTGGCTGTTGTTTGAGGTTGTTCTTTTCCTATTTTCTGTGCAAAGATACAAATAATTTTTCACTTTTCATTTTCACTTTTCACTTTTTTTCGTATCTTTGCCCCACCATGGAGCCAATTATTTCTTTCATCATCACCTATCACAATGAGCCGGAAGACTACCTCATCTCTTGCCTGGAGAGCATTCAGGCCCTTCCTCTTTCGCCCGAAGAGGCTGAGATAATCGTGGTGGACGATGGCAGCGAAGTGCCGCCTACCTATGCCGGAAAGAAGGGATTCCGCTTCATTCGACAGGAGCAGGCGGGGCTTTCGGTGGCGCGAAATACGGGTATCAAGCATTCCCGGGGCGAATACCTGCAGTTCGTCGATGCCGACGACTACATCTTCCCTTCTGCTTATGAGGCCGTCCTCGAGCAAATCAGGAGTGAAAGGCCCGATGTGGTGATGTTCAAGGCCTCTGACCGGCCTTCTCCTAAAGAGCCTGAGAAAAGCAGGCAAGGCAAGGCGGCTATCCATTGGAAAGGTCGGGGGAGTAAGTTCCTCCAGCGCCGCAACCTTCGTGCTGCGGCTTGGGGCTATGCTTTCCGGCGCGAGGCACTTGGCGACTTGCGGTTCTCGCCGGGCCTTCTTCACGAGGATGAACTCTTCACTCCGCAACTGTTTCTGAGGGCTGAATCGCTTGTCGAACTCGATGTCAAAGCCTATTTCTACCGTCAGCACGAAGGCACGATAACAAGCTCCAAATCTGTCCTGCAAATACATAGAAGGCTCGACGATATTCATTTCATACTCCGCGAATTGCGCTCGCTCGATGAACCTCTGCTGAAACGTAGAATAAGGCAACTGACTGTCGATTACTTGCAGAAGATTTGGTCCCTGACCCGCAGCCTCCGAGAGTTGCGCAGACGCAAATCAGAACTCAAGCAGGAAGGCTTCCTGCCGCTGCCTCTTCGTGCCTACTCATTCCGCTACTTCCTCGCAAGCCTGATGTATTAAGCCGTTTCTGTAAGTCAAAGATTTTTCGAGGGATAGGGATGCGCCGATATTCCTACACGTAGGATAGCCGATTCCCACGTGTAGGATAGCCGATTCCCACGTGTAGGATAGCCGATTCCCACGTGTAGGAAATTCTGGACAGTCTGCAGCTCGGGCTCCCGACACTTGAATTGAATAATTTACTACAGTTGTTTGCCCCGATTTATATTGCTATTCAAAAGAACTGTATTCTGTGTCCTGTATCCTTATATTTATAAATGTGTCCTTTTAGCTTCCCTTTCAACCCAACTTGAGTAAAAAAGGGGAAATGAAGCTCATTATATTTGGTGATTTGCGTTTTATTCCGTACCTTTGTAGCAGAAATTAATTAAAATAATTATCCATGAAAAATGTCATTTTCCATCTTTTCTGCGTGATTTGCCTCCTCAGCTCCATTGAGGGCAAGGCGCAAGTGTCCTTCGAGTTCTCTTCCTCACAGCGCGGACCGCTACTCAGCCCGCTTCAGTACGGTATTTTCTACGAGGAGATAAACCACGGTGGCGATGGCGGCCTCTATGCCGAACTGGTTCGCAATCGTTCCTTCGAAGACAACACTTCCAGTCCCGACGGATGGCAGGGGTTTGGCAGTATGAGCCTTGGCCTGTCGTCCGTTAATCTGCTCAATAGCGCCCAAAGCCGCGCCTTGAAGCTGACGGTTGACGAGGCCGGAGCAGGCGTCCGAAACGAGGGCTTCTGGGGCATGAACATCGTGAAGGGCGAGACCTACACCCTGAGCTTCTGGGCAAAGACAGACGGCACGCTCGATGGCAGAATGTGTGCCGAATTGCAAAACGACAGCAAGGAAAACATTGGGAGCGAGGAGTTTGAAGTCAATCTGACCGACGACTGGCAGAAATTCACACTCCAGCTGACCGCCACCTCCTCGTCTGCAAAGGGCTGGCTGGCCCTGAAGGGACTGGAGCCGATGGTGGTCTATTTGGACGTGGTTTCCCTGATGCCTCCTACTTACAACGACCGTCCAAACGGTTGCAGACGCGACCTCGCCGAGATGCTCGCCATGCTTCATCCTACATTCGTCCGCTTCCCGGGCGGTTGCTACATCGAAGGTACATGGAGAGACGGCCAGACGAATCGTTTCGAGTGGAAGAAAACCATAGGCCCCATCGAGGAACGCCCCGGGCATTGGAACGTGAACTGGGGCTATCGCGTGAGCGACGGATTGGGACTGCACGAGCTGCTTCAACTGACCGAAGACCTTGGCGCTGAGCCCCTCTTCGTCTGCAACATCGGACTCGGCCACGGCTGGATGCAGAACTATCAGGATTTGGGAGACTACATTCAGGAGACCCTCGACCTGATAGAATATTGCAACGGCGACGTCAGCACGACTTGGGGCGCCAAGCGAGCTGCCAACGGACACCCGGAGCCTTTCGGCATAAGACTCCTGGAGATAGGCAACGAGAACTACAACTACAGCTTCTCGAACAACAATGACCAGAGCGACCACTACGTAGAGCGCTACCAGAAGTTCTATGATGCCATAAAGGCTAAATACCCCGAAATGATACTGATAGGAAACGTGGAGTCGTGGGGCACCGACGACCCGTCGTGGCGCAACGGCAGTCCTGTCGATGTCGTGGATGAACACTACTATCGCAGCACGTCGTGGTTCGCCCAGCAATATGGCAAATACGACCATTTCAATCGCGAAGGCTATCGCGTCTATGCTGGAGAATATGCCGTGACGAGCGATTTCGGCACCTTGGGCAACCTCAACGCAGCCCTCTCCGAAGCCATCTATATGGCCGGTATGGAGCGGAATTCCGACGTCTGCATCATGTCCTCCTATGCCCCCATCTTCTGCCACGAGAGCCATCCCTCGCCCTGGATGCCCGACATGATTCGCTTCAATGCCGCCAACGCCTTCGGTACGCCCAGCTATTATGTCCAGCAAATGATGGCATCGAACGTGGGCTATCAAAACATCACTTGGGAAGAGCAGGGCAACTCCGTCTATTCCAACAACAAAGCCATTGGCCTCAGCTCGTGGTCCACATCCGTGACCTACGACAATATCAGCGTGACCGACGGGCAGGGGCAGACGCTCTATGCCACCGACTTTAGTGACGCTCAGGAATACAGCGAGCATTGGAATGCGACGGGCGGCTCGTGGAGTATCAGTGGCGGCGGGCTCAACCAGACGAGCACCTCCATGCAGGGAGAATGTAACGTCTGCCAAGTGGCCTGCAGCGAGGACTATACCATCGAGCTGGATGCCACCAAGAGGTCGGGCAACGAAGGCTTCCTCGTGGCCTTCTATTATGCCGCTCAAGACAATTTCATCTGGTGGAATCTGGGCGGCTGGAACAATACCCAGCATGCCATCGAACTGTGTTCAGGAGGCTCCAAGCGGACGCTGACCAAGCTCTCAGGCTCGCTCAATCAGGGCCAAACCTATCACTTGCGAATCGTCAAGAAAGGCCAGGACGTGTATTGCTATGTGGACAATTCGCTCTATCATCACATCACGCTACCCGATACCCGCAAAGTCTATGCCTGCGCAGCCCTGAATCAAACCGAGGATACGCTAATCGTGAAGCTCATCAATCAAGGTGCTTCGGAGCAGGCCACGCTTCGCTTCAAGGATTTCCAATGGACGGGACAGGCCATTCAGCAAGTGCTCAGCAGTACCAGCGGGGCAGACGAGAACTCCATGACCAACAGGGAAATGGTCAAACCCACTCAATGGTCGAATGTCAGCGAATTGTCCAATGTCCTACTCCCATCTCATTCCCTCACGATAATGCGCATTCCCGTCGAGGACGTGACTCCCGAATGGAAACCAGAACCGTCTGATGATGATTGGATTGACATTACCGACCGCCTTCTCAATCCCACCTTTGCGGAGGGCAGAAGCGGATGGCAAGGCACGTCCTTCCTTGATGCTCCAGGGACGGTTGCCGAGTTTTACAATCAGAACTATAATGCCTACCAGACGCTTTCCAACATGCCCGCCGGTTCCTATCGATTTACCATCGACGGCTTCTATCGCAACGGAAACATTCAGAATGCCTGGACGCGACATACCGACGGCACGGAACAGCTCAATGCTCAGCTCTATATCGTGGCAGATGGAGAGAGAACTCAGGTTCCCTTCATGTCCCTCTACGACACCTCTGCTCCCTTCGCCTATTCGCCCGATTACACCTATCCCGATAATGTCACGCAGGCCAACCAAGCCTTCAACATAAAGGGAGCCTACAAGCAAAATGCCGTGGAGGCAACACTCGATACCGAAGGCGGACAATTGCAGGTCGGCATACAAAAGACGGTCTCCATGGACAGAGACTGGACGTGCTTTGACAACGCGCATCTCTATTACCGAAAGGAAGACCCGACGGGAATAGATAAGGTTCAGGATTCGCGATTTAGGTCTCTAAATGAAGTCTTTGACCTTCAAGGCAGGAAGTTGCCGAATGGCAGATTACCTCGCGGCATCAATATCGTAAACAAGAAAAAGGTGCTGAACAAGTAGTAATCAGTAATGAAAGAATAATGAAAGAATGATGGAATGAAATCTTTGCTTCTGCACTGTAAATGGCGAAATAGTGCATTACTTCTCCTGTTTCTGCTTTTTGCGCACTCCTCTTCAGCTCGCATTAAGGCCGTTTCCTTGACTTGTGAGGACTTGACTGCCCCGATGGCTGTCGGGGTGTCGCAGCCGAGGCTTTCGTGGGTGGATGTTGCCGATGGGAAAGACAAGAACCAGCGGCAGACAGCCTATCAGGTGCAGGTCGCATCCGCGAAAGAGAAGCTTCTTCGTGGCGAGGCCGACTTGTGGGATTCCGGTCGCAGGACGAGCGGAGAGACGCGGCACATCTGCTACGAAGGCAAGACCCTGGCTAGCAACACCGATTGCTTTTGGCGGGTCAGGGTGTGGGACAAGCGCGGCAAGCCCTCCCCATGGAGCGAGGCGGCTCGTTTCCATACGGCCCTTTCGCCCTCAGATTGGGTGGCGGAATGGATTGGGGCTGACGAAGAGGCGCCCTTGTTTCGGAAAGACTTCGCGATAGACAAGCAGGTACGAGACGCCCACATCTTCATTTGCGGCTTGGGCTATTTCGAACTCTATGTCGATGGGCAGAAAGTGAGCGATGACGTGCTTGTGCCCGGGCAGACAGACTACTCCCATCGTAATGATATCGAGAACACACGGGTTGCCATCGACAACGAGTTCACGGGCTATCGTTGCCTCTATCTGGGATACGACCTCACGCCTTACCTTTCCGTCGGCCCCCATGCTTTGGGCGTGTGGCTTGGGAATGGTTTCTTCAATTCGGAGAACGGCTTCGCTATGCCCTATGGCAAGCCGCGATTCATCGCCCAACTGATGCTGATCTTTGCCGACGGCTCCATTCAAATCATCCCTACCGACACCTCTTGGCTTGCTATGCGGAGCGGCATTACACAAAACAGCATTTATGGAGGTGAGGTTTTCGATGCAAGACTCCACGACGAGTATTGGTGCAAGCCAGGCTCTCGCCCAACCGCTTCCTCTGAAGAGAAGCAATCTGCCGTACTTCCCATAAGAGTTTCAGCTCCAGACGGTCCGCTCGAGCCCCAGATGTCGCCTGCCGATAAAGTCTGCGAGACCTTTGCCCCAAAGAAGATAGAGCGCCTCGGCGAAAGGAGTTGGCGCGTCGATTTCGGAGAGGAGATATCGGGCTGGGTTCATTTGACTGACATCACGGGGCAAGCGGGACAGCGAGTAGAAATCAAGTATCTGTCCGAATCGCCGAATGGTGAGAACATATATATAATGAAGGGCGGCGGTAGGGAGAACTATCATCCCCGCTTCACATGGTTCGTGTTCAGGCAGGTCGAGATACTTGGGCTTGATGACCTTCAGCCCTCGCAGATACGAGCGGAAGCCGTAAACACCGAGCTTCGGCAGACGGGATTCTTTGCCTGCTCCGACACGCTATTGACCAAGATTCATCGCATCTGGCGCCGGACGCTGTTGGACAACGCACACGGCTCCATCATCAGCGATTGCCCGCATCGGGAGCGCTCCGCCTATTTGGGCGACGGACAGGTTGCTGCCGAGATGGTGATGCGGACGTTCGATGCCCGGGCCTTCTATCGGAAGTGGTTTGCAGACATGCGACTGGCACAGAACCCACGGACTGGATTCGTTCCCTTTGGAGCGCCTTGGCAGCCAGGTTGCGGCGGCGGAGTGCCTTGGAGCGCGGCCATGATACTGATGCCATACGATTACTACCAATGTTACGGCGACCCCTCTGTGCTTAGGGAAAACTACCCGTCGATGCTTCGGCTGATGGACTATTTCGCGGGTTGGGTGAACGAGGACGGAACGATGGAACAGCACTATCAGCCGCACAACGACATGACCTATTGGTGCAACCTCGGAGAGTGGTGCACGCCGACCGACACGCGTCCCTCGAATGCGCTTGTCCACACTTATTTCTATTGGTTGTGTGCAAAGCGGATGGCCTCGATAGCAGGCTTGTTGGGCGAGAAGGAAAGCGAACGGCATTTTGCTGCTTTGGAAGAGCGAACTCGTAAGGCTTTCCACCAGCGCTTCTATGATGCTGAGAACAAGACGTATGGCCCGGCAGGCTCCAATCTGTTTGCATACTTGATGAAGCCCGAGGCAGACATCCAGGGGGCACTTCGTCGGGACTTAGAAGCCTCAAAGAACCATCTTTATACAGGCATCTTCGGGACAAAGCTTTTCTTCGATGTCCTTGCAGATGCCGGACTTGCCGACGAGGCTCTTGAAGCCTTCCTACAGCGTGACTTCCCCTCGTTCGGACATTGGATAGAGCAAGGCGCCACCACGACTTGGGAGCAGTGGGACGGCGGCAATTCCCATTGCCATCCGATGTTCGGCGGCGGACTGACGTGGCTCTATACTTGGCTGGGAGGGATTCAAACAGCGGACGACGGACCTTCCGCGACTACAATCACGCCTCGGTTCAAGAGCATCCGAGAACGGACAATCGAGATTTGTCCCCATCTCTCCGAAAAGATTACGTGGGTAGAGTGTTCGCAGGAGCATCCATGCGGCACAATCCATCTTCGTGCCGAGCGTCAGTCCGATGCCCGTTTGAAGATGTCCGTCGACATACCCGTAGGCTGCCAAGCCATCATCACCAATCCTACGAAACCCGACAAACAACGAACCATCGGCTCAGGCCATTGGGAGGTTGAGATGTAAAGGGAAAGAGAGAAAAGGCAAGAAGTGAGAGGAGAGAAGGATTAGTGGGCTCCGTAAACTTCGATATCGCCGATGCGGACGTAGCCATCTGTTCCGCCTTTGGTGACGTTCACTCGCAGGTATCGTGCTTCGACGGGAGTGATGGTGGCATCGGTCACGGGTGAGGTGTTGTCGGTCTGGCTGTCTGCCGTGGTCCAGTTTTCGCCGTCGAGGCTGGTTTCGATTGTGAAGTCGCGGTTGTTGAGCTGTGGGTCTAACCCTGCTGCTTCGGCATGGCGGAGTACATAGCGACTAATCTCGTAGGGTTCCTGAAAGTCCAACTGCACCCAGGCGGTTCCTTCGGCAGTTCTGGATATCCACATGTATGCTTCAGATGGTGAACCGTTTGCAGCAAATTTAACACTTGACTTGGCTGGCGAGGAAGTGATTTCCGTATCCTGCAGCATGGTGATGTTGAAGGGCAGGTGGTGGGCTTCGTTGTAGTAGCTGAACCAATGGTCGGCACGTACGATGTTGACATTGCCTGGCGAGAGTTCGTCGAGTTTTTGTCTTAATGCGATGAGTTTGTCTGGACCAGCATCCCATACGGTAGCCTGACCTGTGACGAACATAGGCTGTGTGCCTTTGAAGTTTTTGATGTCGCGATTGAAGAAGTCGGTTATGACATCCACTCCGTTGGCATAGCAGGGATATTGTGGCGTGATGGGCAGCCAGCTGGATTGCACTTTGGTGGTCAGTCGGCCTGTCTGTCGCTCCCAGTCATTTATGGTGAGTCCGTAGAGGTAAGGGCAGTTTTCGGCGTATGCTTTCCGTTGAGCTGCGCTGATGTCGTCCCAGATGGTGATGACGCGCAGTCCTGCCTTTTCGATGTAGCGCTGAGTGAGTTGTGTGTATGGCGTGATAAGTTTGATGTTGTTGGCGGAAGCGTAGTAGCGCGAGTTGTGTGCATCATAAGGCATGGCGTAACCCATTCCAGACGGTCCGCTGACGAAGCAGTCGTTGGTGGTGGCCTTGCCGTAGTAGTAGTTCAGCATGGTGGGTGAGAAGTCGGCAAGTGCTGGGCTGATGGTCCAGTTCAGGGGCATCTTTCCTCGTCCGCTCTGTTCGTAAATCTTAGCCATGGCATGCTGGCAGTACTGTATGTTGTCGCCGTCGCTGATGTAGATGGCTGCATAGACTTTGTTTTCCAGCTTCGGACGTTTTGGCACAGGAGGTATCTTTATGGCCCTGTTGACGGCTGTATAGACGGTGGTGTTCTCGAAGAAGTCGGCAGGCACGGAGGAGAGTCCGTACTTAGTAGCTTCACCCACGCCTGAACGTTCTTCCGGGTACCATCCGAGGACGAAGTCGCGCCCCGGTGTCATTTCCTTGAGCATCTTGTCGAGGAGTGTGCGTTCGCTGGCATTACGAGGGTCGAGCCATACACAAGCCGAGCCGCAGGCTACTCCGATGTCGTGGACATAGGGTATGGTGGGTCGTTCGCTGATGAGCAGTCGGTGGTTGCATCGGTCCCAATAGTTGGTGTAGAGGTAGTTGTAGATGGCCAGGGCTGAGGACATGGTGAGCGATGTAAGGTCTTCTACTACAGGGAAGTCCATGCCGTTGGCTTTGAGTTTAGCCATGATGTCTTCGGTCACTGGCAGCAGTCGCTCCAGTCCTGCTATGGTGACGGCGAGGTTGGCGTAGTGTTCGCTCCGTTCGTTGCTGTAGAGCACCAGTCCTTTGATTTCGTCCTTGTAGAACCTCACCAGCGTATATGGTCTGGAGCTGGAGGTGGTGGTGGTCTTTAGGTTGTGTGCTGTGGGCCAGGTGGATTGTGGTTCTTCGTTGTGATTGTAGAGCAGGATGCGCGGGCATGTGCGGTTGACGATGCCTTGCAGCGTGCAGAACATGATGCGCTCTTCGTTGCTGAGCTTTGCTGCATTCATGTCGAGCGTTCTGACTTGAGAGGCAGGTGGCAAGAAGCAAGGCAGCAGTCGGTCTTCTGGCCAGCAAAGTTCGTTGGCTTCGAGGATGCGGTAGCCGTTGCTGGTGAGGTTGTATGTGGTGTCGGCGAATGTTATCTTCTCCACCTCGCTGATATCTGTGCGTATGGTGGCGCCGTTAGCAAGCTTCGTTATCATCGTGGTGTTTTGCTGTGCCATGAGCTGCATCGACCACAGGAAGGCCAGGAGAAATAGCTTTTTCATTTGCGGTATATTTAATGTATTCGAGTTTCGGAAATTTGGGTAGTTAATGAAGTTAAAGAAGTTAATGAAGTTAAAGGACGATACCATTTTAATTCACAATTCATAATTCATAATTATGGGCGGTAGCAAATTCATGGATGCTCTAGCACCATGGCGCGATTGTTGTCGCGGAGCTTCATTCTTCACTCTTCATTCTTCATTTAAATAATCTTCTTCTTTCTTAATTCTTTATTTTTACCTTTGTTGCGAACGAGCCAACTTTTACGATGTAGATTCCCGAGCCCAAAGTGGCATGGTTCAGTCGCAGTTCGTTGCCCGAGACGGTTGGTGTGGGAAGGCTGCGTCCGTCGATGGAGTAGATGCAGGGCTTGAGGTCGTGAGGGATGCCTCGGAGCAGTATGCCGCCGTCCTGAATGATGCACGAGAAGCCTTCTATCTCGCTGATGGCTGTGCCGTCCGATTCGCCGAACTGTATTTCGCTGATGTTTGTGATTTCAATTGCCATGTCTTCGTCCTGGCTTGATGTGATGGTCAGTTTGCCGTTATCGACTGTCACGACGGGATTTGCTTCGAAGCGGATGGTAACCGACTCGCCGCCTGATGTCTTGACTATCAGGCCCTGATTGCCGTTTCCGATGGTCAGGAAACTGATACGTTTGAGGTCGGCCACACGGGTCTGTGCAGTTGTCCCGTCCGCCATCTGTATGTTCATGACTTTCTCCTGAGCCTGCAAGGAGAGGCTGCCAAGTAGCAGTACCGCTAAGATAAGAGACTTTCTCATTTTTTACCTTATATAAATAATAAATATCAGCTTGGAGTGGAATCCTCGAAATATATAATAGCCGAGGGCAAAGATACTGATAATATTTGAGAAACTAAAATTTTTGCGGCTTTTTTTTGGAGTAGGAGGTGGAAAAGTTTCTATTCTTCCTAAAGTTTCCATAGTTTCGCTATCTTTGCAAAAAGAAAAGATTGGGAAAAGATGTCAGCAGACAAACATTATAGCAGGACGGTGGAGTCGAAGCTTCTTCCTGCTTTTCAGGCGGAGGATGCCGAGGGGCTTGTGGCGCGGTTGAAGTCGTTCACGAGAAGCGAGCAGCGGATTGCTGGCTATATGCTCGGAGAGCGTCTGCTCTTGGATTGTTCTGCCGAGCTTTATTGGAAGATGACCGAGGCGCTGGTGAGGTATGACAGCAAGGCGTTCCTCGTGACGCTGATGAAGACCTTTCTGGAGCGCATGAAGGTTGGGAGTGCAGGACTGTCCGACGAGGGCTTCTGTAGGCTTGCGGCGAAGTTCAACGAAGTGGAGTGCCAGAAGATTGGGCTGTTGATACTGCCTGAACTGAAGCTGCCAAGCCAGGTGGAGATGCTTTTCCAATTGCTTGGCATTGAGAAGGGTAGGGCGCAGATGCTGTATCTTGTCCGAGTGGATACGCCAGCTTGCCTTTTCCTGCTGCTTCGTTCGCTTCACTACATCGAGCATGACCGGAGTGAGGTTTTGAAGGTGGCCCGTATGCTGATGAAGCGCGGCACTGGCGGCAGTTTCAACCTGGCCAGCATCATCAAGGTGGCTTTCGGCTTGGACGAACTCACAGGGACTTTCTCCCTTCGTCTGCAGCCCTTTCAGATTGCCAGGCTCGAGCAATCATTCGAGGCCTTTTGCGAGATAGGACTGTAGGTCATATTCGACATTATGTAAATTGTAAAATAATATTCATCATGAAAACGATTCTTTCTTCTCTCCTCCTGTTGCTTGCAGGCGTTTACGCTTATGCACAAAAGAGTTATGTGACTGTGTATTGCACACAGGATAATTCAAACGCGATTGTCCTGAGTGGCGACATCCCTCAGTCGATGAAAAACTATTATCTGCCCTATGAGTTTGATGAATACAATGGGTATTACTGCGTGGGCGAAGTGCTGAACCTCCTGGCTGCCAATGGCTTTTCTGTCGAGCAGATGAATACAAGCCACAACAAGGACCAGATGGTGGTCACGGCATATCTTCTCTCCCGGCCTTTGGGAGACTCCAGTCCGGATGCCGTCGCTCAGCCCAAGGCGAATGGTGGCACAAAGGTGCGCGAGGTGGCAAGGTACAACCTCCAGGGGCAGCCGGTCGGTAAGGATGAAAAGGGCGTGCAGATTGTCGTGTATTCGGACTACACCACCAAGGCAATTGTGAAGGAGTAGTCCGCCCCGCATTAAACCTTTTCCCGCCATAGCTGTCAACTATAATATACTCAAACAGACAATCATCATGCACAGGTTTCTCATTCACATCCTTTCTCTTTTTCTGATTATTCCCTCCCTGTTTGCAGAGGGCGTTACGCAGTATGTCAATCCTCTGATGGGCACCACGACGCTTTGGACGCCCGAGGAGCTGGGCTTCGTTCCCAAACCTGGCGAGAGGCAATGGGGTGCTGAGACATTCCCGGGGGCTGCCCTGCCCAACGCGATGGTGCAGCTCACACCTGTCACACAGTACCGTTCAGGCTCTGGCTATCAATATGAAGACTCGCTCATCTATGGCTTTGCCCATACGAGCAAGGGCCACTGGAACCTCCTGCACCTGCCTATCCTGCCTGTCACAGAGGAAGGAAAGCCGACGCCTCAAAGCTATGCTTCTGCCTACCATCACGACAAGGAAGAGGCTCATCCGGGTTATTATCAGGTATTCCTCGACAGGTACAATGTGAATGCTGAACTGACCACCACTCTCCGCTGTGGCTACCATCGCTACACCTTCCGTGAGAGTGACCACAAAGCCCTGCTCATCGATATAGCACGCTCAAACAACATGCCTCGCCGATGGGAATTGAAACAGGCTGGCACGAATGCCATCGAGGGCTTTCAGGATGGAGAAGGGCGCATCTACTTCTATGGAGAACTCTCGGAAGAGATTGAGAGTGTGACGGAAGAGGGGAGAAATATGAGGGATGAAGGGAGAAGTATGAGGGATGAAGGAAGAAGTATGAGGGAGGACGGAAGAGGCAGGAACTTCTCTCGCCCCATAGGCATGGTGAAGCTGAAGAAGCCGAATGGCTCTAAGCCCTTGGAACTCAAGATAGGTTTCTCCTTCGTCAGCATAGAGAATGCCAGGGAGAACCTGAAGGCAGAACTGTCGGGCAAGAGCTTTGAAGAGGTTCGCAGGGATGCTGACAAGGTTTGGAACGACATCCTGGGCCATATCCAGGTGGAGGGCGGCACAGAGGCCGACAGGAAAATGCTCTATTCGACCCTCTACCGCACCTTCCTCTTCCCGCATCTCCGGACTGACGTGAATGGGGAGAGCTCAGTCGAGCATGGTGAGGTGAAAAAGCTGGGCTACAACTACTACACCAACCCCAGCTTCTGGGACACCTACCGCAACAAGCTCATTCTCTTGGGCATGATAACCCCAGATGTGGCTCGCGACATTATCCGCAGCTGCATAGAAAGGGGTGAGACCCGTGGTGGCTATATGCCCACCTTCTTCCATGGCGACCATGCCAGCACCTTTGTCTCAGGCTCATGGCTCAGAGGCATCCGCGACTTCGACCTCCAGCGTGCCTATGCCCTCATGCTGAAGAATGCCACAGTGCCAGGGAGAGGCGGCCGTCCCTACCTCGACGAATACCTTGAGCGTGGCTGGATTTCAGAGAAAGACACTGTGAATGTGCCGACCGGGGATGAGTACAAGGGAGCTGTCACCAAGACGCTTGAGTTTGCCTATGATGACTATGCCACAGCCCTTGTAGCCCGTGAACTGGGAGACAAGGCGAACGAGCAGCTGCTCCTCAAGCACTCACAGAACTACAAGACACTCTTCGACCCCTCGACAGGCTTTTGGCGCGGCAAGGTGCTGCGTGACGGGAAGGGACTCTGGATAGAGGACTTCCGCCCCAACTACCCATATTATCAGTATCAGTATCGCGAGGCAGATGCCTGGAACTCACTCTTCTTTGCTCCCCACGACCCTATGGGGATGGTGGCTCTCTACCCATCCAGACAGGCGGTGGAGCAGAAGCTCGACTCGCTCTTCACAGTAAAGAACGGAGGTTATCCTGCCTTCAACTGCACAGGCTATCTCGGACTATACTGCCATGGCAACCAGCCCGGCCACAGCATACCCTTCACCTACTATTTCATCGACAAGCAGGAGAAGGCTCAGCACGTGCTCAACACCCTCATGCACAAGTACTACGGCATGGGAAAGGAAGGCCTGGCCTATGCGGGGATGGACGATGCCGGCGAGATGTCGAGCTGGTTTGTGCTGAACGCAATTGGCATCTACACCTATTCGCCGGCCGACCCCGAGTATATCGTCACTGTGCCACTCTTCGACAAGGTGCACTTCACCCTTGGGGATGGCCAGCGCTTTGACATCATCAAGCAGGGCAAGGGGGAGAAGATAAAGCGCATCACCATCGGCGGCACACCCCTGAAAGGCTGGTTCGTCAAGCATGAAGACCTGGCAAAGGGAAAGGAACTTCTAATCGTTTGCGGCGATTAAGGAGGTTGCTGACCGTTGAAGATTGAAGATTGAAAGTTGAAGATTGAAAGTTGAAGATTGAAAGTTGAAGATTGAACATTGAAAATTGAACATTGAAAATTGAATATTGACCATTGACCGTTGAATATTGTAGATTGAACTTATTTTCTCCCCCTAAGGGGGAGTCAGAGGGGGTCTTGGAGTCAGAGGGGGGCTTGGAGTCAGAGGGGGTCTTGGAGTCAGAGGGGGTCTTGGAGTCAGAGGGGGTCTTCCGACGTGTCGAATTGGCCACTTCGACGTGTCGAATTGGCCACTTCGACGTGTCTAATTTGCTGATTTCGCATGTCAACCGAATGAGATTGGAAAGTTATGGGATTTTCTTGTAAAATGTAAGCATTTTGTCAAATATTTTTTATAAAAAACTTGATAAATTAGCGACCAATAGCTCAATTTGCAGGGTGGAACAGCCTTCAAAGGTCGATTCCTACTGGCGTTATGGCCGATTCAAACGTTTCAAGGCATAAATTGACGTTTGAAAATTGTCTATAGCTCATTTTGCAGGGTGTGACATGTCATAGAGCATGATAAATA
>CACXLY010000054.1 GCA_902768605.1 uncultured Bacteroidales bacterium
GTCGCTTGTATTCTCGTACGTGGCATTTGTGACCCTGAGTACATTTGTGGATGGATTGTACCTGAAGTGCCCGCCGTCGCCAAGAATGTCGGAAGCATTAAGCGACGTTACCTGCGTCTCGCCCACCCATAGGTCATACTTTGTCGTGCCTGTGAAGATGACCTTCGTAAAGACGGTATTGCCGTCAACTTCAACTCCGCTTGAGCCAATCACGCCGCCTTCGGGTGTTGTGATGGAGCAGTCTTCGAGTCGTATTCCACTAACCTTTAACGGTTTGTCGGAGAAGGTAGTTGTCTCCCTAAATTGATCGTTACAAGGCACCAACATGACTGTCTTCCCTGCCGAAGGGTTGAACTTGACAATACCATAGCCGTAAATAGCGGTTTCTACCCCGCCTATTATTACGTTGTCCTTCAATGTCAGGATTGGATTCACATCGTGATGTCCATTATCATCTTTAACTGAATATTGTGATAACGACACTCCGTTGCCTTCATTCGATGCAATTGTTATGTTGCTCAGGGTTACATCTGCAGAACAACTCATGCCAAGTTGACCAGAAACAAAATATCCTCCGCCGTCGATATTGATTGGGTGGGAAACAATAATTCCTTTCCAGTCATCCAAATAGCTCTTCAAATTTAGGTTAATTACATCATGATAATCCGACACGGCTTGGATGTCATCCGTCAAAGTCAGGGTATTTGTGGATTCATCGTAGGTGTAGCAGTCCTCAATGCCGTAAGATGGATTGGTTGGGTCTGTGTTTACTGACCAGCCTTTCGTAAGGGCAATACCCTTAAGCCTTACACCAAGAAAATCCGCACTGCGGATAATCATGACAGACTTTGCATACTCGGTATGGACTCTGAATACTCCTGTTGTAGTCATTGGGCCATCGTAAATATAACCTTTACCTACAGACCCATTATAATTCCCCCAAGGGTCTCTGATTAAACAATTTGTCAGCTTCAGACGTCCTTTATGGTCGTTGCCCTTGTTGTTTTGGATAGCACAGTCATAACCTTCCGCATAAATCGTCGAGCTGATGATAGTCACATTAGTGCCGTTCGTTTCCATGGCGCGCCAGTATTTCGACTTCATCGTCATCTTCATGGCATCCGTGATAGTCAGATTGGTCTCGTTAGGGCAATAGATGCATTGTGCTTTATCCCCCATAGCCAGGAGCTCCACACATACGTCCAAGCCTGAGCCTAGAATCTGAGTGTCCTCGTCAAGACGGAACACGCACTTGTCGCTCGTCAGCGTGCAATTCCCCTTAAAGATAATCCTCAAGCCTTCCACATTCTTGTTGTAGAAGATGCGGTTGTCGCCACTAACAGTAGCAGTAACATTGTCGAAGGTCACAGTCTTCGAACCGGCGTTGTACGAAATGCTGCCGCTTGTGATGGCGTCGCCAATGTTGTTGGTCGTGGTGTACTTCCAGTTGTACTGGCTCGCCTGCTTTTGGCCGCAACAATACAGGTCGTCGTCTGCTGCCCATGCTTTTGTCGCTCCCAGGAGCATTGCCAAAAGCAAATTGAAGAATAACAGCTTTTTCATAGTTATAGAGGTTTTTAGTTTATTCGGGGGTGTTTTATACTGTATTCTGCATGCAAAGATACGAAAAAAGAATGAAAGAATGAAGGAATGAAGGAAAAAAATAAAAAGAATGAAGAAATGAATGCTTCACGAAGCGTGTCAAGTTCCTTCACGAAGCGTGTCAAGTTCCTTCACGTAGCGTGTCAAGTTCCTTCACGTAGCGTCGGCCTTTAATCACGAACTGAGGTCGACGGCCGTAGGGAAAGTCAATTACGAATTAGACATGATTTTTATGTCCTTTAGCTTTCATCGGACTCACGCAAAATGAAATTTCTCTATTCGGCTGGCTTGTATGTCACATTTTTTATGTAACTTTGCAAGGCAAAACATACTTTGATTATGAAAACGGAAGATTTATATGCCATTTACTGCGAGCATCCGATGGTGACTACGGACAGCCGCAAGTGCCCTGAGGACAGCATTTTCTTTGCCTTGAAGGGCGAAACGTTCGACGGTAACAACTATGCCATGCAGGCACTCCAGAAGGGTTGCGCCTTTGCCGTTGTCGATAATCCCGAGGTTGCGAAGCAGGACGAGCGCCTCATCCTCGTGCCTGATGCTTTGAAGGCTTTGCAGGAACTGGCTGCCCTTCATCGCATGACTTGGGGCAAAACCGTGTTGCAGATTACGGGCACGAACGGCAAGACAACCACGAAGGAACTTATCAGCGCAGTCCTTTCCGAGGGCAAGAACGTCCTCTTTACCGAGGGCAATCTCAACAATCATATCGGCGTGCCTCTCACCTTGCTTCGTCTCAAGCCCGAGCACGACATCGCCGTCGTCGAGACCGGTGCCAACCATCCTGGCGAGATTGCAGACCTTTGCCGTATTGTCAGGGCTGACTACGGGCTCATCACGAATGTCGGCCGTGCGCATCTGGAGGGATTTGGCAGCTTCGAGGGCGTGAAGCAGACGAAGGGCGAACTCTACGACGACCTGCTGAAGCGCGGCAAGAAGCTCTTCCTCAATGCCTTCGACGACGACCTCCTGCAGATGGCTCAGAGCCGAGGCTTCGTCCTACGGAAAGATGCGCTTCCCTACATCGAGGGCCGGGTGAGCGAAGTTGTGCCCTATGTTGAGATGCAATGGCGGGCAGAAGACGACCAGCCCTGGCATACGGTGAAGACTAACCTGATTGGCGCTTACAATATAGCCAACCTCCGTGCTGCCGTCACGATTGGTCTGCACTTCGGCATTAAGCCCGAGCAGATTGACCATGCCTTGGCGACGTACAAGCCGACGAACAGCCGCAGCGAACTGAGGGAGGCTGGAAGCAATCGCCTCATCGTGGATGCCTACAACGCGAACCCCTCGAGCATGTCGGCCGCGCTGACCAACTTCTCTTTCTTTGAATGCGAGCACAAGATGGTGATACTTGGCGATATGCGAGAGCTGGGTGCAGAAAGCCTTGAAGAGCACAAGAGGATAGTGAAGCAGCTTCAGGAGATGAAGTTGGAGCGCATTTGGCTCGTAGGTGAAGAGTTCTCGAAGGCAGTTTCCGATTCGTCAAATTGCGAAATTGGGAAATCGTCAAATTGTCAAATTGTGAATTTCAATAGTGTTGATGAGGTGAAGGCAGCCTTGAAGGCTGAGCCGATAGCCAATTCCACGATTCTCATCAAGGGCAGCAACAGCACGAAGCTTCACGAGTTGCCCGACTTCATCTGATTCTCAGCGTCAAGTCCTTATCATCGAAACTGATGCCTTCGGCTTGCAGGAAACGTGCCAGGATGCCGCTTTCCGTGAGTGCTGAAGTCGTGCCCGTCGAGATGTTGCCGTCCTGCACAATCCATAGCTCGTCGCTCAGCTGGATAGCCATCTCCACATCATGCGTGCTCAGGAAGATGATTTTGTTCGTCTCGTGAGCAAGCTTCAACATTAACCTAAGCGTGCTGACCTTTGCGTGGAAGTCGAGGAAAGCCGTCGGTTCGTCGAGCAAGATGATGGGCGTCTGCTGGGCTAATGCTTTGGCCAGTAATGCCTTCTGGCGTTCGCCGTCGCTAAGCGTGTCGATAGTCCGCCTTGCCAGGTTGCCGATTCCTACCATCTCGATGGCTTCATCCACGATGGCCTTGTCCTCCTCCGTCAGCTTTCCAAAGAAGCCTGTATAGGGCGAGCGTCCCATCCCCACGAGGTCCACTACCTTCATGTACGGCACCTCAACCCTTTCTGTCAAGACTACGGAGACAGCCTTGCTGCGCTCGGAAATGGAGAGGGAAGTCAGGTCGCGCCCGTCTATTAAGACCTTTCCCGAGAGTGGCGGCAGGAAGCCTGCAAGGGTGCGCAGGATGGTGCTCTTGCCCACGCCGTTGGCTCCAAGCAGGCAGACCATCTGTCCGCCCCTGAGTGTCTGGTTGATGTCGGATAGGACGGCCTTCTCGGATGCTTTAGCACCGAGGCGCGCTTCTAATGCGCGGGGCTCGCCGTAGCCTACCGTGAGATGCTGTAAGCTAATCATTCGTATGCCTTGCAGAATTTGTATCCAAGACGACGATAGGATTGTTCAAGGGAAGCAAGACGCACGAGGAACTGCTCGTAGTTCTTTGCCTCGGGTTGGAGCCACTGCACCTCGCTCATGGCTGCCAGGCGGGGAAGGAGCATATACTCCACATGGTCGGGACTGAGCATGTATTCCGACCAGAGGTTGCACTGGGCGCCCATGATGAACTTGGCCTCTTCCTGCGTCAAATCATCTGGCACAGGCTCCATGCTATATACTTTGCTCATAGGCAGATAGCCGCCGATGGAGAGGGGCTGGGCATCGTGGTTCTTGAGCTGGTAATAGTCGAAGTAGCAATGTGAGGTCGGCGTCATCACGACATGATGATGGAGCTTTGCCGCTGCCTTGCCGCCTTCATATCCGCGCCAGCTCATCACGGCTGCATTCTCGCTCAGGCCGCCCTCGAGCGTCTCGTCCCAACCGATTATCTGACGACCGCGCAAAGCCAGGAATGCCTCCATTTCCTTATTAATATAGGTCTGCAACTCAGCCTCTTTGGTGAGTCCTAGTTCCTTCATCTTTGCCTGACACTTCGGACATGTCTTCCAGCGGACGCGCGGACTCTCGTCGCCTCCGATATGAATCAGCTTGCTGGGGAAGACGTCACAAAGCTCGCCATAGACGGTCTTGAGGAACTCCAGCGTCTTGGGATTGCCTGCGCACAGCACATCATCGGCTATGCCCCAGATGCTCCAAACCTTGTACGGACCGCCTGTGCAGCCAAGGTAGGGATAGACGCTCATAGCCGCAATCATATGCCCGGGGAGGTCTATCTCGGGAATGATGGTGATGTAGCGCTCGGCGGCATAAGCCACGACTTCGCGCATCTCCTCCTGTGTGTAGTAGCCCGTCTCGGGGGTATCGTCATAGATGGCATTATTGGGTTCGGAGAGGCCTATGTTCTTGCCAACAATCGTGCACGGACGCACACTTGCCTTCTTTGCCAGCTCGGGTAGGGCTTTCACCTCGAAGCGCCAGCCCTGGTCGTCCGTCAGATGCCAATGGAAACGATTGATGCCATGCAGGGCGAGGATGTCTATGAACTTCTTGATGAAGGAGACGGGGAAGAAGTGGCGGGCGCAGTCGAGTTCCGTACCGCGATAGCCGAAGCGTGGCGAACCGCACACATTGGCGTAGGGCAGACGTATCTCGCCCGTCTCGTTCATGATGCTCTTGCGAAGCGTCTGAATGCCATAAAAGACACCACTCTCGCTGGCGCCTTGAATCGTGATGCCTTTCTTGCCCACGTTGATGACATAGTCGTCGGGATTGCTGCTCTTGAGGCCAAGCGTGAGGCTGACGTCTGCGCCCTTTTTGCCTTCATCCAAGAGAGAGAGGTTGAGGTATTCGGCAGCAAACTCAGCGTTTCGCTTCATCTGCTTGTTGCCAGCGGGATAGCCTACTGTCATGCCTTCGGAGAGAAGCATGTGCTGCCCGCTTTTGTCAATAACGATTTGCTGAGGCAGGGGAATGACTTGGTAATTGACTTCTGCGCAAGCATAAAGGCAGAAAGCCGAAAAGAAGAGGGAAATGATTCGCTTATTCATAGTATTTTGTCTTAAATTATATACACATACATTATTTATTTATATAACCACGAATTTCTCGAATTACACGTATTAATAATGCAAAATTCTTAATTCATAATTCATAATTAAGCGCGGCAGCAAACTCTTCACAATTCTCAATTCCTAATTCTTAATTCTTCTTTCTTAATTCTTAATTCTTAACAGGCCCTTCGTCTCAATTCTTAATTCTTAATTCTTCTTTTTTAATTCTTAATTCTTAACTGGCCCTTTGTCTCAGAATGACGTGCAGCACGACGGGTGCTCCGATGAGGGGTGTGATGACGCTAATGGGGATGATGCTGCCGTCGCGGGGCAAGGTGCTCAGCAGGTTGCAGACGAGTGCAAGGTTGGCACCTACGAGCATGGTGGCGGGCATCAGGGTGCGATGGTATGAGGTGCCGAGCGTGAGACGTGCCAGATGGGGTACTGCCAGGCCGATGAACGAGATTGGTCCACAGAAAGCTGTTGTGGTGGCTGTGAGCAGACCGGTGACGAGCAAGAGAATTTGTCGCATCCTGCCTATCCTGATGCCAAGGTTCTCGGCATAGTGGTCACCAAGCAGGAGCGCGTCGAGAGGCTTGATGAGCAGGAACGCGAGGAACAGTCCTGCGAAAGAGAGTGCACAGAAGACTGGCAGTCGCTCTATGCCGACGGAAGCGAAGTTGCCCATGCCCCAAATCACGAAGCTGTGGACGCCTTGCTCGGTTGCCGAGTAGTTGAGGAGCTGGATGATGCTGCCCGTCACATAACTGATGATGACACCCGTGATGAGCAACATCACCTGACTGCGCAACAAACTGCTTAGGAGCATCAGCAAAGCCATGATGGCGAGGGCTCCAACCATAGCAGCCACCACGACAAGCAGATGTCCGCCAAGCGTCATGCCGCCTATGGTGGCTGTGCCGCCAAGCAGAAGCAGGACGAGGGCAACGCCGAGGTTGGCGCCTGAGTCTATGCCGAGGATGGACGGACCGGCCAGGGGATTGCGGAAAGCTGTTTGCAGAAGCAGACCGCAGGTGCCCAGGGCACTACCCGTCAGCAGAGCCGTCAGCATCTGGGGAATGCGGCCTTGCAGCACGATAATGCGCCAGGCAGGATGCCCCTCCACCTCGCCTCCGCAAAGGATTCGCCACACATCCCCCACAGGAATGTCGAGCGAGCCCCACAGCACGTTGGCGACAGAAAGCAGCACCATCGCCACTGCCAATAACTTCAACTTGTATTTATCTTTCATCAGTTATTAATGGCATAAAGTATTCGTATTTCGAGCTGATTCCCAGCTCCGGATGCAGGATGCCGATGAGGTTCTCGAGCAGTCGTTCTGGGTGGAAGGGTGTCTCCTCGTAGATGAGAGTCTTCGAGGTGTCGCACCACCAGATCCGTGCTTTTATGTTGGAGAGCAAGGGCGTGTCGGCGTTCATCTGCGCGCGGTTGAGTGGCCCGTGATGCTTGATAATCCAGACGTCTGCCTCGACAGCCTTGTCCACCACCTTCTCCGTGCTGAGCGGGATGCCTCCTGCCCCTTCGAGGTCGGCAAAGAGATAGTCAGCGCCTGCGTCTTTGTAGAGCAAGGTGGAACTGCTTCCCGAGCCCGGCAAGGTCCATTGTCCGCTCCAGGGCATCTCGGGCAGCAGCTTGGGTTTCGTCTTTGCCTGGAGGGCTGCAGAGCGGAGTTCCTGATAGCGGCTTTCCACGCACCGGAAGATGCTGTCGGCCTGCTCAGCACGTCCGAAGAGCCGTCCGTAGAAACGAATCCATTCGGCGCGCCCCAGTGGCGTGTTCTCCATGTAGTCGGCACACCAGATGATGGGGATGCCAAGCCTCTCCACGCGCCCCAAGCCGCCGCTGTTCTCGAACGGACTGGGCAGCAAGGCATCGGGATTGAGGTCGATTATTTTCTCAAGGCTTGGCTGCATGCTGTTGCCAAGGTTGACGATTCGTCCAGTGTTGACAGCCTGTTTGTAGTAGGGTAGGTTGAAGAACTCGAAGTCGCAGATGCCGCCCACGGCCTCGTCTGCCGCCAGTTCGTGAAGCAAGGCACAATGTACGGAACTGAAGACTGCAGCATTATGTAGAGGAATGTGGACGGGGGAAGAAGTATGAGGGATGAGGGAAGATGTATTATCTTTTAATTCTTCATTCTTAATTAAACAGTATTTCCCCAGCACCTTTGTTGTGTCCCACGGGTTTCGCATCGTCACCTCCGTATAGTCGGGGAAGTCCACGATAGTCAGGTTCCTGGCATATTGCAGCATGAGCGTATCGCCCTGCCCATCGGCATTTGCCGTCCTTCCGCCCCCACATGCGAGCAGCAGCAGGGAAAGGAGTATATATATAATAATGTATGGTTTCACCCTGCAAAGGTACGAAAAAAGAATGAATAAATGAAAGAATGAAGAGTGAAATGATGAAAAAGGCCAGAATCACCTCGGGCCCTTTTTTGCTCAGTAATAGAATATTTTTGAATTTAATAATTTTGAATTATGAATTATTCTCCGTACCTTTGTGCTCAAAATGGATTAAATGGAAAACCCAATCTACGCACACGATACACTGGAGTTTGTCACTGTGGCTGCCGAATATTGCGCTCTTCTTGAGAAGACGACGGACGACGGACAGCAGGCGACGGACAATTTCATCGGCACTCTGCTCAAGCTCTTGCCGCTCATTTACATGAAGGTGCAGCTCCTGCCAGAGGTCGATACGGAGGGGGCTTTTGTCCCTGATGATCAGGTGACTGAGGATGACTACAACTTTGTCCGCGATGGGGCCTATCGTCTTCTGCATGAGCATGATGAGTATGAACTGCTTGTGTGGGACGAGGACATGCAGACGGAGGAAAGCCGCTGGTGCTCGGTGAGTGAAGGACTGGCCGACATCTATCAGGCGCTCCGCAACTTCGTGGCTGTCTATCAGCAACGCCTCGAACCTTGCATGCTGGATGCTGTATGGCAGGTTCGCGACAACTTCGAACTCTACTGGGGTCAGACTTTGCTCGATACGCTCAGGCAACTGCATCGCATCCGCTATTCAATGAACTTCAATACCGATGAAGAAGATAGTCAGCAAGTTAGATAAGGAGCAGATTGCCAACATGCCCCGCGTGCTCTTCTCGGGGAGGATAGAGGTGATAGTTAGCGAGAGCGGTGCAGAGAGGGCTGTGCAGTTCCTCATGAAGCAGCCTCTGCTGGGGTTCGACACAGAGACCAGGCCCTCGTTCCAGAAAGGCAAGATGTACAAGGTGGCTTTGCTGCAAGTGTGCAACGGCGAGGTGTGCTTCCTCTTCCGCCTCAACAGGATAGACCTGCCTGAGTGCCTCATCAGGTTGCTCAGCGACAGACGGATAAAGAAGATTGGCCTCTCTTGGCACGACGACCTTCATGCCTTGACGGGACGAAAGCAATTCAAGGCTGGCACCTTCATCGAACTCCAGGACATCGCAGCCAAGATGGGCATCGAGGACCAGAGCCTGCAGAAACTTTATGCCAACATTATGGGCGGTAAGATAAGCAAAGGTCAGCAACTCTCGAACTGGGAAGCCGACAACCTCACAGAGGCTCAGATGCTCTATGCGGCCACTGATGCCTGGGCTTGCGTCGAACTTTACAAGGAGATGATGCGGATGCAGGAGGAAGGGTATTCTTTAGTGAAGAGTGAAGAATATTTAAATGAAGAATGAAGAATGAAGAATGAAGAGTTTGCTACCGCGCTTAATTATGAATTATGAATTATGAATTATAAAGAGTTTGCCGCCGCGCTTAATTGTGAATTATGAATTAAGAATTATGAATTATAAAGAGTTTGCTGCCGCGCTGAATTATGAATTATGAATTATGAATTGTGAATTATGAATTAAATATTATGAATTATAAGAGTATTATTCTTCGAAGGGGCAAGGAGGAAAGCCTCGAGCGTTTCCATCCTTGGATATTCAGTGGTGCTATTCATCATTCGGAAGGTGGCACTCTTGAGGAAGGCGACCTTGTTGAGGTGCTGGCTTCCGACGGGCGTTTCCTTGCCATTGGACATTGGCAGATAGGCAGTATCGCTGTCCGTGTGCTGACCTTCAAGAGGCAGCCTATCAATCAGGCTTTCTGGCAGAAACGTCTTGCTGCGGCTCTTGATGTGCGCAAGGCTATCGGCGTGGCTGGCAGAGAAGATAATGATATCTATCGTCTGGTTCATGGCGAGGGAGATAACTTGCCAGGACTGGTCATCGACATGTATGGCTCAACGGCTGTCATGCAGGCACATAGTGTCGGTATGCACGTCTGCCGAAATGAGTTGGCACAGGCTCTTGAGGAAGTTATGGGCGAGCGTCTCAAAGCTATCTACTACAAGAGCGAGACGACGCTTCCCTTCAAGGCACAGCTCGGACAGGAGAACGGCTTCCTCTATGGCGAAAGCAATGATGATATAGCTCGCGAGAATGGATTGGCTTTCCATATTGACTGGCTGAAAGGGCAGAAGACGGGCTTCTTCGTAGACCAGCGCGACAATCGTGCGCTCGTAGAACATTATGCCAAAGGCCGCAAGGTGCTCAATATGTTCTGCTACACAGGCGGCTTCAGCGTCTATGCCATGCGGGGTGGGGCAGAGCTGGTGCATTCCGTTGACAGCAGCGCAAAGGCCATAGAACTCGTGGAGGCCAACGTCGCGCTGAACTTCCCGGGTGACAATCGCCACGAAGCCTTTGCAGAAGATGCCTTCAAGTTCATGGAAAAGGACCTACCCCTGCCCTCCCTTAAAGGGAGGGAGTCCTCCCCCTTTAAGGGGGAGTTAGAGAGGGTCTATGACCTCATCATTCTCGACCCGCCTGCTTTTGCCAAACATAAAGACGCGCTCCGTAATGCCCTGAGAGGCTACACGAAGCTCAACTGCAAGGCATTCGAGATGATACAGCCGGGCGGCATCCTCTTCACCTTCAGCTGCTCGCAAGCCGTCAACAAAGACCAGTTCCGAATGGCAGTCTTCACGGCGGCAGCCATGGCAAAGCGGAAGGTTCGCATCTTGCATCAGCTGCACCAGCCAGCCGACCATCCCATCAACATCTATCATCCCGAAGGAGAGTACCTGAAGGGGCTGGTGCTCTGGGTGGAGTAAAGAAGCCTACAGCCTCCCCCGACCCCTCCAAAGGAGGGGAGAAGTAAATAGCTAAATTACTAAATTGTAAATCAATTGTACATTGTACATTGTTAAATTGTAAATTACTTAAATCGTAAATAAATCGTAAATCGTAAATAGTTAAATCGTAAATAATATGTCTAACCTGAAATTCCGTCTAACTCTTCTCAACTTCCTTGAGTTTGCCGTTTGGGGTGCTTACTTGACCTCCATGGGCACTTATCTCGCTGGTGTGGGGCTTGGCAGTCACATCGGCTGGTTCTATTCCGTGCAAGGCATCGTGAGCATCTTCATGCCTGCTCTGATGGGCATTCTTGCCGACCGCTGGATGGAGGGACAGCGCGTCCTGAGCCTTTGCCACTTCATGGCTGGTCTCTTCATGATTGGCGCCTCGTTCTATGGCTTCCAGGCAGGAGCAGACCCCGACTTCACCACCTTGTTCTCGCTCTACACGCTCTCCGTAGCCTTCTTCATGCCGACCATCGCCCTCAGCTATTCTGTGGCCTATTCGGCACTTGAGAACGCAGGTCTCGATACCGTGAAAGCCTTCCCGCCCATTCGCGTCTGGGGTACCGTGGGCTTCATCGTCACGATGTGGATTGTTGACCTTTGCGGCCTGCAGTCCACGCCCGGCCAATGGATGGTGAGCGGCTGCCTGAGCCTCGTCATGGCTGCTTACTCGTTGACGATGCCTCGCATGCCTATCAAGAAAGATGAGAGCCAACAAAAGACTCTGTTCGAGGCACTTGGATTGAATGCCTTCAAGCTCTTCCTCAATCCTCGTATGGCAGTCTTCATGGCGTTTGCTATGCTCTTGGGCTTCTGCCTGCAGATATCCAACGGCTATGCCAATCCCTTCATCACGAGCTTCGGCAGCATACCGGAATATGCCGACACCTTTGGCGTGCAGCATGCCAACATCCTCATCTCGCTTTCGCAGATGAGCGAGACGCTTTGCATCCTGCTCATCCCCTTCTTCCTCTCGCGTTTCGGCATCAAGAAGGTTGTGCTCATCGCCCTCCTGGGATGGGTGTTGCGTTTCGCCTTCTTCGGCTTGGGCAACCCCGGCAGCGGCGTATGGCTCTTCCTCTTATCGATGATAGTCTATGGCGTAGCCTTCGACTTCTTCAACATCTCCGGCTCGCTCTTTATCAATCAGGAGACCGACGACAGCATTCGCAGCAGTGCTCAGGGACTGTTCATGATGATGACGAACGGCCTCGGAGCCTTCATTGGCACGCTCGTTGCCCAGGCCGTCATCAACAGCTATGTCTTCACGCCTCAGGCAGCAGGTGCCACGGGAGCTGAGGTCGTAGCTGGCTGGCAGACGTGTTGGTACATCTTTGCCGCCTACGCCCTCGTCGTAGCCATTCTCTTTGCGATACTGTTCAAGGATAAAACCACCAAGCAACAAAACGCCTAATCACCCAAACTGCCAACAATGAAAGAGATACGATATTTCTACGCACCCGATGCCCCGAACACCACGGAGCTTCCTGCCGATGAGGCTGGGCACGCTCTGCGAGTGCTCCGGCTCGGTGTGGGCGACGACATCCTGCTTGTCGATGGGAAAGGCTGCTTCTATGGAGCTGTCATCACGGCAGCCACGGGCCATCGCTGCTCCTATCGCATCGAGAAGGCCATGCCGCAGGAACCCGACTGGCAGGGGCATCTGCATCTTGCCATGGCACCAACGAAGCTGATAGACCGTGTGGAGTGGTTTGCCGAGAAGGCCACGGAGATAGGTTTCGACGAACTCAGTTTCCTCGATTGCCAGTTCAGCGAGCGCCATGTCGTCAAAGAGGAACGCATCGACAAGATACTTGTATCGGCCATGAAGCAGAGCCAGAAAGCCTGGAAGCCACAGCTGAATGGCATGACGCGCTTCCGCGACTTCATCAGTCAGGAGCGCGAGGGCGACAAGTTCATCTGCCATTGCTATTTTCCATTGAAAGAGGAGGATAGCACCAAGCCCTTCCTCTTCGACGTGCTTCGCCCAGGTGTGCCCACCACCGTGCTCATTGGCCCCGAAGGCGATTTCAGCATAGACGAAGTAAGGCTTGCCCTGCATCATGGCTATCGGAGCGTCACGCTTGGCAGAAGCCGCCTGAGGACAGAGACCGCAGCCCTCGAAGCCGTCCTCATGATGCAGCTGAGGAATGCCATTCAGTAACACAGCAAGCCCCCAATTCCTCGCAGGAAAAGGGGGCTATGCTTTTGTTGAGGTTGATTTAACTATTCGTAATTGCCGAGGAAGTGATGCGGAGCGTTACTTCATGCCCTCGGCGGAGGCTTTGGTTGATGCGGTTGTAGAGTTGCATGAAGTGCTCATCGCTGCTTTTCAGGCAGCCAGGAACAATGTAAGTGCCAAGCAGGATACGGCCATCAGTAAGACCAAAAACACCGTTGCCAATGGCGAGGCAAACACCTGGCGCTTCCATGAGGAAAGGTACTTTGCGACCATGCATCTTGCTATACTTTAACTCGATGTGGTAAATACCGACGGGAACTTTGTACTTGGCGTTCTCGGCGGTGTCGCAGACGTGGTTACCGCTGATTGAAAGTGTGCCGTCGCAAGCGACTACGCTTACACGATGGCGATGAAGATGAATTTGTAACATATTATTTTTATTTATAGTGTGTACGTGGGTACGGCGGACGCCTGCGGGCGACGTCCGCCGTACCATTTCAAGAATTAATATAACTTCTCATAGGTTTCTTCGGCTTCGCCTTCTACTTCGAAAATTCGGTGCCGTTTTGTCTTCCATATATGAATGGATTTGCGGGATGCAGATTTAATACCTAGCTCTTTCATTTTCTCTGCAAGCATCTTGCGAGTGAAACGTTTTGGAAGTGAATCGTAGAGAGTAGGACGTCCGAGTGTTTCTTCTTCGTCCTTAGGTTCGCCAGCTTCATACTGCTTGCCCAATTGTTTCATAATGCTATTCAAAATGAATTGGGCAAAGAAATAGTAGCACTTACGTACCTTCTTTTGTTTGGTCTTGTCTTCACCCCAAAGGTAATACAGTATCGTTGCCAAGCGAAATGCGCTCTCGCTTGCACGTCCATAGAATGAATCGTGGGCTTTGGATTGAGACTTGTCTATGATTTCACGTTGCTGGTTACACCACTCTATCACGTCTTTGTCGATCCACGACATGTTTACCTCGTGGGTGGGTTGCAAGTGGTCGTCTATGAATGTGTTGCGCCAGAGACGATGGATAGTATCATCTATCGTTTGCATCTGTTCCTGTGTGAAAGTTTTAAGCTTAGGTGGCTCCGAACCTACTTCGTCACCCATTGTGATGAGAATTTGACGGCTGGCATCACCAAGTCTTACCCCTTCCTTGGTTATGTATTGTGTCACAGAATCTGGCTGTCCGCATAGGACGGAGTTCCAACATATGTCAACATTTCCGTTGTAACCGCCTTCATACAGCGTGTCGCGAACATATTCTTCTCCCATGTTGTAGGCTGTTCTTGCCACAGAAGCGAACTCTTTGGTTGCCTTCTTGTTCTCTGTGACAGAGCCGAGTTCGTCGGCTGATATGAAAAAAGGTAGATTGTCGCCGTACTTGAGACGGATCATGTCCGCGTATTTAACGGCAATCGGCAAGGTGAATTTTTGGAGGTGACGGATAGCCACGTTTGGCTCCGCATCCTTTTTGGCATTTGCAGCCTTACGTTTGTTCTCTTTCTTCCATTCAGCCAGGATTGTTCTTTCTTTCCTGTCAAAATCGAATAACAATTTCATAAGCATGTTCACGATGAACCGAACGATGGTTTTGCCCTTGCCTGTCGGGGTGATGACAAGCACGTTCAAGAGAATCATGCTGATGAAATAATTGTAGTAGTACTTAACCCTTAGTCGGGGTGATAGAGCTCCGTAGCAAACCGTTGCTACAATTGCCATCTTGATGCCGATGTTGGAATCGATGGCCGACTTTGCATTCACATAGAATGGTCTAACGCAAGCGGGAAAGTCGGATGCGACTAAATCCCGCACTTGAATAATGTTCTTTTTCATTTTTCGTAATGGTTAAAATATTCATTACACATAAGAATTACTAATTGCGAAGTAGCGATAATCAGATGACGTGCAGCGGACAAGATGCCCTTGGCACGTGGGAACCTAAAGACTACAATATAGTCTTTCAACGTACGTTTCAGGTGTGCATGCTCTACATTGAGCATGTAGCGATACCTGGATGAACCTGTTTCCTGGTACGGTTCTACAACCATCTGGCCGTCGTTACATATCGTAACCTTAGCCTTAAAAATTTGGCGTATAGGTCAAATTGCAGGATAGTTTAGTGGTACTTTGTTTCAATGGGTCAAATTGCAGGATAAGAAAATTCTGTATTTGTTTGTCCGTATTTTCAGGATTGATTATCTTTGCTCCGCAGTCTGAAGCATAGTGGAGCTCTGCTGGGGAGCAACTTCATGAGGAATAGGATTGTGCAAATCGACAGGAATGGGCAGGAGTCTCTATTGGCAGGACTCTTGCCTTTTCATTCCAAGAGATTCTGCCAATGCCAAGAAAAACCCAATAATGAACCGCCTGCGGTTCTCTTGCGACATCCCGCTGTGGTTGTTCATGTTCTTCTTCAAGTCAGTGAATGTACCTTCTATCTTGTTGTTGGTGTTGGGCATTCCCTTGCACTCTGGCAACTGATAGGTAAAGAGGTAAGGGAGATAGAAATCCACACTGTGCATGGCGGAACGGAGCCGCCGATGGGTGAACTGTGTCTTGCCTGACCTTAGTAGAGACCTTTTGTTCAGAGTGTCCTTCCATGTCATTTTCCACAGGCTGTATTCTGCCTCGAAGTCGGCTTTCCCCACCTTGGTCAGCCTATCCATCAGCGCCTTCAGTTCCCTGGCTGCCAGGAGTCTGGGGTGAAGTGTAAGATAGCGCTTTACTATCTGTTTCATATGGTATTGGCACATTTGGATCTTATAGGCAGAAAAGATGCCGAAGAGGCTCTGCTTGCCGTCGATGATGATGCCGCGGATGGCGTATCCTCTTTCCTCTATACTGCTTACGGCATCCCTGTAGTCCTGATTCGTCTCACTCTTTATGAACCCAAGATAGAGAGGAATGCCGCTCTCTTCGTCAAGCCCGAGCATGATTCCCCAGTTGTGGCCCCAGTAAGTGCCATCCAAATGAACAAAGCCAGAACCGGAGAGCGGAGGCTGCTCCCATGTCTTTTCCACATATCGGAGGCGACGCTTGATGGTCGAAGGGCTTACACCATGTGCTGCAGCCAGTTCGGAAACAGTCTGCTTGCCGTCCTGATAGGAACTCCAGAGGCTGGACAATGCCACTTCATGGCTGTTGCGGAACTGATACCTGCATTCTCTACATACATATAGCTGAACGCCTTTACGTTTTCCATTCTTCATCGTGTGCGACGAACCGCACACAGGGCATTTTACTTTATACATCTTCTACCATTTATGGGGTGCTTGAATGCCCACAAAGGTAGTGTATATCGACATCTTAGAAGATTTTATCCTGCAAAATGACCCATTGACATATTTTTTTCGCCGATTTTTGCCTCAAGCTGCTTAATCTCTCGCAATGCCTTTATATACTGGCATCCCGAGAGATTTTATCCTGCAATTTGACCCATAGACCAAA
>CACXLY010000055.1 GCA_902768605.1 uncultured Bacteroidales bacterium
CTTGAAGAACACCGTGGACGTGCTGCAGGGCCGCGACAACGTCATCAGCGCAGAGCAGGACATGCTGCAAAGCAAGTACATGGCCCTGCTCAACATACAGCTCCTCAAGTTCTACACGGGAGAGAAGATCGAACTATAAGACCCCCTCTAACTCCCCCTTAAAGGGGGAGGAACACAAACAAGAATACTTATACATTATATATATTATATAAGATGAGAACCAACACATTCATCAAAGCAGCGATGCTGACCGTAGCAGCAGGCATCGTGAGCAGCTGCAGCAAGAAGATTGAATTCACCTACACCGAGGCAGAGGCCGCAGTGCAGGACGTCACGACAAGCGTAACGGCGACGGGCACCATCGAGCCCGTGACGAGCGTCGATGTCGGCACACAGGTCAGCGGCATCGTCAGCAAGCTTTATGTTGACTACAACAGCGTGGTCAAGGCAGGCCAGATCATCGCCGAGCTGGACCGCACGAACCTCATCAGCGAGCTGAGCAGCGCGCAGGCCAACCTGAAGAGCGCACAAAGTGACCTCGACTACCAGAAGACGAACTACGAACGCTTCAAGGCGCTCTACGACAAAGGACTCATCTCGGCCAACGACTACGAACAGGCCCGCCTCGCCTACATCAAGGCGCAGCAGACGGTGACGCATCAGAAGGAAAGCGTCAAGAAGGCACAGACGAACCTCGGCTATGCCACCATCACGAGCCCCATCGACGGTGTCGTGCTGAAGAAGGAAGTGGAGGAAGGGCAGACGGTTGCCTCGAGCTTCAACACGCCGACGCTTTTCACGATAGCCAAGGACCTGACCGACATGCGCGTCATTGCTGATGTGGACGAGGCAGACATAGGCGAGGTGAAGGAAGGACAGCGCGTCAGCTTCACCGTAGATGCCTTCCCCAACGACACGTTCCAGGGCGCCGTGACACAGGTCCGCCAGCAGCCCACGACGGAGAGCAACGTCGTGACCTATCAGGTCGTCATCAGCGCACCCAACCAGGATCTCAAGCTCAAGCCGGGCCTCACGGCAAACGTCAACATCTACACGCTCGAGATGCCCGGCGTGCTCGCCATTCCCAATAAGGCGCTCCGCTTTAAGCCCAACGAGGCGATGCTCAACGAGGGCGAGACAATAACAGACGTCGAAAGCCACATGAAGGTATGGACGAAGGAAGGTCCCAACATCAAGGCCATCGCCGTGCAGACAGGCGTCACGAACGGCACGCTGACACAGGTGACGAGCGGACTGAAGGCAGGCACGAAGGTCATCATCGACGTGCAGAGCAGCGAGCTCGAGGAAGAGGAACAGCAGCAGAGCAACCCCTTCATGCCCAGGCCAAGGAACAGGAACAACGACAAGGACAAGAAAAAGAGTTCATAGTTCATAATTCATAGTTCACAGTTAATCCATTTCGCCCAGTTGCACGCGCGACGTTTAACTATGAACTATGAACTATGAACTATGAACTATAAACTCATAACTATGAACTCATAACTATGAACTATGAACTCTAACAAGGTAGTCATCGAACTGCAGGACGTGCGGCGCGAGTTCCACGTGGGCAGCGAGGTGGTGAAGGCGCTGCGAGGCGTCAGCTTCAAGATACACGAAGGCGAGTTCGTCACCATCATGGGCACCTCGGGCTCCGGCAAGAGCACGCTGCTCAACCAGCTTGGCTGCCTCGACACCCCCACCAGCGGCGAGTACATCCTGGACGGTGTGCCTGTCCGCAAGATGCGTCGCAGCGAGCGAGCCGTCCTGCGCAACCGCAAGATTGGATTCATCTTCCAGAACTACAACTTGCTTGCCAAGACGACCGCCGTGGAGAACGTCGAGCTGCCCCTGATGTACAACAAGACGTACAATGCCCGCCAGCGCAGAGAGGCAGCCATCAAGGCGTTGCAGGCCGTAGGGCTTGGCGACCGCCTCGACCACAAGAGCAATCAGATGTCGGGCGGACAGATGCAGCGCGTCGCCATCGCAAGGGCGCTGGTCAACAACCCCGCCGTCATCCTTGCCGACGAGGCGACAGGTAACCTCGACACACGCACTTCGTTCGAGATACTTTGCCTCTTCCAGGAACTTCACCGACAGGGACGCACCATCATCTTCGTCACCCACAACCCCGAGATAGCGCAATACAGCAGCCGCAACATCATGCTACGCGACGGCAAGATATGCGACGACAAGGAGAACCCCAACATACTCGATGCCACGGAAGCACTGGCTGCTCTGCCCAAAGCAAACGATGATTGACCCTACACGGCACACCTAATTCGTTGCTGCATGGCGACGAAGCAATTGCTGCATCGCGACAAAGCAATTGCTGCATGGCGATGCAGCAATAAACCAAACAGGCAAAACAGAACATAACAAAACGAGAAATGAGCATAACTAACCTATTGAAAGTCGCCATGACGGCCATCATGAGCAACAAGTTCCGCTCCTTCCTGAGCATGCTTGGCATCATCATCGGCGTGGCGGCGGTCATCATCATGATGGCCATCGGACAGGGCTCGAAGCAAAGCATCCGCGAAGACCTGAGCAAGATGGGCACGAACCTGCTCACCATACGCCCTGGCGGCGAGATGCGAGGCGGCGTCCGGCTCGACCCATCTGCCATGCAGACACTCAAGCAGGCTGACTACGAGAGCATCCTCAACGAGGCAACCCTCGTCACGCACGTCAGTCCGGAAGTGACCAGCGGCGGACAGGTCATCTATGGCTCCAAGAACACCAACAGCACGATGTACGGCGAGAGCCCCGACTACATGACCATCAAGCTCTGGGACATCAAGAGCGGCGACTGCTTCACCGAGGAAGACGTGCTGAAGAGCGCCAAAGTCTGCGTCGTCGGCACCACGATTGTCAAGGAGCTCTTCGGCAGCGAGGACGCCGATTGCGTCGGCAAGGTCGTCCGCTTCAAAAGCATCCCCTTCCGCATCGTCGGCGTGCTGAAGTCGAAAGGCTACAACAACTGGGGCATGGACCAGGACAACCTCCTGATTGCTCCCTACACGACAGTCATGAAGCGCATCTCAGCCCAGACCTTCTTTGGCAGCATCGTGATGAGCGCCCTGGCAGAAGAACTGAGCGACGATGCCATCGAAGAGGTGACACAGATACTGCGCCGCAACCACAAGCTCAAGGACGATGCAGAGGACGACTTCACGATTCGTTCGCAAGCAGAATGGATGGAGACGATGTCCACTACGATGGACACCATCACCCTCATCCTCGTCGTGGCCGCCGCTTTCTCGCTGCTCGTGGCAGGCATCGGCATCATGAACATCATGCTGGTGAGCGTGACGGAGCGCACGAAAGAGATTGGCCTGCGCATGAGTGTCGGTGCAAGAGGCATCGACATCATGAGCCAGTTCCTCATCGAAAGCGTCATGATATCGCTGACGGGTGCCTTGCTTGGCGTCGCCCTCGGCTATGCAGGCAGCTGGCTGGCAAGAGATGTACTGATGATGCCCAGCAGCGTTCCATTCTGGAGCGTGGGCCTCAGCTTCTGCATCTGTGCCTTCATCGGCATCTTCTTCGGATACGTTCCCGCCCGAAAAGCAGCACTCATGGACCCCATCGAGGCGATAAGATACGAGTAGAAGACCCACCCCGGCCCTCCCTTAAAGGGAGGGAGACAGATGGCAAATGAATGATTAAACGTTTAATATAAATAATATGCAAACTATGAAAGCTAACTCATTATTAAGCCTTCCCTTTAAGGGGAGGTTTGTAGGGGTCTTTATGTTTCTGTTCTGCTTGCCCCTTTGCCTTATGGCAGGCAAGAGGGACTACATGAAAGACCCTAAGTACCTGCTTGGCGCAGTGCCCGAAGTGGAAGGCGTCGTCACCTTCCAGAAGAACTTCAGCGTCACCGACAAAAGCGAACAGCAAATCTACGACATACTGCTCGCCTACGTCAAGAACTCCCTTGTAGCCGGCGCCATCCAATTCCCTAATTCCGACTACACACGCATCATCTCCGAAGAGAAAGAGAACGGCACCGTCGTGGCCCGCGTGGACGAATACATGACCTTCAGTCACCTCTTCCTCAACCTCGACCGTACCCGCTTCCGCTATCTCCTCAATGCCAGCGTGAAAGGGAAGAAGGTCAGCCTTGTCCTCACTCAAATCTCTTACTATTACAACGAGGACATGGACGGAAAGAACGGCGTGCCTTACAAGGCAGAGGAGTGGATAACGGACAAGGTCGCCGTCAACAAGAAGGGCACGAAGCTTTATCCCCGCAGCGGCAAGTTCCGCCGCATGACCGTGGACCGCGTAGAGGCTATCTTCAATGGCTTCATGGACGCCCTCTCCACGCAGGAGGCAAGGAAAGGAATCGTGGAAGAATAGTCCCACAACCCCCGCTCCACTCCGAGGATTACAATTATGAACTCTTAACTATGAAGCTTTAGCTCGCCATAAGTCAACTCATAACTATGAACTACAAACCTCTCCTCCTCGCCCTCATGTTGGGCTGCATCGTCGGCACAGCTGACGCAAAGAAGAAAAAGACCAGTGGCAACCCCATCTTCCCCGGCTGGTATGCCGACCCCGAAGGCGCCGTGCTCGACGGCAAGTACTGGGTGTTCCCGACGTTTAGCGCGCCGTACGACGAGCAATTACACTTCGACGCCTTCTCGAGCAAAGACCTCGTGAACTGGACGAAGCACGAGAACGTCATCACCAAAGCCGACATCCCTTGGCTTCGCCGCGCGCTTTGGGCGCCCGCCATCATCGAGGCAAACAACAAGTTCTACCTTTTCTTCGGCGGCAACGACGTGCATGAAGGCGAAGTGGGAGGCATCGGCGTGGCCGTCAGCGACAAGCCCGAAGGCCCCTACAAAGACGCGCTCGGCAAGCCGCTCATCAACGAGATTGTCAACGGCGCACAGCCTATCGACCAGTTCGTCTTCCGAGACGACGACGGGCAGTACTATATGTTCTACGGCGGCTGGCGGCACTGCAACGTCTGCAAGCTGAGCCCCGACCTCCTTTCCATCATCCCGTGGGAAGACGGACAGAAATTCCACGAGATTACGCCCAGCAAGGAATACGTGGAGGGCCCCTTCATGCTGAAGCGCGGCAGCAAGTACTATTTCATGTGGAGCCAAGGCGGCTGGACAGGTCCCGACTATTGCGTGGCCTACGCCATCAGCGACAGTCCCTTCGGACCCTTTACGCTCAAGGGCAAGATACTGCAGAGGGATGAGAGCATCGCTCGCGGCGCCGGCCATCACAGCGTCATCAAGGTGCCCGGCAAGGATGAGTACTACATCATCTACCACCGTCGTCCGCTCGAGGAGCGCGACGGGAACCACCGCGTGACCTGCATCGACAAGCTCATCTTCAACACCGACGGCACCATACAGCCCGTCAAGATGACTTTCGAAGGGGTCAAGAAAAGCAAGATCAGAAAATAGGAAAAAGAGAGGCCCCCGCAGGCGGCGTTTGAGATTCCCCCCTAAAGGGGGTTAGGAGGTCTTCCTGAGTAACCTTTCAAAAAAGAAAGATGACGCGCAAACAACTGTATCGCGAAGTGGCGACTTATTTCCGGCAGGCAATGCCGGAAGCGAAGACGGAGTTGCACTACGACAATCCCTTCCAGCTGCTCGTGGCCGTCATCCTCAGCGCGCAATGTACCGACAAGCGCATCAATCAGGTCACGCCCCGCCTCTTCGAGGACTACCCCACTGCCGAGGCGATGGCTTTGGCAACGCCGGAGGTCATTTATTCCTATATAAGTTCCGTCTCCTACCCTAACAACAAGGCCAAGCATCTGGTCGATATGGCTCGGATGCTTTGGGAGAAATACCAGGGCGAAGTGCCGCAGGACCTGAAGCAGCTGACCGAACTGCCCGGCGTGGGCCGCAAGACAGCCAATGTGGTGCTGAGCGTCGTCTGGGGCGAGGCAAGGATGGCAGTCGATACCCACGTCTTCCGCGTCAGCCATCGGCTGGGACTCGTGCCGGATTCCTGTAAGACACCGCTCAGCGTCGAGCAGATGCTTACCCGTCATTTCACGGAAGAAGAGATTCCCGACGCCCATCATTGGCTCATCCTCCACGGCCGATACACCTGCACAGCCCTGCGTCCGAAATGCGACAAATGCGGCCTCAGCCACCTCTGCAAAGCGTATCGGAAGATTTTTTCCGTCAAATCCTTTGCACGAAAAGAATAAATCACTATCTTTGCAGCAAGAAAAGTGAACTGGCAATGGAAAAGCAACAGGTAATAGACACACTGCGGCAGGTGGGACGTGCGACGTTACCGCCCAACAGTTCTTTGCTTCTCTTCGGTTCTCGTGCTCGTGACGACGCACATGATAACTCCGACTGGGATCTGCTTATCCTGCTTGACAAACCCAAGGTTACTTTGGACGACTACGCTATTGCCTATCCGTTCCGTGAAGCAGGATGGGAAATGGGCGAGGAAGTCAATCCGCAAGTCTATTCCAAGAAAGAATGGAACGGGTATAGCTTCACTCCTTTCTATAAAAATGTTGAACAGGACAAGCAGGTGTTGCTATGAGTTTTAACGACGAGGAAAGAGTACTTGTTGTACGCAAAGAACTTGAGCGAGCACATGAGACCTTCGAAGAAATAGAAGTCATGTGTCAGGCAGGCAAATGGAATGGTGCAGCCAACCGCATCTATTATGCCGTCTTTCATGCAGTCAATGCCATGTTTATCAATGACGGACTTCAAACCAAACGTCACAAAGGCTCACATGCCTTGTTCAGCCAGCACTACATAAAGACGGGTAAACTGCCAGTGGAGTATGGTCGTTTCTACAACAACCTGCAAACATTAAGGGAGAAAAGCGACTATAATTGCTTCTTCCGACGTGGATGAACAGGATGTAATCGAAGGAATGGAAAAAGCCGGCAAGTTTATCAAAACAATAGAAAAACTGATAAACATTTAGCCGTTACAATTATATATGTTCAATTAAGAAAGCCTATGGCATAAACCAAAAGGAAATTAGACATAATAGACAAAGAAGCATCTGCTTAAATTCTTGTTCACCGAATTCGCCAAATTTAACGAACAACTCAGGATGGAAGCTTAAGATGCTCACGTCATTACGGCGTGGGCTTTTATCCGTTTAGAGTTGTAAGGTGTTTGGCGATACCAGGTGAACGTAGACGATTAAGTCCACGTTTTTTTGTTTATATACGTAAAGCGACAAACAACACATTAAAATTATTAACTCTATGGAAAAAGTAAATGAGAAAGTATTAATTGAAGGCATTCTCAGTTCCCTGCCTGAACTTGAGGAGCTGGCAAAACACCAGAAGGACAATGACTTCATTAAGGTCCTTTTCAAGACTAACCCAGTGTCCAATCTGCTTCTGTCCTATCAAAAGGAGAAGAAAGAAAACGGAGAAATCCTTTTTAAGAAGGGCTTATTGGATTACTTGTCCGAACATTCAGACGAACTTTTCATGCCAGAGGATGATTGGAGGAAATACATGCAGGAGACGCCTATAACAATATGCCCGACTCAAGAATTTCCTCAAGAATTTAAGACACTTATTCAATTATTACTCCGGCTTTTAAGAGAATGTGAAGAAATTATTCTTTTACTAATAAATAAACTTTCCCTAGAAAGTAAAGAATAATCTATCGAAGAACAGAACACCAATTAACTAAAATTACTCACAAATTCACAATGTTATGAAAAAGAAATTATTAACAATGCTGGCAGCAATTCTGCTTGCCGGCACCAATGCCTTTGCTGCTGATTATGCAGATATTAACGGTATATGCTATGAACTCTTCAGAGATGAAGCAACAGTGAAATGGCCAGTAGATAATAGCAATTTAGGATCATCTGTAGTCATCCCTCCTTCTGTCACCAGCAACGGTCAGACGTATCGCGTGACATGTATTGGAGACAATGCCTTCGAAGGTTGTAGCGGCCTGACCTCTGTAACCATTGGCAACAATGTGACGAGAATCGGCGTACAAGCCTTCTATTCATGTAGTGATTTGACCTCTATCATTATTCCAAATAGCGTGACAAGCATTGGATTTTGTGCTTTCGAATACACAGGTTGGTACAATAGTCAATCTGATGGTTTAGTCTATGCTGGTAAGGTCGCTTATAGATATAAAGGAACAATGCCATCTGGAACTCAAATTGAAATAGCAGTAGGCACTTTGGGGATTGCCGACTATGCCTTCTCTTGTTTCAGAACCTTAGCTAAAGTCATACTTCCTAACAGCTTAACCAACATTGGAAGTTATGCTTTCGAGTTATGTCCTCGCCTAACCTCTGTCACAATCCCAAACAGTGTAACGAGTATTGGTGAAAGTGCATTCAGAAATTGCACCGGTATGACCTCCATCACTATTGGCAGTGCTATAAGAGAAATCGGCGAAGATGCCTTCCAGAACTGCAGCAATTTGACAGATGTCTATTGCTATGCAGAAAATGTGCCAAGTGCATATAGTATATTTCATCTCTCACCAATCTCTTCTGCCACGCTTCACGTGCCTGTTGCTTTTATAGAAGCTTACAAGACGACCGAGCCTTGGAGTGGCTTCGGCACGATTGCTCCCATCTACGATGAGGAGTCGTCAAAGCCATTCCCTGCTGGCACTTACGCCAAGGCTGACCTGAAGCGCACTTTTGAAGAAGGTTGGAACACCATTTGTCTGCCCTTTGCCGTTGGTGACATCGAAGCTGCTTTTGGTACGGGCGCTAAGGCTTACGGGTTCGACGACTTTGCAGACGGCGAACTGAAGTTCTCTCAAGTCACTTCGCTTTCGGCTGGTACGCCATACGTCATCTATGTGCCTGCAGAAATCACTGAGTTGATAGCCTTTGAGAACATCGTTGTCGAGGAAAGCAACACCACAAGCTCCAACATCGACAAGAATGGTGCTTGTTTCCGTGGTACTTACGCTCCCGTTGCAGCAGGCGAATGGACGAAGAACAACAGCACAGACAATATCTATGGCATAACGCCAGACGGCAAGATTCGCAAGGCAGGACCTGAGGCCAGCATCTTAGGCCTCCGCGCTTACTTCGACATTCCCGCAGGAACAGAAGTCAAGGGCTTCGTCTTCGAGAATGGTGCAACAGCAATCACAGAGATCACGGAGAACACAGAGAACTCAGAGCCTATTTATAACCTTGCAGGCCAGCGCCTGAACAAGGCTCAGAAGGGAATCAACATCGTGAATGGAAAGAAAGTCCTCTACTAATTCCTATTTCTTCTTAATTCTTAATTCTTAATTTGAAGAAGATATGAAACGCTCATATATCCAACCCCAGACAAAGGTAGAGCAAGCACAGTGCGAGATGCTGCTTGCCGCAAGCCAGTTCGATGCTAACCTAACGAACCAGAGCATCAATCTCACAGACGACGAATACAATGGAGTGTTTGCCGTGAAAGAGTATAACTTTGGTGATGACTTCGACAATTAGCTGAAGCAGCTCAATTTAACATCACTATCTTTAGGAGATGGAGTTTGAAGGCTCCATCTCTTTTTTATACTATGTTAAATGGCCTCGTTTTGAAGCTTTGCTCGTTGCATAGTGGCAGAGGACTTCAATCATACCAATTGATGACTCAGGACTGGAGTTGGGGAATGATTTCCAACGCCAGATTATGCATTTTCACTTGCCTCACCTCAATTTCAAGCCAGCAAACTTGCACATTTCATAGAAATGTCGTACCTTTGCCGGGCAATTAAGTATCATCATTAAAACAATTACATTATGACTATCTCTGAGTACAACTTTGCCGGTAAGAAGGCAATCGTGCGCGTTGACTTCAACGTGCCCCTGAACGAGAACGGTGAGATTACTGACGACACCCGCATCCGCGGTGCACTCCCCACCCTGAAGAAGATTATCGCCGACGGTGGCGCTGCCATCATCATGAGCCACATGGGCAAGCCCAAGGGCAAGGTGAACCCCAAGCTCTCCCTCAGCCAGATTCGTGCTGCCGTGGAGAAGGCGCTCGGCTGCCCCGTCAGCTTTGCTCCCGACTGCGCTAAGGCTCAGGACGCTGCCAAGGCCCTGAAGATGGGCGAAGCCCTGATGCTCGAGAACCTCCGCTTCTATCCCGAAGAGGAAGGCAAACCCGTGGGCATCGACAAGGAAGACCCCGCTTACGAAGAAGCCAAGAAGGCCATGAAGGCAAGTCAGAAGGAGTTCGCCAAGACGTTGGCAAGCTACGCCGACTGCTACGTGATGGATGCCTTCGGCACGGCTCACAGAAAGCACGCCTCGACAGCAGTCATCGCCGACTACTTCGACGCAGACAACAAGATGCTCGGTTTCCTGATGGAGAAAGAGGTGAAGGCTGTGGACAACGTTCTCTCGAACATCAAGCGCCCCTTCGTAGCCATCATGGGCGGCTCGAAAGTGAGCACGAAGATTGGCATCATCGAGAACCTGCTCGGCAAGGTGGACAAGCTCATCCTTTGCGGCGGCATGACCTACACATTCATGAAGGCTCATGGCGGCGAGATTGGCAACTCCATCGTTGAGCTCGACAAGCTCGACGTCGCTCTCGGCGTAGAGGAGATGGCAAAGAAGAACGGCGTGGAACTCGTGCTGGCAGAGGATAGCGTATGCTGCACAGGTTATGACTTCGGCACATTCAGCGTAAAGCCCGGTGCAGAGGTTAAGACTTTCCCCAGCAACGCCATTGAAGCTGGTTGGGACGGCCTCGACGTCGGCCCCAAGAGCCAGGCTAAGTTTGCAAAGGCCATCGAGGGTGCAAAGACGATTCTCTGGAACGGACCTGCCGGATGCTTTGAGTGCGACGACTTCTGCGCCGGTAGCCGTGCAGTAGGCGAGGCAGTGGCTAAGGCAACTGCAGAAGGCGCCTTCTCCCTGATCGGCGGTGGTGACTCAGTGGCTTGCGTCCACAAGTTCGGCCTTGAGGACAAGGTCAGCTACATCTCTACCGGTGGCGGCGCTCTGCTCGAGGCCATCGAAGGCAAGGTACTTCCCGGCGTAGCTGCCATCAAAGGCTAACAGTAATTCATAATTCTCAATTCATAATTCATAATTTAACCAAGGAATAGGGATAAAGATAATTTTGAACTTTAAATTATGGACTATGAACTGTAAACATTCGCTACTGGCAATCATAGCCACAATCATGCTGGCCTCCTGTTCTCACAAGCAGGAGGCCACGCAGTTTGAGGCTGACAGCACAGGCATCGACTCGACCACGTTGCGAATCGCCGTCATGCCTGCCATGAACTGTCTGCCTGTTTATTATGCTGAGAAGACAGGCCTCGCCGACAGTCTGGGCTTAGGGATAAGGTTGCTTCGCTACCAAGCGCAGATGGACATCGACACGGCCATCGTCAACATGCACGTTGACATCGCCTACACCGACCTCATTCGCTGCACCCGCCTCTCGAAGCAAGTCAGCTTGACGCCCTTTGCCTCATGCGACGAAGCACTCTCCCTCATCTCGCTCAAGACGAAGCGCGTGAAGCAAATCAACCAGATGAAGGAGCAGATGATTGCCGTGAGCCGCCTCTCCGCCACAGACTATTGGACCGACCGACTGCTCGACAGCACGCGGACAAGCTACGACGACATCTATCGCCCGCAGGTGAACGATGTGTGGCTTCGTGCGGAGATGTTGCGGCAAGGCCTCATCGACGCAGCCATAATGGGCGAGCCCTACGCCACTTGGATGACGATGCTTGGGCATAAGCGACTCTTCCAGTCGAAGGGAAAGCAGCCCCGTCTCTATGCTTGGGCTGCAAGAAGTTCAGCCTCGGAGCAGCAGAAGAAGGCTTTCCTCGATTTGCTGAAAGAAGCGACAGACCGCATGAGCAAGGAGAGCGAGGCAGAACTCCTGCGCGACATCCTGAAGCAAGACTACGCGTTGCCCGCAGACATCGCAGACTCCCTCAAGTTGCCGCTCCCCAAAAGTCCATCAGACATCAGCCAAAGCGACGTGGAAGAAGCAGAGAAGTGGCTTAAAAGAAAATATGATAATAAGAAAAGAAGAAAATAAGAAAGTCCCCGCATCTATTTCTTATTCTCTTCATTTCTACATTTCTTATTTACATAATGATTGACGCCAAGACACTTCGACTCATCACCCAGAGCGGCTTGCAAAGCTTCGCGCAAGGTCGCATCCTGGACGGCATTGCCGCGCTTCGCACGCTCCTTCCCTACTGCTCGGCAGAGACGATATTGAATGCCGAAGCGGAGAGCCTTGAGGAGAACTACCACCACATGCTCTCGTTCCTGCGCAGCGGAGGCAAGGACGAGAAGCGGAACGACGTGCAGGCGAAGATTCAGAGGCAAGGCGTCGCACTCCTCGAGGAGGCAGGCAGAACCATTCGCATCAAGCTCGACAGCGACCTCTACTGCAATGCCATGATTCGTTTGAAAGACCTTTATGGCGGTCAGAAAGCGCTCCTCGACAAGTGGAACAGCATCCTCACGCCCGAGGAGGCAGGCGAGGTGCAGGACGACCTCTTCGACCTCCTGTGGACGTCGCCCTTCTGGACAGCCGAGGACACGGCCTTCTGGTACGACTTCCTGCTGCAGCAAAGGGACATGGTGCAGCAACATCTCGAGGGCGCCGTCTTCCTTTCCCTTTGGGAACACTATGATGCCGAGAAGATGCAGCTGCTGGGCCTGCTGGCCGAGAGCGAGTGTCACCGCACACACATCCAGTCTGTCTGCCACCTTCTCCTCTTGAGGCTTCGCCACAAAGAACTCGTCCCCTTGATGCCATCCCTGCCCGGCAGCCTCACCTCCCGCAAAGGCAAGAAGCAGATAGCGCAGGTCCAGCACGAACTGTTGCTGATGCTCGCCTCGGAAAAAGACTTGGAAAGGGAGCTGAAAGAAGCGGAAGGCATCACGAAGAAACTGACGAACTTCTTCACAGACCCTGCCTCGAAGGGAGACATACTCAAGGCCTCGCGCAAAGAAGGTGTGGTCGGGTCTATTCAGGACATCATATCTCTGCGCGGCCGCTATTTGAGAAACCGCCTGCAGCGCGGCCTCGACATCAATCTCTCCAAGATTCCCCTGCTCCACAACTGCGAGTACCTGCGCCGCATCAGCCACTGGTTCATGCCTTTCGACAAGACGCATCCCCTCTTCCAGTCGGTCATGATTGACGAGAAGGGCAACGAGAAGCAGAACCTCAACACGCTCGTGGACTTCATCCTGGACTGCGACATCGACAAGTTGGCGATGCTCTATCTCGTGGCTCACGACAAGGACTTCTCGAAAGCCGTGCAGCAACTCGACGAGCAGGAACTGCCCGGAATCGAAAATGCCGTCATACCCGAGTACACTTTCCGCTTCATCATGCAGGACCTCTTCCGCTTCTTCGGACACTCTCCCCTGCACTCCCAGCTCTCCAACCCCTTCCGTGAGAAAGAGATGCTGCTCGATTTCCCCGAACTCGCCACGCTCTTCTCCATCGAGGACGCCGTCGGCTGCAGCAAGTTGCTCTTCGAACTGGGGCGCCACAAGCAAGCACTCGTCACGCTCGACGACGTCATCCGTCGCGAGGGAGCCAACGCCTCCGCGCTGCTTCTCAAGGGACAGGTGCTCAGGGAACTGAAGAGACCCTCCGAGGCCATCAACCTCGCTCGTAGTGCAGAAATGCTGGAACCCGAGAACACCGAAGTCCTTCGCTTCCTCGTCGAGTGCTATGCCTCGCAGAACCGTTTTGAGGAAGAGCTGGAATACCTGCAGAAACTGGCTGAGCTCCTTCCCGACGACAAGGCACTTCCCCGCCTCATCGCGACCGCGACGGACAAAGCAGGCAGGCGGGAGGAAGCCCTCGCCCTCTACTTTAAGCTGGATTATGAAGCCTCGCCGGACGATGAGGACTACGCCGGCCTTGTGGCTTCCATCGCTGACACCGCACTTACTCTCGGCAAGCTCGACATCGCGGAGCGTTACACGGCGAAGGAACTCGAACTCAGCGACGCTGGGAAGTGGGAAGCGTACGTCAGGCTGGGCCACATCCGTCTGCTCGAAGGCGACTGGAAAAGCGCACTCAACAGCTACGAGCAGTACATCAACACCTACTGCGACGAGACAGGCAAAGACATCAACGCCGCCCTTGCCACGCTCGACAAGCAATGGGAAAGGCTTCGCAAATTAGGGACAACGGACGACGGACAACAGACAACAGACGTCAATGGTCAACGTTCAATGGCCAATAATCAATGGTCAATGGTCAACGTTCAACGTTCAATTTTCAATCTTCAATCTTCAATGAACAAAGACCTCCTTCTCATTCGCGACATTCTACAAGCCTCTGCAACCGCCTCCCGGAGCCAGAATCCTCCACAACCCACAGAGAGGTAAAAATCCATACACGTGTCGTTGGCAATTTACACACTAGTAATTTGCCATTTATACACTAGTAAATCGTAAGCGATACACTAGTAAATCACAAACTATGCATGCGTCGTTTGTGAGTTCTGCACGTCAGATGTAAAGACGACGCGTGCGGTGTATGATGATGCAAAGCATTAAAATATCTTAAAAAAAACATTGAATTATGACATATAGAACACATCTGTATGCCATTTTGAACACAGCAATGCGCTCTATTTCATATTTTTTTTGTACCTTTGCCGCGCAAAAAAAATAAAGTATTAAAATCAAGAATACATATTTTATGAGAAAGAAAACTGTTCTAATGCTTCTGGCGCTGGTTAGCGTCAGCACCTTTCTGTGCAGTTGCGGCGGCAATAAGACACAACAACAAATGCCGTCCGCTAACTTCGAAACCATGAAAGTCACCGCCAAAGACGTGACGATGAGCACGAAGTACAGCGCGACTATTCGCGGTCGTCAGGACATTGAGGTCTATCCGCAAGTGGGCGGTACGCTTTGGAAACTGTGTGTGACGGAAGGCCAGAAGGTCACGAAGGGCCAGACGCTCTTCATCATCGACCAGGTTCCCTATCAGGCTGCCCTCAATACTGCCGTTGCGGCTCAGGAGGCTGCGAATGCCGGCCTCGCTACTGCCCAGCTTAATTACGACAGCAAGAAGAAGCTTTTCGACGACGGCATCATCAGCGACGTGGAACTGCAGACGTCGCACAACGCCCTGCTGAGCGCTAAGGCTCAAGTGGCTCAGGCAAATGCGCAGGTCGTCAATGCTCGCAACAGCCTCAGCTACACCGTCGTGAAGAGTCCCGCCAACGGCGTTGTCGGCACCCTCCCCTATCGTCAGGGCGCCCTGGTGAGCAGCGCAATGCCTCAGCCCCTCACCACCGTCAGCGACAACACGCAGATGTACGTCTATTTCTCCATCAGCGAGGCTCAGCTCCTCAATATGACGCGCGAGAACGGCAGCAAGGAAGCCGCCATCGGACAGATGCCTGACGTGACGCTTCTGCTCGTGGACGGCAGCGAGTACCCGTACAAGGGCAAGGTGGAGAGCGTGAGTGGCGTGGTGGACCGCAGCACAGGTACCGTGCAGGTTCGCGCCACCTTCGACAATCCCGAAAAGCTCCTGCTGAGCGGCAGCACCGGCTACGTCGTCATCCCCACCGTCTTCAAGGACAAGATTGTCGTTCCTGCAACAGCTACGGTACAGATGCAGGACAAGTTCAAGGTGTATCTCGTGGATAAGGACAACATTGCTCACGAGCAGATTGTCACGACGGAGTCTCTCTCCAACGGCAAGGAATACGTGATAAAGGACGGCCTGAAGGTCGGCGACATCATTGTGGCTGAAGGTGCCGGCATGCTGAGAGACGGACAGGACATAAAGCCCAACAAATAAAAGGTGAAAAATTAAAAAGTTGAAAAAGTGAAAAGGTAAAAAAAGTGAAAAGGCAGAAACTTCACCCTTCAACTTTCCTTTTTTAAAATTTTTCGACTCTTCAACTTATTTAATTTTTCGACTCTTCAACTTTTTAACTTTTCAACTTTTCAACTTTTATATGAAAGGTAATATCTTCATCAAACGACCTGTGATGGCCATCTCCATAGCCATCATGATTCTTTTGGTCGGCGCCATATCGTTCACTTCACTGCCTTTGGAGCAGTATCCCGACATCGCTCCGCCAACGGTCAGCGTTTATACTACCTACACGGGTGCAAGTGCGGATGCCGTGATGAACGCCGTCATCCAGCCTCTTGAAGAGGCCATCAACGGTGTGGAGAACATGTTGTACATGAGCAGTACGGCCACCAACGCAGGTTCTGCCACCATTAACGTCATCTTCAAGCAAGGCACAGACCCCGACATGGCAGCGGTC
>CACXLY010000056.1 GCA_902768605.1 uncultured Bacteroidales bacterium
GTACAAATTCAAATCCGTGCACCCTTAAAACTACTCGTAAAAGACTTTATTTCAGCGATTTCAAAGAACAATTAGTCCACTTTAACGGGACAGTAGTGATAATTAATAATAATTAACATTCTTAATTCAAGTTTATGAGTGCAAGGGCACAAAAATAAACTGTGAATTGTGAATCTGTGAAGATTTCTCCAAAGGAGGGGGATAATAAATAGTTAAATAGCTAAATCGTAAATAAATAGTAAATCGTAAATCGTCAAATCGTAAATTACATCCAGCTTGTCAATCTACGTCGTAATAGATTTGTGCGGAGTGGTAGCCAGGCATTTGCAGAACCTGCTCTTGCAGGGCAAGAAGCCGTTCGCGGACTGCCGACATCGGAGCCGTCAGCTCCATCTTCAGAATCAGCTTGCGGATGTGCATCAGTTGGACGCGGCCGACGGGAGGGGTGTCGGGGCCCAGCACTCGTTCGCCGAATACCTGCCTCAGCAGCTTGGCAAAGTCCGCTGACAGACTCTCCACAATCCTTTCATCGCGATGCTTCAGGTAGATGAAGACGACGCGGCAGAAGGGGGGATAGCGGAACAGTTCGCGTTCCTCAGCCTGCTCGGCATACATGCCTTCGTAGTCGTGGTTCACCACCTGCTGGACTATCGCATTTCCCGCATCCCGAGTCTGCAGGATGACATGGCCTACCGAGCCCTTCCTGCCTGCCCTGCCTGCCACTTGCTCCATGAGTTGGAAAGCCCTTTCATAGCTGCGGAAGTCGGGCTGCGAGAGCATCGTGTCGGCAGAAAGGATGCCAACCAGGCTGACGCGGTCGAAGTCAAGGCCCTTCGTCACCATCTGTGTGCCAATGAGGATGTCCGTCTTCCCCTCCTCGAAATCATGCAGAATCTGTTCGTAGTTTTGCCTTGAACGCGTTGTGTCAAGGTCCATCCGGGCAATCCTCGCTTCCGGCAGGATGGCTTGCAGCTGCTCTTCAATGCGCTCAGTGCCATAGCCGCGGCTGGAAAGGGAAGAATTTTGGGAAGAGGCGTAACCATTTGCCGTTCCCCCCTCCTTTGGAGGGGATGGGGGAGGCTGGCAGTTCGGACACATCTGCGGGATGTTGTAGGTCTTGCCGCAATAATGGCAGACCATTTGTCTGTAGCCGCGATGGACAGTCAGGCTGACGTCGCAGCTTTGACAGCGGGGAGTCCATCCGCATACCCTGCACTCAAGGACAGGCGCATAGCCTCGGCGGTTCTGGAAGAGGATGACCTGCTGCTTCTGCTCCAAAGCCTTGCGAATGCGGGCCAGCAGCTGAGGCGAGAAGAAACCGCTCATCAGCTTCTTCCTGCGCATCTCCTGCACATCGATGACCTCGATATTGGGCAAGTTCAGACCGGCAAACCGCGTCTTCAGGGTGACGAGACCATATTTGCCGGTGAGGGCATTGTGGTACGACTCCAGGCTTGGTGTGGCAGAACCCAGCAATGCCTTCGCGCCCACCTGCTTCGCAAGCACCAGGGCTGTGTTTCTTGCCTGGTAGCGCGGTGCAGGGTCTTGTTGTTTGAAAGATGTTTCATGCTCTTCGTCGATGATGAGAAGGCCAAGGTTTCGGAAGGGAAGGAAGAGGCTGCTGCGCACACCAACCACGATGTCATAAGGCTTGCCGCTCAGCATCTTCTGGTAAAGCTCCACCCTTTCATTGTCGGGATAGCGGGAGTGGTAAACCCCCATCCGAGAGCCGAAGACACGGCGAAGCCTTTCCGTCAGCTGGGCAGTCAGGACAATCTCGGGCAGCATGAACAGCACTTGTTTTCCCGCATCGATTGCTTTTTGCATGAGGTGGATATAGATTTCCGTCTTGCCGCTGCTGGTCACGCCATGAAGCAGGCAGACATCGTGCGAACGCCATTGCTCGAGGATGCTCTCCATGGCTGTTTGCTGAGCAGGCGTCAAAGGCGATGGAAGTCCCTCTGCCTCGTTTTGCCGCTGGCTTGCTTGCGCTCTTTCGACAGGCTTGGCGAAGGTCTCGAGAATGCCCTTCTGGCATAGTTCGCGCAGGATGGCATCCGAGCAGTTCGATGCCAGCAACAGGGAGCCCCTCTCCATCTCGCCCTTATAGGGTGAGGACTTCGGTGGTGCGGCCTCTCCTGCCAGAGAAGATGTGGCAGAGACAGAGCGTATCTCATTCAGAAAACAGGCCAGCAAAGCCTCTTGCTTGGGGGAGCGGTGCAAGTTGTTGAAAACCTCGTGCAGACGGGCTTCATCGAGGTAGGCTTCAGCAAGCCGCACACAGGTCACAGTCTTGGGCTTATAAGTGCGGCGTATTTCCTCCTTCATCCTCACTGCACCCTTTTCAAGGAGGCTTTTCACGGTTGGCAGGATGCTTCTCACGCCAGTCTCTTTCTGCAAGCTCAGCAGACTCTGTCCAGCCCCTCCAGCCCCTTTCTGGGGAAGTTTATTCAGGGCTCGCCATACCTTTTCTTCGTTTGGAGACAAAGGCGACTCGGCCTCCCAGTCCTCGTTCAGCAGGATGATGCTCTCGCTCTCCAGTTTCAGTCCCGAAGGCAAAGCAGCCTTGAAGACATCGCCCAGAGAGCAGAGATAGTAATCAGCAATCCACTTCCACAAACGCAGTTGTTCGGGCAGTATGACAGACTTTTCGTCGAGCACCTCCGAGATGTGTTTTGTGGGGTAGGGCGGTGTCTCGTCATGCAGGCGAACCACAATGGCTGTGTAGAACTTCCTGCTTCCAAAAGGCACAATCACGCGGCTTCCCACCTGCGGCTGAGCAGCCAGCTGAGGCGGTAAGGCATAGGTGAAGGCACCCTGCAAAGGCAAGGGAAGTATGACATCGGCATATTGTGGCATAGTGAGGGCAAAGGTAAGAAATTTAATTCAAAATTCAAAATTATTTGATTGAAGATTTAAAATTGAAAATTGAAGATTGAAGATTGAAGATTGAAAAATCAGGATTATTCATTCAAAAAAGAGCCAGTTCGCATGACTTTTCGCCCTGTATAATATAATAATGTAGGCCGCAAAACCCCTCTTTCCATTGCTCAGAACACCTCATTTGTGCACAATAAAAGTTAAAATGTGCACATTTTGGCATGTTTTTAAGCCCAACTGTTGCATATTTGCGCAAAATGTTGTTACTTTGCACCGCGAAATAAAAAGAAGCATTCCCTCGTTGACTTCGCTGAGGGATGAGAGAACAAAATAGCGAATCGTAAATTGTTAAATGTAAATAAACAAAGTTATGTCAGAAATTGAAGCTAAAGTAAAAGAGATTATCGTTGACAAGTTGGGCGTTGATGAAGCAGACGTTACTCCCGAAGCATCATTCACAAACGACCTCGGTGCTGATTCTCTGGACACCGTTGAGCTGATTATGGAATTTGAGAAGGCATTCGAGATTACTATTCCCGACGACAAGGCAGAGAAGATTTCTACCGTTGCCGATGCCATCGCTTTCATCGAAGCAAACAAGTAAGAAAGCAATTCACAATTCACAATTCACAATTCATAATTGCCTTTCATTGCAACCTGCTATTGACTTGCAGTTTTAATTATGAATTATGAATTAACAATTATGAATTAGATTAAATGGAATTGAAAAGAGTTGTAGTGACAGGTATCGGTGCTGTCACTCCCTTGGGCAATACTGCTGCCGAGACGTGGCAGAACATGCTCAATGGTGTGAGCGGTGCTGCTCCTATCACACATTTCGACGCATCCAAGTTCAAGGCACAGTTCGCTTGCGAGGTAAAGGACTTCAATCCTGAGCAATTCATCGACAGGAAAGAGGCTCGCAAGATGGACCCCTATTGCCAATATGCGCTCTCTGCAGCCATCATGGCCGTGGACGACAGCGCTATGGACATCGAGAAGGTCGATAAGAACCGTGTGGGCGTCATCTTCGGCGTCGGCATCGGCGGCATGAAGACCTACGAGGAAGAAGTGACGGCTTATGCCAAGACTGCCGACACCATCGGCCCCAAGTTCAACCCCTTCTTCGTGCCTAAGATGATAGCCGACATCTGTGCCGGTCACATCAGCATCAAATACGGCTTCCACGGCCCCAACTACATCACTTCGAGTGCCTGCGCTTCTTCGACCAATGCGCTTGCCGACGCCTTCAACCTCATCCGCCTGGGTAAGGCTGACGTCATCGTGAGCGGCGGTGCAGAGGCAGCTATCACGGCAGCTGGAGTGGGGGGCTTCACAGCTATGCACGCCCTCAGCACTCGCAACGACGAACCTCAGAAGGCAAGTCGCCCGTTCAGTGCCAGTCGCGATGGTTTCGTGATGGCAGAAGGCAGCGCTGTGCTCGTGCTTGAAGAGCTGGAGCATGCAAAGGCTCGCGGTGCCAAGATTTATGCCGAGATGGCTGGTGCAGGCATGAGTGCCGACGCTCACCACATCACAGCATCGCACCCCGAAGGACTCGGCGCAAAGCTCGTCATGGAGAATGCCCTCGAGGATGCTGGCATGAAGCCTGCCGACATCGACTACATCAATGTGCACGGCACTTCCACTCCTGTTGGCGACATCAGCGAGTGCAAGGCTATCGTGGATGTCTTCGGCGAGCATGCCTACGAACTCAACATCAGCAGCACGAAGTCGATGACAGGCCACCTGCTGGGTGCTGCCGGAGCAATCGAGGCAATGGCAAGCGTGATGGCAGTCAAGGAGGACATCGTTCCGCCCACCATCAATCATGAAGACGGCGACGAAGACCCCGAGATTGACTATAAGTTGAACTTCACCTTCGGCCAGGCACAGAAGCGCACAGTCAGGGCTGCTCTGAGCAATACCTTTGGCTTCGGAGGCCATAACGCCTGCGTTATCTTTAAGAAATACGCAGAATAAGGCCGTGTCTGCCGAAAACCTGATAGACGCGATAAGGTTACCTTTCCGCAAGGACAGGGAACTTTGTCGCGCTTTTCGTAATATGCTGGGCTTCTATCCCCACAAGATAAGCCTCTACCAGGAAGCCCTGATGCACAAGTCGATGCTCGCTCACGCCAAGAGTGGCACGCCTATCAACAACGAGCGCCTCGAGTTTCTGGGCGATGCCGTGCTCGATGCAGTGGTGGGCGAGATAGTCTTCCACCACTTTCCAAAGAAGCGAGAAGGGTTCCTCACGAACACCAGAAGCAAGATAGTGCAGCGAGAATCGCTTGGCAGGCTTGCACAAGAGATAGGCCTCGACAAACTCATTCGCAGAAACGAGCAAAACCAGACACACAACAGCTACCTTGCCGGCAATGCTTTCGAAGCCCTCATCGGAGCCATCTATCTCGACAGAGGCTATGGGCACTGCAAGACCTTCATCCACAAGAAGATAATGCGTCAGCTCATCGACATCGACAAGCTCGCCTATCAGGAAGTGAACTTCAAGAGCAAGTTGCTGGAGTGGTGTCAGAAGCACAAAGTCTCGCTTGAATATGTCTTGCTCGATGAGACAAAGTCAGAAGATGGCTCGCCGCTGTTCAGCACAAAGGTGGTCATAGCCGGCCATGAATGTGCCCGCGGCAAAGGCTATTCGAAGAAGGAAAGCCATCAGAAAGCCAGCAAGAATGCCTTGCACCGCCTCAAGCACGACAAGAAATTGCATGATGAGTTGATTGGTAAATGAGTTGACAAGTAAACGAGTTGACGAGTTGACAATTTGACAATTTGATACAAAATTGAATTTATAAGTCTTGAATTTAACCAGCTTCATACGCCCCATTTTCACCCATCGCCTCCATGAACTCGACCTCTACAAGACAGAGGCGGAGGTTTTGCAGAGAGGTGTCCTCAAAAGTCTGCTTGGCAAAGCTGCTAAGACAGAATGGGGTAGGGCACATGGCTATGCGAAAGACCTCAGCTATGAGGCCTTTGCCCGGCAGACTCCTCTCAATACTTATGAAGAGCTGAAGGGCTACATCGACCGCATGAGGCATGGCGAGAAAGATGTGCTTTGGCCGGGAAGGGTGAAGTGGTATGCGAAGTCGAGCGGCACAACAAACGACAAAAGCAAGTTCATTCCTGTCTCGGGCGATGGCTTGCACGATACCCATTATGCAGGCGGCACAGATGCGGTGGTCTGGTATTTGCGCAACAATCCAGGGAGCCGTATCTTTGACGGCAAGGCGCTGATTCTCGGCGGCAGTCATGCTCCGAACTACAACCTGCCAGACAGTCTCGTGGGCGACCTCAGTGCCATCCTCATCGAGAACATCAATCCGCTGGTCAACCTTGTCCGTGTGCCTAAGAAAGCTACGGCTCTGCTCAGCGACTTTGAGGTGAAGCGCGACCGCATAGCCAGGGAAGCCATGAAGAAGAATGTCACCAACCTGAGCGGCGTCCCCTCCTGGATGCTCTCTGTCCTCAACAGAGTCATGGAGCTCAGCGGCAAACAGCATCTCAATGAAGTTTGGCCGAACCTCGAGGTCTTTTTTCACGGCGGCGTTGCCTTCACACCTTATCGCGGTCAATATGAGCGCCTTATCACCTCGCCGAAGATGCACTATATGGAGACCTACAATGCTTCGGAAGGTTTCTTTGGCTTGCAGGACGACCCAACAGATGCGGCCATGAGCCTGATGATAGACTACGGCATCTTCTACGAGTTCATTCCGATGGATGAGTTCGACAGGGAAGAGCCGACGGTAGTGCCTCTTTGGGGCATTGAGACGGGCAAGAACTATGCGATGGTCATCTCCACCTCAAGCGGGCTTTGGCGATACATCATCGGCGACATGATTCGCTTCACCAGCCGAAACCCCTACAAGTTCGTCATTACAGGTCGGACAAAGTCCTTCATCAATGCTTTTGGCGAGGAACTGATTGTCGATAATGCCGAGAAAGGACTGGCAGAAGCATGCAAGCAGACAGGAGCAGAGGTGCTGGAATATACTGCAGCGCCGGTCTTCATGGATGCTGATGGCAAGTGCCGCCACCAATGGGTTGTGGAGTTCAGTAAAGAACCAAAGGATGTAGATGAGTTTGCCCGCATTCTCGACGAGAGCCTTCAGCAGATAAATTCTGATTACGAGGCCAAGCGATTCAAGGACATCACGCTTCAGAGACTCGAACTCATCAAGGCCCGACCTGGTGTCTTCAACGATTGGCTCAAGCAGAAAGGCAAGCTCGGCGGACAACACAAAGTGCCGCGACTCTGCAACAATCGCGATATCATAGAACAGGTGATTGCACTAAACGAGAGAGAGTCCTGAATTCATAATTCATAGTTCATAGTTCATAGGTTAGGGTGAAGACGAAACACATATTCGCAGGCTTTGCATTGCTGCTCATAGTGGCTTGCGCAAGCTTAGGCACACCGGATGGTGGCATCTACGACGAGATACCGCCGAAGGTTGTGGCTTGCTATCCTGTGGACCGTGCCATCAACAATACTGAGCGCAAGATGAGGATTCGCTTCGATGAATATGTCAAGCTCGAGAATGCCAATGAGAAGGTCATCGTCTCGCCCCCTCAGATTGAACCTGCCAACATCCGAGCTGACGGCAAGAGTGTGAAGATAACGCTCTATGACAGCTTGAAGTCGAACACAACCTACACCATCGATTTCAGCGATGCCATCGTCGATAACAACGAGGGCAACCCGATGGGACACTACACCTACAGCTTCAGTACAGGCGAGGAGATTGACACGATGGAGGTGTCGGGGGCTGTGCTCAATGCCGCAGACCTGGAGCCTGTGAAAGGCATCCTTGTCGGCCTCTATCCCCTCGACTCACTCTTCAGCGACACGATTCTCAGGGAAAGGCCATTCTCTCGTGTCTCGCGCACCAACGGCTCTGGCCGCTTCTGCATCAAGGGTGTCAAGCCGGGCAAGTATCGCGCTTTCGCCTTGGAGGACAAGGACGGAAACTTCGTCTTCTCGCAGAAGAGCGAACGCATCGCCTTCATGCCCGATACCTTCACCACTTCCTGCAAATGGGATGTGCGGAATGACACCATTTGGCGCGACTCCACACATTATGACTCGATAAATGTCGTGCCTTATGTCCATTACTATCCCGATGACCTGGTGCTCGAAGTGTTCCTCGAGGCAGGGCAGGACCAGCACTTGCTCAAATTCGAGCGCCCCGACCCTGATGTCATGAGGATGTATTTCACCGCTCCAGCCGACACACTCCCCACCATCAAAGGCCTTAACTTCGACGAGAAATGCCTTGTGGCAGACGCTTCCCTTCACAACGACACCATCACCTATTGGATTACCGACACAGCCTTCACACATAGCGAGGACACGATAAGGTTCGAGCTTTCATTCCTCGAGACAGACACGACGGGTGTCCTGAGCCCTCATACGGAACTGAGGGAGGAGGCGCCGAAGCTGACTTGGGCAAAGATACTGAAGGAGAAGGAGAAGAAAATCCAGGAGTGGCAGAAGCAGCGCGAGAAGCAGCTGAGGCGCTCGAAGACAGTCTTGCCGATGGAGAACAATCCTTTTGAGCAGAATTTCCTCGACCTCTCAGCAAAGCCTGCAGGCAGTCTCGACCCCAATCAGAATGTCCAATACATTGCCAAGCAACCGATTGCGAGTGTCGATACCACACGAATGCATCTCTATATCAAGCAGGACAGCCTTTGGTTGCCCGAGCCCTTCCTCTTCTTGCCCGACCGCGACATCAAGTCCTACACGCTCTATGCCGAATGGGAGCAGAAGCGACAGTATCGCTTCACGATAGACAGCGCAGCCGTAGTCGGTGTCATGGGCGACCCTTGCAGAGCCATCAAGAGCGAGTTTTCGGTGAAGAGCGAGGACGAGTTCGGCTCCCTCTTTGTGCATGTCATACTGCCCGACACAGCTAACATCGTCGTTCAGCTGCTGAACAAGAGCGACAAGTGCGTGGCAGAGCAGGTGGCTGGGAAAGATGGTCGGGCTGACTTCTTCTTCCTGAAGCCTACCGAATATTACATGCGATGCTATGTGGATACTGATGGCGACAGAGTTTGGGACACGGGCGAATACGGCAAAGGCTTGCAGCCGGAGCGCGTCTTCTATTTCCCCAAGCCCATCTCGGTCAAGGCAAAATGGGACGTTGAGCAGGACTGGGCACCGCTCGAGATACACCGAATGTACCAGAAACCGCTCGAGATTACCAAGCAGAAGCCCGATAGAGAAAAGAACATCAAGCAGCGCAACTTGGAGCGTTTGCAGCAGAAACAGGCTGAGAGACAGCAGAGAAGGGGGAATAGAGAATAGAGAAATGAAGAAGATTCTATATATTTTATTGTTGGCTGTCATCTGTTGCCCATTGTCCATTCACGCTCAATGCTCTGCCGAGAATACCGCTTTCAATGCCGGCGAGGAACTGAACTACGACCTCTTCTTCAACTGGAAGTTCGTGTGGGTCAGCGCTGGCACGGCCACAATGAGCATCTCATCCACGAAATGGGAAGGCCAGCCTGCCTACAAGACTCATCTCATCACTCGAACCAGTTCTCGCCTGGACCGCTTCTTCATGATGCGAGACACGATGCAGAGCATCATCACCGAGGACATGACTCCGCGATACTACAAGAAAGGAGCAAACGAGGGTGGTCGCTATTATGTGGATGAGGTGTGGTACAGCTATCCCGGTGGCAAGACGCATCTTCGCCAACGCTATCGCGACAGAACCGGCGAGGTGACAGAGAAGACCTACGACAGCCCGAAGTGCCTCTATGATATGATGAGCCTGTTGATGAGGGCGCGTTCCTTTAATGTGGACAATATGAAGAAAGGCGAGAAGCTGCGGATGCCGATGGCTGACGGGCACAAGGTTGAGGACATCACGCTCATCTATCGTGGCCGCGAAAACTTCAAGATGAAGAGCACCGGCGTCACTTACAAATGCGTAGTCTTCTCGTTTGTAGAGTACCCGAATGGCAAGGAAAAGGAAATCATCACTTTCTATATCTCCGACGACGCGAACCACATACCCGTCCGCCTCGACCTCTTCCTTCGCTTCGGCGTAGCAAAGGCATATCTCAGCAAGAGCAAAGGACTGAGACACTGATATATAATTCATAATTCTTAATTCATAATTCATAATTATTTCCTCCGCCTTATATCTCGCTTAGTTCTGGGCGTAGCCATTATGAATTAAGAATTATGAATTAAGAATTGTGAATAGCAATGATATAGTAGTTGGCACGCTTTTCGGATAAGTGTAAGAGTTTAGTTGAGGGTGGATGAAGGCTGAAAGCCTGATAAGAACATAGGCGGGGGTGAAACCCCCGTAAAGCAGACATCGCAACAACTAAGTGCTGAAAGCACGACAGAACATCAGAAATCTGGCCACCCCTTGACTATCGTCGACCTTTGGTTCAGGGTTCCATCTCCCGCTCGTACTTGTTACGGGGGTTTCACCCCCGCCTATGGTCTTTCCAGCCTTTCAGGCTTCCATTGTGCTGCTATATTATTCCCTTATGAATTGTGAATTATGAATTGTGAATTGTCGTCACTTCTTCCGCTTTCACCTCAATTGTGGCGGCGCAGGCTCCGGGGATGGTGACGATGAAGCGGCGTGAGCGATGTCCTTCGACGCGTTGGAAGTGGCCGCGGACACCTTTGAGTGGGCCGCCGACAATCATGACTTCCTCTCCCGGCTTGAGCTTGATTTCATTTGTCGGCACGATTTCGACGAAGTCCGGACTCTCGGTACAAACCTTCATGAAGTCTTCCATTTGGTGCTCCGGCACAATGATTTTCTCCATCTTCCCATCCATCTGCCGCATCATGTACTGCAGTTCTGGGCGCGACTTCTTCAGAGCCTGCACCTTTTCCTCCGTTGAATGGATGAAGATGAGATTGTGGATGGCTGGTTCCAGCGAGTTCTTCAGGCGTCGGCCCTTCTGGATGATGCGCCGCATCGGTACAAACGCCGGCACTCCGAGGGCGTCCATCTCCGCCTTGACCTTCATCTCGCGTCGATAAGTGACGCGCATTGCGAACCAGTTCTCCATTGCCTATTAAACATTAACCATTGAACATTGAAAGGTATCGGACAAGCTAAATGCTCAGAGTTCAATGTTCAATGGTCAATAAAAAAGTCGGAAAGAGGAGACTCGAACTCCCGACCCCCACGTCCCGAACGTGGTACGCTACCAACTGCGCTACTTTCCGAGTGGTCCTAAAACCGGGTGCAAAGGTACGAAAAAAAGTGAAAAGAGAAAAGTGAAAAGTGAAAAATTAAATGCAAAAGGCGAAAAATACAGTCTTTTTCCTTATTTTTTCTCTCATTTGCTTGCAGGATTCGGGAAAAAGCCTTACCTTTGCACTCGCAAAAACGGAAAGGTGCCATAGCTCAGTTGGTAGAGCAAAGGACTGAAAATCCTTGTGTCCCCGGTTCGATATAAACAATATATTACGGCTCAGCGGATATATGACTCCTTTTTGCCGCCCTGTATGTAGATGCCTTTCTGTGTGGGCTTGCCTGAGAGCTTGCGGCCGTCGGCCTTCGGTTCAGGCTTCCAACGTGCCAACGGCTATATCATTAACTATTATAAATAATGTGTCAGTTTGGTAGAGGTTTCGAAAACTGCAACACGCGCCGAGAAGCCCGAAGACTCGAGGCTCCCCTCTTCTTGTTCCCTGCAGGGGCTCAAAAATAAACTGTGAATCTGTGAATATTCCCCATCAGCAGCCTGAAGGGGTCGCAGAAGCATCGCAATCGTAGGCAGAATCCGACGGCATCGCAGGCAGGAGCATCGGCCATCGCAGGCAGGAGCATCGGCCATCGCAGCACGCTGCATCCCCAAACATGACACGTTGCGATGGCCATCTTGACATGTCAAAATAATCGACTCTCCATGCTGCGTTTGCCCTTTTTTGCAAAAGCGACAACCTTTTTAGGCAATTGCAACCTCCATCTTGTTAATTTTGTTTAAATGATTGCCCACTTTTGTCTCTATTCCGCAAAATTATTGTACTTTTGTGACGTGATTGTGCAGGTATGATGTACTCTGTTTGCAAGAAACGGCTTAATACATTATTATATTATATTAATTATTAACTTTAATCACTAAAAGCAATGAGAAAGTTTTACTCTCTCGCCATCCTCGGCCTGATGTGGCTCGCTGGTTCGGCTGCTTTCGCTGATGACCACGGATACGTGAACGGTATCTGTACGATGCACGACGATTGCGACGAACACTTCGAACGCCCCCAGCAGGATGCGGATGGCTTCTACATGCTCTACAATGCGGGCAATGTGGAATGGATTTCTCAGGAGGTAGCCAACGGCTCTCTTGACCTCGACTGCAAGTTGATGAACGACATCGACTTCGAGAACATCGTGAACCTGCACAGTCCCATCGGCCCGAACGACGGCCGAAAGTACAATGCTACGTTCGACGGACAGGGACATCGCATCAAGAACATGATTATCGACCGTCCCGATGTGGAGCGTCAAGGCTTCTTCGGCGACCTGCGCGGTAATCCAAACGTTCGCGGCGGCGGTACCGTCATCAAGAATCTCATCATCGACAAGAGCTGCTCCATCACCGGCGCTTTGCGTACCGGCGGCATCACGGGCACAGGTCAGAACAATGAGAAGGAGATTATCATCATGAATTGCGTGAACGAGGCCAGCGTCACCACCTCCTCCAAGAATGCGGGCGGCATCACTGGCGGCAGCACCAGCAATCATCCTATCTGGAAAATCACGAACTGCGTCAACACCGGCACCATCACGGCTCTGGGCAACGCAAATGGCGAGAAGGAGTCGGCCGGCATCTCAGGCTGGTTGGGCGACAATGCCAACACGCGCGTTGTGAATTGTATCAACATCGGCCAAGTCATTGATGGCGAGGGCGGCAGCGGCATGGACGGCAGCGGCCGCGGCGTGTTCCGCCAGTCGAACAGCGACGCTACAGCCGTGAACTGCTACGACCTCAGCGGCATGCCCGATGCGTTCCAGTTCATCGACCACGACTTTACGGCCGAGGACGTCCTCAATGGCCGCGTGACCTTCACCATCAACCAGAAGGCCGGCGAACTCGTTTATTGGCAGACCATCGGCGAGGACGAATACCCCATGCCTTTCAGCACGAGCAAGCAAGTCTATCTGCAGGGCGAACTGCTTTGCGACGGCACTCCCATCGAGGGCGGTACCTATACGAACGACCCCGTCGAGCCCGTCCGTCCGCCTCATGAATTCGAGGACGGCGACTTCTACTGCATCAATTGCGGCGCCATCAACGACAGCTTCTGCGAAAAGGATGCCGACGGCTTCTACCAGCTCAACACCGAATTTGACGCCTACTGGTTTGCCGAATTTGTCAAGGCAGGCAATGTCGAGGTGAATGCCAAGCTGAACAACGACCTTGACTTCTCGCTCTGTCCTGACTTCGCTGGTATCGGCGACCGTGACCACGGCTTCAAGGGCATTTTCGACGGCGGCTTCCACACCATCAGCAACCTGGTCATCGACCGTCCCGACGAGGATTGGTTTGGCTTCTTCAACTTCCTGAATGGCGGCGCTACAGTCAAGAACCTGCGCGGCGACGCTTCCTGCTCCATCACTGCTCACGGCAATGCCGGCCTCATTGGTGGCTCGACGGCAGCTGGCGACATCTTCCTCGAGAACCTCGCTTTCGAAGGTGACGTCACTTGTACAAGAGCTGGTGCAGGCGGTATCATTGGCTGCAACACCGGTTCTCAGGCACATATCATCATGACCAATTGCTATTCGACTGGCACCATCACGGGTGAGGATATTTCTGTCAACGAGAACGGCGCCCTGAGCGCATGGCTCGGCAGCGACGGTGCAGTCATCACGAACTGCTGGTCGAGTGCTACCGTAAACGGCGTGCAGAACGATGAGAAGTACCTTGCTCGTTTCAACAACGCCGTCTTCAACAACTGCTACAGCCTCAACGGCACACCGCTCCAGGCCACTCTCTTCGAATATGAGGACATGGAAAGCGGCAAGCTCTGCTACAAGCTCAATGGCGACCAGGAGACTATCGCATGGTATCAGACACTTGGTGATGACGAGTTCCCGACCTTCATGCCCGGCCATCAGCAGGTTTATGCTGTTGCCGAGATGCGTTGCGACGGATGGTTCGACCCTCTCGATGCAACCTATTCCAACACGCCTGGTGCCGGCATTCCCGACCATAAGTTTGTGGACGGCTTCTGCACAGTCTGCCATCAGCAAGACCCCGATTTCCCGTTCCTCGACGTATTCCCCAATGCTGACCACGACGTGACCACGGGTTACACGACCAATAACGGTGGCGACGGCAGCAACCTCGGCTTCGAGAGCAGCGTCGTAGAGCATTGGAACTCATCTTGGTTCGAAAGCTACCAGACGCTCCAGAGCCTTGAGCCCGGCGTTTATCGCCTTCGCGTACAAGGCCTTAGCCGTGTGGCTCAATGGGGCAATGCGGAGTATAATGCCTACGAAATGGGTGTGCTGAGCGACGAATACGCTCCCCTCTACCACAGCAGCCAGTACTTCGTGCAAGTCAACGGCAAGAAGATTGCCCACCGCTTCATGGACATCGCCGAAGGTCGCCAGGAAGAGCGCGTCGGCGAGACAGAGAACTTCAGCGAGTACACGGGTGCATGGGTTCCCAACTCACGCACGGCCTGCATGAAGTACTTCGGTCGCGGCCTCTATTGGAACGAACCTCTCTACTTCGTTGTAGAAAGCGCAGAGGACAGCGTCAACGTCGGCGTCGAGAACAGTCTCTATCTCTATGGCAACTGGACAGTATGGGACAGCTGGCGCCTCGACAAGCTGACGGCAGGCGACATGGAGCTCATCCGCAACCAACAGATTGCATCCTTCCAGGAAGACATTGTCACGCTCGAACCTCAGCATTCCCTCATGGAAGCATATAGCGAGGCAAAGAATGCCGTCGTGAATGCTACGACCCTCGAGGAGATTATGAATGCCAGCGACGTACTGGCCAGCACGCCAAACCTCATCCGTCGCAGCCACCTCGCATACGAGAACTACAAGGCAGCCATCGAGGCCTTGAGGGAAGAGGTTGAGGCTCGCGACGACCTCAACGGCGCTGCCAAGGATCTCCTCGACAAGTATCTTGAGGAAGACGAAGAGGCAAGCGAAGAGCTGCCCAACGGTTCCTACATCAACATCATCGACAGCCGCACGCTTAGCGAAGAAGAGCTGGCAGCTGAGATTGAGTTTGCAAGAGCACTCTACGAGAATGCCATCATGACCAGCATCAACGAGGGTTCCGACGTCAGTCACCTCATCAAGAACGCTGCATTCAGTGAAGACGGCAACTTCAAGGACTGGGAGACTGAGATTACATTCCAAGGCTCGGCTGGCAGCAACTTCAGCTCCAACACTGGCTTCACGGACATCTATCCCGTAGCCGGCTCTTGGAACACGGCCTTCACCGTTTCGCAGTACATCATTGCCGACATTCCCGACGGCATCTACGAGCTTGAGGCTCCTGCCTTCTATCGTCCCGGCGGCAATGGTCAGGGCGACATGATGGGTACGGACTATGTGCCTGCCGACCTCTTTATCAATGACTTCTACACGCCCATCATGAACATCTACGCAGGCCGTGTGCTCTATGCAGATGCCATCAACGGTGTGAACTGCCGCTACGATGCAAGCAACGACCCCGACGCTCCTCACAACGGTGAGAACACTTCCTCTGAGGACTACGATACGGGCGACGGCTATGTGCCCGAGCAGCGCCAGGCAGTCAGCTTCGCATTCGGTGGAGGCCGCTATATTAATAATGTATATGGCATCGTTCAGGGCGGCGAGCTTCGTCTCGGTATCCGCAACACCGGCAAGCCCTGGTACGATGGCGGCATGACGATGTGGGGCAAGTTCAAGCTTATCTATCGTGGCAACAGCGATGAAGCCATCGAGGGCATGATGAACAACTTCCAGAAGCGCCTCGATGCTCTCAAGTGGGCTCGCGACGAACAGTGGATCATGTTCTACAGCCAGAGCCATATCGACAAGCTCGAAGAACTTATCGCAGCTGCCAACGAAGCAGCAGCGGGTGAGAAGCTGGCCTTGATCAAGCAGATCAATGACGAGTTCAACACCATCCTCGACAGTTACGACGCTTATGCCGTGCTGGGAAGTCTGTATGACTATTGCAGCGGCAAGGCCGACGAGTACCTCGAGAGCAATCCCGAGATGAGCGAAGCCTTTGCACAGGCAGCTGACGAGATTGACGGTCACTACACGAGCGGCGACCTCTCCGATGAGGAAGCACGCGCATATCGCGAGCAGATCCTGAACAATCCCGCACTGGGTGGCGGCTACTACGTGCAGGGTGACCTCACCGATCCCGAAGGCAACCGTCTCACCTACGGACAGAATAACACTGTCTATCCCATGACGTTGCAGGACGACGGCACATTCGTTGCAGCCAGTGTATTCGTGCAGAACCGTTCGAACCTGGCAAGTGCTGATGCGCGTGCCGGTATATATCTGAGTCGCATGGACGAGCGCTATGAGTGCACAAGCTCGTCACGTCGCTTCATCACGCCTGCCGTCAACAAGTTCAAGATGATTCTCGACGACAACGACAACCACAACGACTTCCAGACGGTCGGCGGTCAGTACAAGGTGACGTTCAATCCTGCTGACAGCACCATCACCTTCGACCTCATCGGCGAATATCCTTGGCACGACAACTGCTACGTCGTAGGTTCCATCATCGACATCAACGGCGAGAAGCATCGCTGGAAGAACGACGAGATGGCTCCTTTGGCTCATAAGGGCAACGGCGTCTATGAAGGCGAAGTCACCTTCTACCGCGACTCTGTGGAGAACTGGTATCCCAACTTCACCATCTTCTCTTGCCGCTCCAACACCGGCAGCATCGAGCACTCGCTGGCTACTCGCAGCGGATGGAACGAAGGCCGCTATGGCAGCGAGGAGAACAAGCTCGTGCTCGAGAATGGCGTTGTCACAGGCGACCTCATCCGTGGCTCTGACCGCAAGTGGTACATGAACTGGGACGAGACGAAGGAAGGCGACACACAGAAGTTCCTCATCACATTCGACATGAACCACAACACGGTGGTTGTCAATGGCGGAGTGGAGGGCGATGCCAACGGCGACGGAGAAGTCGATGTGGCTGACTACACGTACGTGCTGAACCTCATGGCCGACGAGCAGTATGATCCTCGTGGCGACGTCAATGGCGACGACGAGGTCGATGTGGCCGATGCTACGTACATCCTCAACATCATGGCTGACCAGTAATAGAGGATAATGTAAGAATGAGAAAATAAAGAAATGAGCGTTAAGCCCCCTGTGCGATGGTGCAGGGGGCTTTTCATTTGTCGCGGAAATCTCCTGGTAATGATATAGTCGTTGACACGCTTTTCGGGTGGTTGTGAAAGCTTAGTCGAGGGAATATAAAGGCTGAAAGCCTGATAAGAATATAGGCGGGGGTGAAACCCCCGTAAAGAGGACATCGCAACAACTAAGTGCTGAAAGCACGACTTTACCGCTCGCATCTGTTACGGGGGTTACACCCCCGCCTGTAGTCTTTCCAGCCTTTCAGGCTTTCATCGTGCCAACTGCTATATCATTGCCAATCTCCTTGCAGTGGCATCGACTTTTCCTTGCTGTAGCGTCAGGCTTTCCTTGCTGTGGCGTCAGGCTTTCCTTGCTGTGGCGTTGGCAAACCCGATGCGCGAAGATGATTTTTCCCCGCTGTAATTTTGAGTTGTGGGTGCTTTTTCGTATCTTTGCACTCCAGAAGGACTGCCCAAATGTCAAATTGTGAAATTGTCGTACTGTCAAATAGAGAATGAAGCGTTTCTGTGATATCCTCTTTCGCCCGATATGGGAACAAAAGGCGCTCTTCGTGTTCCTCATACTGATGTCGTGCGTCGTGATACCCGTAATGTGCTATGCCACAGGGGCTTTCCCTAAGCCGTTCGTCTTCGCGCCAGCCATCTTCGACTGCTACTTGTTGACGCTTTTGGCCTCCTGGCTCAGGCGAATCCGCCTCTCCTGGCTCGTCTGGATAGTCGGCATCCTGCTGTTGGGCGGCGAGGTGTTCTGTATGCTGTGCTACCAGTCGCCGTATTCGATGACCGTGCTGCAGCTCATACTCGAGACAAACACTCGCGAGGCGACCGAGTTTCTGAGGGGTCACGGCGTCGCTGGCCAGTTGGCATTGGCGACGGGCATCACGTTGGCCGTGATGGGGATAAGCCATCTGGTGGCACGGGCCTTTGCCCGCCGCAAGGTTTCCCGCTGGGGGCGCCTGGCCGGGGCTGCGCTCATCCTCCTCTCCGCTTCCTGTCAGGGCTATTCCTACTTCCGCCTGTATCAGACCTACGTGGCCGACGTGACGACCACCGTCTCCGAGAACAAATACATGCCTCTGCGCAACAGTCCGTTCGTCCGATTCTTCTACGGACACGCTCTCAACGTGGTGAGCACCAAGGAACTGGCGGAGCTTGTGAAGACCGTGGAGCGCACCGAGGTGGATAGCTGCACGTTCCGCAGCCCCAGCATCGTGCTGCTCATCGGCGAGTCATACAACAAACATCATTCTCCGCTCTATAACCCCAAGGCCCGCCAGACGACGCCCGGCCTCTGCCGTATGGAGCGGGAGGGCAACCTCATCGTTTTCGACGACGCCGTCTCGCCCTATAATGTCACGAGCAAGACGCTTCGCTTCATGTTCTCGACGTACTATCCGGGTTGCGGCCACAAGTGGGTGGACTGCACGCTTTTCCCTGCCGTCTTCCGCAAGGCAGGTTACAAGGTCTGGTTCATCACCAACCAATTTGCCGGCGAAGAGAACAACAAGGACCATCACGACCATGTGGGCGGCACCATCTTCAACCAGAGCGAGCTCCGCCGACTGCAGTTCACGCACATGAACACAGAAGCCGCGCGCTACGACATGGAGCTGCTCTCCCAGCTGCCGCCTGCCGACACGCTTGCCGCCCAGCCGTCGCTCCTCATTTTCCACATGATAGGGCAGCACGAGGATTACCGCGAACGCTACCCCGAGTCGTATAGTCACTTCACGGCCGACAGCATCCAGAACGACTTCACCGACGAGAAAGGCCGTCAGATTGTAGCAGAATACGACAATGCAACGCTCTACAACGATGCCGTGGTTCAGCACCTGCTCGACAAGTATTCAGGACAGGACGTCGTGGCCATCTACCTGTCCGACCATGGGGAAGAGATTTACGACTGGCGCAACTCGTGTTACCGGACCAACAGCGACTACATGACGCCCGAGATAGCACGCTATCAGTACGAGATTCCGTTGCTTTTCTACGTCTCGGACACGTTCAAGGCCAAGCATCCCGCGCTCTACGAAGAGATACTTGCGGCCAGGCATAAGCCATTCATTGCCACGATGATGCCCTTCGTGCTCTTCCATCTGGCAGGCATCGGCCATGCAGACTACAGGCCCGAGCTCGACATCCTCTCGCCCGAATACGACGAGAGCCGGCCCCGCATCATTCGTGAGGACGTCTGTTACGACGAGCTGATGCGTTAGCCGGCTAAAGTCTCGAAGGACGAAAGAACCCTAAGCAATCAGAAATCAGACAAGTTACATATTCTGTCGCCCTTCCAGGGCTTTGATACCCTGAATGGAACTAACCCGGGGTTTGACACCCTCGTCTGTGTTCTGTCGCACCTTTGGTGCTTTTCTACCGGACGCCAATGATACAAAAAAGAAGAGTAGAACAATGTCTTGCGACATGCCTACTCTTCCACCGAAACTTCTTCTTACCTTAAAGCCTGTTATTTAGTTTCGGTCCTTGTTTCCCGTCGTGTCTGCCACCGCCTCCGTCAAAGTTCTCAAGCATCTGCCTATGGAACTTGTCTTCTGCGCACATGGCCTTATATACCTTCTGCGGTGACACAGCCTGACACAATTTCTTGTAATATGTCACTTCAAGCTGAGCCATCTCCACGTTCAGGTCTTTTATCTTCTGAATCGTAGCGGCGTAGTCGTTGTCGCTTGCGTTGGCAGTCTCGGCGTTCTTCTTTATCTGGAATATCTTCCTCTGCAGGCCTCGCTGCTTGCCCTTCATCTCGAAGTAGATGGGGTAGAAAGCCTGTGCCTCGCTCTGCGTGAAGCCGACCTCCTTGGTAATGTAGCTTTCGAGCTTTGCCTTGAATTCCTGCGGGTTGAACTTGCCGCGACCTTGCTGAGCCACTGCTGTGCAAACCGACACCAGCATGCAGACGATTATGATAATGCTTCTCTTCATCTTCTTCCTCCTAATTTAAATCAGCCTCAGTCAAGTAAGAAGCGATAGACATGTTGTCTATCATCGAGTAGTCGAGCGCATCTTCGATGTACTGTATGTCCTCTGCATTCGCCGTCTGCACTGAATTGTGCCTTTCGAGGAGCAGACCTCCAGCGATAACGCTGCCCGCAAGCATAGCTGCTGCTGCCCACCGCATAACCAAGCGACGACGTTTCCTTTGAGCGACGCGGCCCATCACTTTCTCCGTCAGGCCATCGAAGTAGCCAGCGGGAACCGTGAAGTGGGACTCGGTGCCAAATTGCGAAACGAGCTGTGCTTCCAGCTCTTCCGTTGTCCGTTGTCTATAGTCTGTTGTCTTCATTTACTTATTTGATGTTATATAATGTAAAAGGTTTAATCGTTGTTCTCAAAAAAAGCTAATATTTTTTTGACGGCATGATGATACGACGCTTTCAGCGCCCCGATGCTGGTGCCAAGCATGTCGCTCATGTCTTCGTACTTCATCTCGTCGAAGTACTTCAGGTTGAAGACAAGTCGCTGTTTCTCAGGCAAGGAGCTGATGGCAGTCTGGAACTGCTGCTGCAACTCGTCGCCGTCGAAATAGCTGTCGCTGGCAAGCGATGCGGCAGGGCTGTTCTCGGGTTCGTCGAGACTAAGCGTTTGTTTTTTCTTCGAGAGGTGATTGAGCGACTCATTGATGGCGATGCGGAAGAGCCACGTTTGCAGGCGTGACTCGCCGCGGAAGCTGTCGATGGCTGTCCAGGCCTTGATGAACGTGTTTTGCAGTACGTCGTCAGCATCATCGTGCACGAGCACCATGCGGCGTATCTGCCAATAGAGCGGCTCCTGATATTCGCGCACCAGTTGCGTGAAGGCCGCTTCCTTGGAAGAAGGCTTGCTAAGTTGCTGGATGAGTGCTTTCTCGTCTATCATCGCTTTGTTTCGGCAACCGGCAAAACACTACCTATCGACTGCTACGAGCAGTCCGATGCCTATTGCCCTTTTCTTTAGACACGCACAATAAGATAAGGTTTAACGGATTTCGCAATTTTACAATTAAACAAGTCATTGCACAAATGCAAATTGCCTAATTGTCAAATCGTTTTACTGCACAGAAATCTTGCGCACGATCTTGCCGACCTTGATGAGGTAGCAACCTTTCGTGAGGTTCAGCGCAAAGGTCTTGTCGTTGCTATCGATGCGGATGGTAGCAACCTTCGTGCCTGTAAGATTGAAGACTTCCATCACTTCCCCGTTGGCGCCGACAATGTGGACGTTGCCGCCATTAATGCTCAAGGAGATGCCGGAAACGCTCATCTCGATGCCGTCGGAAGGTATTTCTGCCAGCATGGAAATGGGAGCGAATGCCATCGCCAACGTGAGTAATATGATATAAAACTTCTTCATTCTTTATATAATCCGATGCAAAGATAGGGTTTTTCTGTCATTCCTGCAAACTTTTCAAGGAAAAAGTTGTAGTTTTATTCAAGAAAAGTCCAAAAACATGTTGAGTAACATACTTCTGCGAACAATATTGCAGATTTAACCGACATAATAGGGGAGAAAAGCGTTCACGAGGATTGTCGTCCAACATCACGTTGCTAAGTCGCCAACATCACGTTGCTAAGTCGCCAGCATCACGTTGCTAAGCATCCAGCATCACGTTGCTAAATTGCCAACATCACGTTGCTAAGTCGCCTGCATCACGTTGCTAAACTGCCAGGATCACGTTGCTAAACTGCCAGCATCACGTTGCGCGGCATTACCAGATATCTTCGGGAATCTCTGGGTTGTCGTAGATTTCCTTCGGACAATACTCGATGTGGTCCATGTAGAATTCAGCAGTCTCGGTGTCGAGCACGGATTTAATCTTCAGGTAATACGTCTTGTCGGGGTCGAGGGTTTGTCGTGTGACGATTCGGCGCACGATGTTGCGGTTGACGTTTGCCCGTGCCGTGGTGCCCGGCTGCTTGAGAATGAGGATGCTTTCCTCGCCTTTCATGAAGCCGCAATTGCGCATCTGTTTGTCGGCCTCAGCATCCGCATCGTCGTCTGTGCCAGTATCTGCTATCCAGCCCGTTATGGGGTCAACCCCTCCGAGCGTGAGGTTGACGGGAATCCCTGCGGCTGGCATGCCGTCCAGGCGGTCGCCGAAATAGAACTGTGCTACGCCGCGGTCGCTGTTCGTCAGGATGCGGTAGCGCACCTCATACGTTCCCCGTTTCGGCACGGGCGGCAGGGTGAACACCAGTTCCCAGCGTCCCACGCACTTCACCTCGTCGCCGCAAAGGCTGCCGAACTTGTAGCCGTAGGCGTTGTAATACACAAAGGTGGAGCCTTCGTTGATGCTGAGGTTGCCGATGTACTTGTACTCCGCGTCGTCGGGAAAGTGTACCCATTGGTGCCGCGCGTCAGTCAGCGAGACTCGTCGAATGTCATTGTTCATCACTTCAGGAAAGAAACTCATGCAGTCCATACGTATGCGGGTGCGGGCCAGGTTGTTGCGCGTCTCCTCGTCGTATGCAATCGGGGCGTCGATTTCGTAGAGATAGCCGTTGAGGGCCGTTTGCTTGTCGAGCTCGTCTGCTTCGCGCATGACTCTCGCCCCCACTTTGTTTGGGTCGCAGCTCAGCTCGTGCCCCGTGCCGTGCCTGTCGTTGTCGAGCGTTGGAAAGCGGTTGAGATAGATGCCTTGCGACTCCGCGCTCTCGAAGATCTTGAGCAGGCGTCGCTTGCCCATCGTGACGTAATACTCCATCACAGGAATGGAGAGGCGGCCCGGCGACCCGACGTAGTCGTAGCCTTTCTCGTTGTAATGGAAGACGAGACGGTCGGGCGAGAGCTTGAAGGGCAGTACGTGGTAGGTGGTCCACTGGTAGAGTAGGTTGTCGGGACGCTTGAAGTCCTCGCTGGCGACTGCATCAGGGTAGAAGTGTCCCGCTTCGACCCACGCCTGCACATCTGTCGGGGTGATGTCTTCGGCGGGTTTGCCGATGGCTTTCTGCCAGAAGTCGTCGCTCTCGGCAAAGATGGTGAAGCCGTACTTCCTGTGTTCCGGCGCGTAGGAATAGCCGCCATCCATCGTGGCAAGACCGTTGGCGGGTGTCCTCTCCGCAATCATGCCGGTCAGGTAGAGTTGTTCGTAAACCTCGTCCCTCACCTTAGAGAGCGTGTCCATCAACCCGCAGGCCTGCAGCATGCGAGCCATGACGACGAAGCCCGTCTCCTTTCCCTCGAGCTGTTCCTGCAGGATGGTCTTGAGCGTCACTACTCTCGGAGCGATGACTTTCTCCATTTGATGGATGACGCCATTGATGGCGGGAATGTCGCGGTTGTTGATGCTGATGGGATAGATACGGTTGATGTAGATGCTGTCGGGGTTTTTCGGGCGATAGACGCTCAGGCGGATGTCGTTCATGTTGGCGCGTCCGAACTCGCCGTTCGCGTTTTGCGGGAAGTCTTTCGTCTCGTAGAATTCCTCGTCGCCCCCGTCGATAATGCTGTTGTGAACAACGACGCGCATGAGGCTGTCGCGTAGCCTGTCGGAGGTGAAGCTGTCCCAGGAGGGCTCGTCAATGAAGCCGGCCTCGACTTGGTCCTGCAGGAAGAGCGCAATCGCCTCGTTGGTCGGCGCAAAACAAGTGTAGTGACCGCGCGCGCTCAGCAGTTGGAAGACGGTGCTCCCGCTGCGAGGACTGATGGGGACCTGCTTTAGGAGCTCGACGTACTCGCTATAGTCGTCGTGCTTCTGCAGGTAGCTGAGTATCGTTTCGTCCTTGAAAACATAGCGGGCAGACGTGTCGATGTCCTCCGTGCAACTGGAGAAAAGTAATATATAATAAGGAAGAAGGATGAGGGATGAGGTAAGAAGTGTGATGTACTTTTTCATTGTGTTTGTCGCAAAAGCGTTAAAAATCCGCTGCAAAGTAATGAAAAAGTATCAAACTATGCAAGTATTTTGGTAAAAAAGTGCAAGAAAAAGTGTTTATCGCGGCATTTCGATAATCTCGAGGTCGCTGAATGTCCCGTTGTCCACGGTGAATCGAACGAGCGTGCGGACCTGGTGCCAACCTTGCAGGCCTGCTGCTCCGGGATTGATGTGAAGCAGTCCCAGGCGCTCGTCATACTGCACCTTCAGGATGTGGCTATGCCCCGAGATGAAGAGCTTGGGCGGTCGCGCGAGGAGCTGTTGCCTGATGCGCGGGTCGTAGCGACCCGGATAACCGCCTATGTGCGTCATGAGGACATCGGCGCCTTCGCATGTCCAGCGGAGCTTCTCGGTATAGAGCCTTCGCAAGTCGCCCCCGTCGCAATTGCCATAGACAGCTTTCAGGGGGCGGAATTCCTGCAGTCGCATCGCCAGTTCGAGCGAGCCGATATCGCCGGCGTGCCATATCTCGTCGCAACTCTCGAAGTGTTCGAGGTAGCGGTTGTCCCAGTAGGCATGGGTGTCGCTAAGCAGTCCGATGCGTTTCATGGCTTGGAGGGGACGGTAGAGGTCCGTTTTATCTTCCTAATCATATAAATAAGCATTCCTGCTGCTGCCAGGAAGCTGATGGTGTCGCTTATCGGCATCGAGAGCCAGACGCCATCCAATCCCCACCATTTCGGCAAGAGGGAAAGCAGGGGGACAAGGAAGAGCATCTGGCGCGTGACACTCAGGAAGATGCTCTTTCCCGCGTGGCCGATGCTCTGGAAGAAGTTTCCGATGACCATCTGAGCACCTACCAGCGGGAAGGCTGCCACGACGAAATGGAAGGCGCGAACCGCTTTGTGGGTCAACTCGGGACCTGCTCCGAAGATGTGGATAATGGGGGCCGGGATGAGTTCGCCCGCAACGAAAGCCGTGAAGGTGATGCACGTCGCCCCGATGATGCCGTAGCGAAGCACGCGGAAGACGCGGTCGTTCTGCCTCGCACCCCAGTTGTATCCGATGATTGGCTGCATGCCTTGCACCAGGCCGAACACGATGGTGGCAAACAGGAAGACGACTCTGTTCACGATGCCATAGGCTCCGATGGCCATGTCGCCGCCATACTGGAGCAAGCGGTTGTTGCAAAGCAGCACGACCAGACAGGCGCAGCTGTTCATCAGAAACGGGCTGAGACCGATGGCAAGGCATTGGCGGACGATGTCGAGCCTGAGCCCATAGATGCCTCGACGCAGGTGAAGCAGTTCCGTGGGACGATTGAAGAGCCTCAGCTGCCAGCAGAACGCGACGGTCTGAGCTATGATGGTTGCCCACGCGACGCCCTGGATGCCCCATTTGAACACGAAGATGAAGAGCGGGTCGAGTATGCAGTTGGCGATGATGGCGAGGAAAGTGCACGCCATCGCCGAGCGAGGATGACCGGCACTACGCAGTATCGCGTTCGACCCGAAATAGAGATGCGTTATCATGTTGCCAAGCAAGATGATGAGCATGTACTCTCGAGCATAGGGTAGGGTCACGTCGCTTGCCCCGAAGAGATACAGGATGTTGTCGAGGAAAGGCAGGCAGACGAGTGTGAAGATGATGCCGAGGGTGACGTTGAGGCTGATTGTGTTGCCCAGGATGTGCTGAGCCTCCTCGTATTTCCCTTGCCCGAGGCGGACGCTTATCACCGTGCTTGCTCCCACGCCCACCATAGCTCCGAAGGCGGCCGACAGGTTCATGAACGGACTTGCCACTGCCATTCCGCTGATGGCAAGGTCGCCCAAGCCCTGACCCACAAAGATGCTATCTACTATATTATATATAGAAGATGCCACCATCGCGATGATTGCGGGCAGGGAGTACTGCCAGAGGAGGCTGCCGATAGGTTTCGTGCCGAGCTCTGTGGGAACGTGTTGAGTCATTTACGATTTGACGATTTACAATTTGCGATTTATCATCTCAGCACTTTTTTCCCGTCGTGGATGTAGATGCCTTTCGATGGGATGCCTGCCAACTTCCTGCCATCGAGGGAGTAGCAGCCGAGGTCCTTAAGGTCCTTAAAGTCTTTAAAGTCCTTAAGGTCTTTAGGGGAGATGCCCGTTATCTCGTCGTCGGAGAGGACGGGATGCAGGGTGATGCGGTCGAAGTTGGGTGCCCAGAGGTCGTCGAACGCTTGAATGGTGACGGTGTTGCGCGAGCCTTCGTTCAGGGTGACGGGGAACATCTTCCATCCCATGCCGTCGGGGTTCCACGAACTGGTGCAGTCGCCGTTGTCGCGGAACGTGATGGTGTCGCCGATTTGTTCGCCGTTGACGTAGAGTTTGGCGGGTCGCGTGTCTCGGGAGATGTAGTAGATGGTCAGGATGTACTCGCCTGTATGGCTTGCCTTGATGCGGTTGAACTGAATCTTTCCACCGTTTCCGAGGTCGCCCACAAAGCCTCCTCCGGATGCGTGAAGCGCGTCGTAGGTCTTTCGGCTCGTGCTGCCAGTCAGGATGTTAGCGCTCGCCTCGGCCTCATAGGTCGTTCGCTCCTTCGGCACGTCGAGGTTGCTGTCCGGCGATATCTGCACGAGGAAGCCGCCTTCGCTCAGCTCCTTCAGGTTCAGATATTTGCCTTTCGTCACTTCCTTCTTTTCGAACTTGAGGTCGGTGCGGCACGAGCCGTCTTTGTAGATATAGGCTGTGTAGGTCGTTCCCTCATCGAGGAAGTCGAGTTTCAGGCGGCAGTTGCGTTCGTTGACGCTTATGCCGGCCACCCACCAGTCGTTGCCTTTGCGGCGGGCCACCGTCGCGTAGCTTGTCGGATTGCCTTCCAGGAGCAGACTCTCGTCCCATGCCGCGGGCAGTCGCTTCATGATGTCCTTGCCGATGAAGTATTTCAGGTTCTGCGGAGCCTCGGCGATGTGGACGATGCCGCTCTCGAAGAGGGTTGTCAGGGCGAGGTGATGTCCCTGGCTTCTCTGTGTCAGCAGGCTGCCTCGCCATGTTGCAAAGTCTCCAGGCGTGAAGTCCATCGCGCCCACCACATTGCGTGTGAAGATGACGTCGAGGTGGTGCTGGGCCGAGTTCTTCTTTGGATTCCAGAACTGCTGCTCGCCGCCGTAGATGCCTTCTTGCGTCATGATGTGCGGATAGGTGCGTCGCAGTCCCGAGGGCCTCGTGCAGCCGTGTATGTTGACAAGCATGTGGTACTTCGCTGCCATCTTGTAGAGGTTCTCGATTCGCGTCATCGACTCCTTCGAATCGTCTTCCCAGAAGTCCACTTTGATGCCTTTGATGCCCCAGTTTCTCCATTTCCTCAGGGTCGATTCCATCTTGTCGTTCGAGAAGTCCTGGCTGTAGATGAGCCTGGAGTCACCCCATAGGAGGCAATCGACGCCCTTTTCGTTGGCAGAGTTCACGAAGTCGGGGAACCATGATGAACTCCATCCTGCATCGATGAGGTAGTATGGCCAGCCCATCTCTGCCGAGAGTTCGAGGTGCGCCCACTCGCCTTCGCGGAGTCCGCCGTAAGCATCTTTTACCTCGCCTTTGCCGCCATCCGAGCCGCCCCAATACCATGCAGCCACTCCCGGCTTTATCCAACTGAGGTCGGTCATCGTGGTCGGCGGACAGAGATTCTCAGTCATCGTGGTCTCGAAGATGTCCTTCAGCGAGCCGCAGACCACCATTCGCCAGGGCGTTTGAAACGGCAAAGTGCTGAGGATGCGATAGGATTTCTCCTCCGCATAGTCTTTCGTCGCACCCGTCCAACTGAAGGAGAACTCGCCTTTCTGCGCTTCCGCCTTCGTCAGCGACGTGCAGAAAAAGCTGCGGCAATCGGCTTCAGAGATGAGGAGATAGTCCGTGCCGTTGAAGACAAGCGTAGGCGAGTTGTATCGCGCATCGCCGGTCTCGACGAGGGTTTGCCAGTCGGAGTAGAGCGCATAGAGTCCCTCATAGGGATAGTTCGGGTCGTTGCCGCCCGAATTGCCAAGGAAACGGCATGCTGTACAGTTTTTCCAGCCCTCGACTCGAATGCGGCTCGCCTCCCCGGTCAAGTTGGCCGTGGAGTGTCCGGACTTAGGAATCTGGTATCGGAACGCGAATCCGTCGTCGTAGAGACGAAAGGTGACGGTCAGTTTCCAACTTCCCTTCTTCGTCGTGACCGAGAGGACGTTGCAATGGTCGCGGTACTGGCTGCGTTTGCCGACGGGTAGCGTGTAGCTGTCGTCCACGGTGTCGTTTTCCACTTTAGCCAGTTCGAGGCCTTCGCAGAAGTCAGTTGCGGAGGTTTTCAGGCCGAGAGGTGACTCTGCGACAAGCGTTCTGCCGTCGCGGCTGACGGTATAGGAGAGCTTCCCATTCGTGAGAGAGACGGTGGCTTGCAGGCTCCCATCGGGCGACGTAACCGTGTAATCCTCAGCTTGAAACGTGAGTGCCTGCATCAAAAATGCAGTAAGTAGAATAGTTCTGATTCGCATAGTGGTGTAATTATTTTCGTCTGCAAAGTTACGAATAAGCGAGCGAAATACAAAGAGAAAAGCTGATTTTTTCTCTTTTATCTCCGAGCGGGAGTAACTTCGACCGCAGGTCAAAGACGCGAAAAAAAGTTGAGATTCCATATATTATATTATATAATGTATAGAAAATAGTGATGCGAGAGAGGACTCGGCGTGATAAAACACTCGACTTAACGTGTCGAGGGGTTTGCAAGTTCATGTACATGCAATTGCAAATTCATGTACTTGCAATTGCATGTACATGAACAATCAAACAATCAGACGTGTCAAGTTGGGCGACTCGATGTGTGAAGTTGAGCATTTTAACGAGTCAAGTTGATAAACTTAACGTGAAGTGTTTGCAGATATGACATTTTATTCGTAATTTTGTAGCGTCTTTATGTTACAAACCAATACTTTTGGCGTTATATAATAAAAGACAATACGCAAAAATGAACACGAAGGTTCTTCTCTTTCTCTGCCTGTTGCCATTCCTCGCCCATGCTGAGGAGTCGGCACTCGCGAAGCTTGCTCAGAGGCAGGCTGCCTTTGGACGCACCATTCCGCAGGAGAAAGTCTTCGTCCACATGGACAATACCAGCTACCAACTCGGCGATACGATTTGGTTCACGGCTTACCTCCGCCGGACCGACACGGACCGACCTTCCGACGTGAGCGGCGTGCTCTATGTCGAGCTTTATGGTCAGGAAGGCTACATGATAGAGCGTAAACTCATCCAGATGAAAGAGGGGCGAGGCTCTGGATTCTTTGCTTTAAGCAGATATATTCAGTATGCTGGGTTCTATGAGCTTAGGGCGTATACCCGTTGGCAACTCAACTGGGGACGCTTCGAGCGCAAGCATACCGAAAAGATTAAAGAATGGTTCCCGAGCAAACGACAAGAGAAGGAGTATTTCCGCGACTATGAGAAGCTCTACAGCCGCGTGTTTCCCGTCTATGACAAACCCCTCGAACCAGGCGAATTCACCCACGATATGACCCTTCGAGCCATGCGCCGCCTCTATCCCAATCAGGCCGAGAACCGCGAGTTGAAGCTCTCCCTCTATCCCGAGGGCGGCAATCTCGTGGAGGGACTGCCCCAGAGGGTTGCCTTCGAGGCAGCTTTCGACGATGGAGAGTGGGCAGAGGGCTGGCTCCATTATCAGGGCGACTCCATCAAGACTACGAATCGCGGCAGGGGACTCTTCGAGGTCGTTCCGCAGAAAGGACAGGAGCCGGAGGTGCTCTTCGTGAGCAAAGACGGCAAGCAAGCCAAGGCAAAACTGCCAAAGCCAGAGCCCACAGGCGTTTCTCTTCGAGTAGAACAGACCGACAGCGGCTGGGTGGCTCATATCCGACATACAGCCGATTTGCCTGCCGACAGCTTGGGCGTGAGCTTGATGAGGGAGGGGAAATTAGTGAAGAATGAAGAATTAAGAATTAAGAATGAAGAATTTGCTGCCGCCGTGCCGACATCTTCATCCGCTATCAGTTCGGTAGAAAATTCTTCATTCTTCATTCTTCATTCTTCACTCAACAAATCTGGCGTCTACCAGCTTACCGTCTTCGACACCCGAGGCCGCGTCTTTGCTGACCGTCTCTTCTTTAATCGTGGCAAAGAGGACATGATGCCGACCCTCAGCATCGAATGTCTCAAGGAAGAATACAAGCCTTACGAAGCTATTAACCTAAAGTTGAGGACCCTCTCTAACTCCTCCTTAAAGGGGGAGGAAACAGGTCAGGAAGTCTCCCCTTTAAGGGGAGATTTAGAGGGGTCTGGCGCTGCTGTCTCCCTTTCCGTCCGCGATGCCTATCACGCCGACTGCCTTTACGACAACTCCAACATCCTGACCGAGATGCTCCTCTCAAGCGAGATACGCGGCTTCGTGCCGCAACCTGGCTGGTACTTCGAGCAGGATGACGAGGAACATCGTGCTGCCCTCGACCTCCTGATGATGACGCAAGGCTGGCGTCGCTTCGATTGGCGAAGCATGGCGGTGGCAGGGACATGGGACATCACACAGCCTGCCGAGCGGGCTCCCATCCTGATAGGCAACACCTACAAGAACGTCATCGTCGATTTCGTGGAAGGTGAAGAGACGGACAACGAGAAGAAGGACGACGAAGAATATCCTTTCAGCGAAGACGGAAGGAACCCTCATGAGGACGATTACTATGAGACCAAGCCGATGGACCTGCCCGACCTCTTCAGCAAAGGCAGGAGTAAGAAGCGCGAGGAGAAAGCCTACGACAAAGCCATCAACACGAAGAATCAGAAGAAAGAAACTGAGCTGAAGGTTCATGCAGAGATAGTTACGCTCGATGCTGAAATGTCCTTCACGGGCGAAAGCGAGACATTCAGGAAAGGTTTCCGCATTCAGCTGCCTCCATTCTACGGTAATGCCATCGTCTTCATCAGCGTAGCCGATACGACGAAATGGGGGAAAGACGAGTCCTACACCTGGATACAAGCCGAGCCGGACGACTTGGAATCGGACTACATGTACTTGCCTGCAAGCGGGAAAGCAAGGCGAAAGATATTCGTGGAACCTGCCGACTACCTCGCCCGCATCAGCTGGCCCTATCCGCGCTTCGTGAACCCTTACTCGTTCTATCAGAACCATCTTGCCCCCACACCTGAACAGAAGAAGCTTAGTGGCGAGTGGGTAAGGCTGGACGACGAGACCATCATGAGCGAGGTGACGGTGAAGGCTAAGCGGCGAGGCTTGAACAAGTTCGACGACAACTGGCCCGTCTTTGCCATCGATGCCGAGGTGGCCAACAACATCGCGCAAGATGTGGGCTTGGGCTTCATGAAAGTCATGACGGCAGACTACGGCGTCGGCACGATAGACAGGAAATATGGAGAGGGGCAGGAGCCAACCTTCGAGACCCGCCAAGGTGCAGGATATACACGAAGAATGATTATGGGCATGCGGGGCGACTCGATTCCCTCTGATTCCATGTATGCAAGGAAGTATCTCTCCTCGTTTTCCCTGAATCAAGAAGGCAGCATGCAACTCTCGCCCGGCGAGAAGCGTGAGTACGAGGGCAATGGCATCTGGGATATGTACGTCTTTTACTCTGATTACAGCCCTCGGCTCTATGGCAACAATATGTATTATGGTAGCAACGAGCCCAAGACGAAGCTTGTGCGCTATCCATATCCCGACGGCTCACGTCGCATCACCTATCGCGACCGCCGCTATTTCCTCCCGGGCTTTGCCTATCCTGCTGAGTTCTACTCGCCCGATTACAGCAAGCAAGTTCCCTCGGACGACAAGAAAGACTATCGCCGCACACTCTATTGGAACCCAAACCTCAAGCTGAACGAAGAAGGCGAAGCCGCAGTCACGTTCTACAACAACTGCCGCACCTCTGTGCTTTCCGTGGATGCAGAAGGACAAGCCGCGGACGGAACGCTGCTGTGGAACGAGCAAAGCCCTAAATGATAAATGACAAATGATAAATGATTTAACTTCCCCCAAAATCATAATATCGTAACTAAAATAATATAACTATGAACATGAAACGACAACTAACCATCTTGGCAGCCATCGCATGCAGTCTGCTGCCAGCCAGTTCACAACCTTCGAAAGGTTATCCCATCACTCCTGTTCCCTTTACCTCCGTTAAAGTCGTGCCCGGCACTTTCTGGGGGCAACGATTGGAGGCAAGCCGCAAAGTGACCATTCCCCTTGCTTTCTCGAAATGCGAGGAAACGGACCGCTACACGAACTTCTCCAATGCCGCAAAGCATCTGCAAGACCCTTCGAAAGTCTTTGACATCAAGAAAGGTACTTTCCCCTTCGACGATACAGATCCCTACAAGACCATCGAGGGCGCGAGCTACATCCTGCAGACCTATCCCGACAAAGCCCTTGCAAAGTATATTGACTCCGTCCTGAACGTGATTGCCTCGGCGCAAGAGCCAGATGGCTATCTCTATACAGCCCGAACACAGAACCCCGAGCATCCGCATGACTGGTCAGGGGCAAAGCGTTGGAGTGCTGAAGAGCATGGCAGCCACGAGCTTTACAACCTCGGCCACATGGTAGAGGCAGCCATTGCGCATTATCAGGCGACAAAGAGCCGCAAGTTCCTCGACATCGCCATTCGCTTTGCCGACCTCGTTTGCAAAGAAGTAGGCCCCAATCCCGGGCAGGCTTGCGTCGTGCCGGGCCATCAGATTGCCGAGATGGCTTTGGCAAAACTATATCTCACCACAGGCGACAAGAAGTATCTCGACGAGGCCAAGTTCCTGCTCGACTATCGTGGCAAGACAACCATCAAGCAGGAGTATTCGCAGTCGCACAAGCCAGTCGTGGAGCAGGACGAGGCAGTAGGTCATGCTGTCCGTGCTGCCTATATGTATGCGGGCATGGCTGATGTGGCGGCACTTACAGGCGACCAGGATTACGTCAAGGCCATCGATGCCATTTGGGACAACATCGTCACGAAGAAGCTTTATATCACAGGCGGCATCGGCGCGACTGGAAATGGCGAGGCTTTCGGCAAGAACTACGAGCTGCCCAACATGACGGCTTATTGCGAGACGTGTGCCGCGATTGGAAATGTTTATGTGAATCATCGACTTTTCCTGCTTCATGGAGAATCCAAATACTATGATGTGCTGGAGCGGACACTTTATAACGGACTTTTAAGTGGCGTCTCGCTCGAAGGTAACGGCTTCTTCTATCCCAATCCTCTCGAGTCGGCAGGTCAGCACCAACGTCAACCTTGGTTCGGCTGCGCTTGTTGTCCGAGCAATATCTGCCGTTTCATTCCCTCGTTGCCAGGTTATGTCTATGCCGTGAAAGAAAATGCTTTTGGCAAAACGCCAGCTGTGTATGTGAACCTTTTCCTGTCGAACACATCAACGCTGAATGTTGGTGGCAAGAAGGTCAGACTGAGATCCCTGGTTGGGTTCGTAACCAAGTCGTTCCCTCCGACCTCTACACTTATGCCGACGGCAAACAACCCAGTTTACCAAGCGTTACCGTAAATAACTATCAACATACGGTTTATAACACTAATATAGAACCTGACGGATATTTCGCCATCGGTGGTAAGTGGAAGAAGGGCGATGTGATAAAGATTCATTTCGATATGGAGCCCCGCATTGTTCGAGCCAACGACCAGGTTGAGGCCGACCGCGGCATGCTTTGCGTGGAGAGAGGACCGCTTGTCTATTGTGCCGAGCAGCCCGACAATACTATGGATATCACAGAAGCCCGCATCTCCCCTCAGACTAAGTTCAAGACGGGCAAGACCGAGATAGCAGGAACGTCAGTTACGACGCTCATCGCGGAGGATAAGCCCTTGACGCTCATCCCATACTATGCTTGGTGCCATCGCGGCGCCGGCAAGATGCGCGTCTGGCTGCCGCAGGAATTTTAACGTGTCGTGTCGGCCATCGCAACGTGTCATGTTTGGGGATGCGGCGTGCTGCGATGGCCGATGCTTCTGCCTGCGATGCTGTCGGCTCCTGCCTACGATTGCGATGCTTCTGCGATCCCTTCAGGCTGCTGATGGGGAATATTCACAGATTCACAATTCACAGTTTATTTTTGAGCCCCTGCAGGGAACAAGAAGAGGGGAGCCTCGAGTCTTCGGGGGCAGCATCTTCGGCGTGAAAATCTACATCAAAGACCTAATTAAGCGAGCAAACAAATAAAAGTAAAAAAATGCTTTGAAGTTTGCCCGCTTTTTCGTATCTTTGCAGAGGAAAGGAAAATAATGGCAAAGAAACTATGAGAAAGTATCTTCTTTATTTGACGTCAGTTGTTTTTGTTGTGTCGTCTTGCAGCAAGTCTCCAGAAGACAAGGCTAATTTACTAATGTAAAGAGGGCGACAGCAATCCCACCATTCAACCGTAACAAGCGCAACAACCGCAACAAGCATTTTCAAGAGATAAGAAAAAGCCCCCCTTTTACTCGTGCATCGCTGATTACTTCTCCTGCCGCAGATAATAATTACTAACTTTGTGGCGTGAAACTCCAAATAAACACTTCAAACCTATCAAACTATGAATACAAGATACCTCATCGCAGCGCTGCTGCTATTGGTGGCAGGCCTGCAGTCAGCAAAGGCACAAGAAGCCTACACGGTTCTCAATGATGGTACTTTGACGTTCTACTACGACAATCAGCGCAGCAGCCGTCCTGGCACTTCGTATAATCTGAATAGAGGGGACTTCCCCCCTGATTGGAGAAGCGAAGCAGCAAAAGTCAAAAGTGCTGTGTTCGACCCGTCGTTCGCCAATGCCAAACCGAATTCCACGGTATGTTGGTTTAGCGAGATGGAAAATCTTACATCCATCACTGGCATGGAATACCTGAACACCAGTTACGTGTCATATATGGGGTTTATGTTCAGCGGTTGCTCTTCTTTGACAAGTCTTGACTTGAGCCACTTAGATACGCGTGTAGTGACCGATATGAGCGCCATGTTTCAGAGCTGCTCTTCCTTGACAAGCCTTGACGTGAGCAACTTCAACACGATAAATGTGGCAGATATGAACTTCATGTTCAGCGGTTGCTCTTCCTTGACAAGCCTTGACTTGAGCCACTTCAATACGTGGATTGTGACGAATATGAGTAATATGTTCAAAAGATGTTTGTCCTTGACGAGCCTTGACGTGCACAACTTCAACACGGGAAGTGTGACGGATATGAGCGATATGTTTGCTCTTTGCGAGAGCCTGACGAGTCTTGACTTATCCAGTTTCAACACGTCGAGAGTGCGAAACATGAGTTATATGTTCTGGGACTGCTGTAATTTGAAAAATCTCGATTTAAGATATTTCGACGTAAGGGATGTGACGAACATGAGCAATATGTTCTGTCATTGTTGGAGCCTGACGAGCCTGGACCTGAGTAATTTCAACACAAAGAATGTGACCAATATGGGAGGAATGTTTAGCGAATGTACTGGCTTAAAAAGTATTAACTTATCGGGATTCAACACATCGAATGTAACGCACATGGAATCTATGTTCGATTTATGCAAAAGTTTGACAAGCCTTGACTTGAGCAATTTCAACACAGAGAATGTGCTTAATATGGGTAGTATGTTCAAAAATTGTAAATCCTTGAAGAATCTGGATCTAAGCAATTTCAATACATCGTCAGTAAGATATGACGGTTTTTGGTTAGGGTTTGAAGGTATGTTCAGCGGGTGCAGCAGTTTGACAAGCCTTGACATAAGTCACTTCAATACTGAAAATGCTGATGTTCTAAGTGATATGTTCATGGAATGTCGTTCATTGACCAGCCTTGACTTGAGTAGCTTTGATACGAGGAAAATACATTACATTAGTCAAATGTTTGCCAACTGTGAGAAGTTAAAGACAGTCTATGTGGGCACCAACTGGAGCACAGAGGGGCTCTGGCCATCAGTTAGTACGGTATTTGAAGGCTGTGTAAGCCTCGTAGGCGGTGCTGGCACGACATTCGATGCCGACCATATTGATGCCACTTATGCTCACGTCGATGGTGGCCCAAGCTACCCTGGCTATCTCACCCTAAAGGCTTCTACTGCTGATGAACCATTCGAAGTGGACCACATCTATTATAAGGAAATAAGTGGCAGTGCAACTGTGGAGGTGACTTACAAGGACACAGAATACGGCACTTACAGTGGCACGGTGGAAATACCTGAAAACGTAATAAGCCCCGAGAATGGCATGTACTATGTCGTGACAACCATTGGCGAGCGCGCCTTCTACCAGTGTCCCTACCTGCAGCACCTGACGCTTCCTGCCACAATAGACCGCATAGAGAGCGAAGCCTTCGTGAATGCCTTCCTCGATGCCAGCAACTCCGACATCACCTGTCTGGCCACAACACCCCCCACAATCTCTCCCTATGCCTTCGGCTCGGAAATAAGTGACATGACCCTCTATGTGCTGAAGGACTGCAAGGCTGCTTACATGGCTCATAATGTCTGGAAGAACTTTGGCAACATCGTCGAACTGCCCTATCACTTCCAAGAGGGCAAGGTCTTCTACGCCATCACAGGTGCCAACACAGTAAGCGTCGTCCACCGCACCCCCAGCTACAACAGCTATTGGGGACAAGTCACCATCCCATTTGCAGTCAAGCACAAAGGCACCACCTATACTGTCACCGAGATAGGCAACGTGGCATTCCTCAGTAGCTCACAATTGACAAGGGTTTTCATTCCCTCGACGGTGACGAAAATCGGCAACCGCAGCTTCAAGGACTGTCCCCTTCTGACCAGCATCACCATTCCCGAGAATGTGACGAGCATCGGCACGATGTGCTTCGATGGCTGCACGGCTTTGACCGACATCACTTGCCTGGCAAAGACACCTCCCTCCATCTCGTACGACACCTTCACCGAAAGCCACTACCAGGGAGCGAGCCTCTATGTCCCGTATGGCTGCGAGAGTGATTACAGGTGGGCCAGCGTCTGGGAACTATTCTATGATGTCTTCGAACTGCCAATCGGCATAAAAGACGTTAAAGCCAATGATGACGATAACGTTACCATCTATGACTTGTCGGGTCAAAAGTTAGCTGTGCCCAATAAAGGCATCAATATCGTAAACGGGAAGAAAGTGTTAATAAGATAAGAGATTAAGTTTCGGGAGTTAAAGAAATTTCGGAAGTTAAAGAAGTTAAAGAAGTTAAAGGACGATACCATTTTAGTTCATAATTCATAGTTCATAGTCCATAGTTAATCGCGGCAACAAATTCTTCATTGACTTTCCCTTCGGCCGTC
>CACXLY010000057.1 GCA_902768605.1 uncultured Bacteroidales bacterium
TATGATGGGATAGACGTCCACCACATTCTCGAGCTGTACGACCTGACGGCCCAGCTCGTCCAACACGATGAGCTGGCGGCCGGCCGGGTATTCATCGACGGCGCGTTCCATCTCGACGGGCAGGATGAGCGCAAACAGCGTGTCGTTCATCCGCTCAATCCAGGCTTGCTGCGGCACGACCTCGCCGAGGTAATGTCCGCAGAAGAGGCGGTCGCTCTTGAGGATGACCTTTGCCGTGGCCACGTAGGGCGAGGTGCGACGCTTCTCCATCGTCACCTTGAATGATGTAGCGCCAAGCATCTTGTGCGAGAACGTGCGGTAGCCTGGTGCGTAGAACTGCAACGAGTGCATGAGGTCGCGGACGCGGAACGAGAAGAGGCCGTTGCGGTCTGTCGTCGTATGGTTGAAGATACGATGTTCGGAGTCGATTTCGCGCACAGAGACCTTGGCGATGCTGCCGTCGGGACCTTTCACGACACCGCTCACCATCGGCTGCTGCGCCAGAAGAGAGGTGCAGCAGAAAAGCATGAGTAGGGACATCAGACGATTCATAATCCTGAAAGCTTGAAGTAGTGTTGGAATATCCCACGTGTGGCGTCGGCTGACGCTTGCTGTGGCGTCGGGCGTTCCTTGCTGTGAGGACTGGAGTCCCTTGCTGTGAGGACTGGAGTCCCTTGCTGTGGGGACTGGCTTTCCTTGCTGTGGGAACTGGCGACGCTTGCTGTGGCGTTGGCCGGCGCCACACGTGGGGAGTTATTATCTCTCTGTCGGGGATGGAGCTCCCCTCTTATTTGACGATGACTTTCTTGCCGCCAACGATGTTGATGCCGCGCTGCATCTTGCCCAGCCGCTGACCTGCGAGATTGTAGATTCTCAGGTCGCCCGATTCAGGCGACGCGAGGGGTGAGGCGATGCCTGTCGGGTCATGGTCCGGGTCGAAGCCACACAGCTCACGATAGTCGCCGCGGTCGTACTGCCACTGCAGGATGGGATAGCCGTTGCCTGCCGTCGGGTCCTGATGCCAAGGCGCACCCCAGGAGCCAGCGATGTGGCAGAGCTCCATGTGCGACTTGGAGGCATCGGCCCACGCCTCGTCCTGCGAAGAGGACGAAACAGCAGGCTCGCCGTTCAGCAACATGTCGGCAAAGGTATAGACATGCGACAGGACGTCGAGCTCGATGAAACTGCCGAAGGGATGGGCCGTAGCGCCATCGACGGTGGGATTCCAGGCAATGACGTTCGTGTACGTACTGCCGGGCGTAGAGTTGTTCTGGCCGCCAGCCACGACACCGGCTGCCACGGGCGACGCAACGGGGGCTGCGGCGTAACAGTTCTCCATGGTGAGGTTGGTGCGGACACGTCCGATGAGGCCGCCCGAGTAGTTGGCACTCGAGCCGTTACCCGTCACGGAGGCCGCGCTGTAGCAGTTACGTATGGTGACGGGACTGTTGCCAAGCGTGCCGCCAAGCGCACCGACGTAGCCCTTGCTCGTCACGCTGCCCGTCACGTAGCAGTTCTCGATAACGACGGGATAGAGATTGTCCTCAGCATCCTTGAAGGTGCTGTGGCCGAGCTGACCGCCGATGACGGCCGCTCCGGAGGCAACGCCGTCCACCTTCGCATCGACGAAACCCGTGTTGCGTATCTCGCCGCACATCGTTCCGAAGAAACTGGGATAGTACTTCTTGCCGGCGGGCGTGAGGTTGCGAATGATGTGGCCACGGCCGTCGAAGTTAATCCAGTAGCGGTAGCTGTTGTCGCTCGAATTGAGCTGTACCCAGTCGAAGCCCGCCATATCGACATCCGCGTCCATTACAAAGTAAACCATCTGCTCGCTTATCAGCACGTCGTGCATGTGGTCAAGCTGTTCGGGACGGACGATGACGTAAGGATTCTCCTGACTCCCGTCGCCGGACTGGTAGGAGTACATCATATCGTGGGCCAAGCCCTTCAGACGGCTGACGAGCGCCTTCACGTCCCTGTCCTTGAGGCTGCCGTCGGCAAGCACCTGCTGACCCTCTGCCAAAGCGTCCTTCGCCTCCTGAGTGGCAAAGCCCCCTGCCTCAGCAGCAGCAAGGTCGTCCTGAAGCGTCTGGACGGCAACGGCAAGGGAGGCATAGACGTCAATGCTCGTCTGGATGCTGTCGAGCGTCTTGTGAATCTTGAGCAACTGCTGGTAGCGCGTATTCGACTCGTCGGAACCCTCGGCCACTTCCTTGTAGTGGGCCAGCGTGGCGTTATAGCCTGCGTAATACGGCTTGTCGGAAGCGGCAACTTCTTCTGCCATAGCGTAGTAGCTGTTCAGTACGGAAGCCAGAGCCGTCGAGTCGGCATCCGAATTCTTATCGCGGTAGATGACGTTGATCTTGCCTACGACGAAGCGCTCCGTCGGGGAGAGTGGCTGCTTCGAACGCATGCCTATGGTCAGGCTGCCGCCCGTCGCAAGGCCATACACGCTCTGGACGAAGCGGTTGTTTATGAAGTTGGTGGAAACCGTCGAAGGATTGGTGGGAGCCGTCATGTTGTTGTCAGCAGGGCAGAGTACCGGGGTGGCAACACGTCCGACGTAAAACTCCACGCTGTGCTCCGTGTCGAAACCGTTCAGCTTCATCTCGTAAAGACCATCTGCCACGCTTGCCGTCACGGTCTGCGAGATGTCGAAAGTGCCGCCGTCACGCACCTGGCCGAAAGGCGCAAAGGCCGTGCCGTTGCCCGTCGAGTTGTTGCAATCCTCGCTCGCTTCTATGTCCCAGCCCTTCCACTGGCTTTTGCTCAGGTCGGGATTCACAAGCTTATAGGTGACGTTTGCGCCGTTGCCGGAATAGAAGACGGGTGCGTCCATCTCGTCGCTGCTGGGGTGACCCTGCACCGAAGACACGCCGGGATTGATGACGGGCCAATCGCTTCGCCAAGTTATCTTGTCGAGAAGCATGAGGCGACCGTTGAAGTTGTTGTTCCTGTCGTAACTGTGATAGAGAAGCCAGTCCTGGCCTTCGTCGTCGGTAATGATTTCGCTGTTGTGTCCCGGGCCTTTCCATCGGGTGTTCCCCGAGATGATGGTGGTGTAGTTATCGCTTTTCATGTCGCCGCCATCCTTATTCTTATACGGACCCATGAGGTTAGTGGAGCGCCCGACAACGGTGCGGTAAGTGCTGTTCTCGCCTTCGCAACAGGAACCCACGCTGGCGAAGAGGTAATAGTATTTGCCACGCTTGTAGATCATCGCGCCTTCGAAAGCGCCGCCCGCTATCTTGGTGACGCCGGCGTGACGTGTCCACGAACCGTTTGGCTGCGGATTGTTAATGGGAGAGAAGTTCTTGACGGAGAGGGCGTCATCGCTTAGCTCAACGATGCAAATGTCATTGAAACTGCCCCAGACGAGGTACTTCTTATCGAACTCTTCGACATAGCAGGGGTCGATGCTGTTCTTGACACCGATCTCGGTACTCCTGAAGAGCTTTCCCTTGTCGGTAAACTTTGTAGGGGTGTCTCCTACAGCAACGCCAATGCCAGTGCGTGAGCCATTGCCCCACAACGCGGAAGCATAGTAGCAGATGTACTTGCCGTCGACGTAGTTGACGTCGGCCGCCCAGAGGCTATAGTTGTCGCGTTTGCCATCGGAATGTATGCTGTCGTTCCATGTGGGGCGTGATATGACGCCTGGCACGTCAGTCCAATGGACGAGGTCGGTGCTCTTCTTGCATTTGCAACCGGTGGCGTATGCATAGAATGTGCCATCGAGAGCCCGCTGCACGGTCGGGTCGGGGAAATCGGATCCGTAAACTGGATTGGAATACTTTTTTTGCGCACTGGTTTGCACTGCGAAGAGGGCGAAGAGGAGAGCCCATAGTGATGCTTTTTTGATCATACCTTATTAAGCTTAATACGTTTTCTGCTTGCAAAGATACGAATAATTAATAATGTATGCGCACTTTGGGGCAGAAAAAGCAGAATTATGCTGCAAAAAGTTTTGTTTCTTCGCAGTTTTTGTGTAATTTTGCACGCAGAATAAATCGACAAGAGAGATTAGGAATGAAACTTATTCTGCTCACCTGCCCGGAGTTTTTCGTTGAAGAGGACAAGATTCTGACTACACTCTTCGAGGAAGGCCTGGACATTCTTCACTTTCGCAAACCCAATTCTGAGCCTGTCTTCTGCGAACGTCTGCTGAGTCTGATGCCCGAGCAGTACCGTAGCAAGGTTGTGGTGCACGACCACTTTTACCTTCGCGATGAGTTCGGCCTGATGGGCATTCACCTGAGCAAACGTCATCCCGAGGCTCCTGCTTCGTACAGCGGTCCCATCACCCGCACGTGCTACGACCTGCAGAGTGTCGTGGAGCAGAAGCCGAAGAGCGAATACGTGCTGCTTCGCAACATCTTCGACAGCATTTCGGAAAGCGAGAACAAGGCTTCCTTCACGCCTGACGAGCTGCGCCAGGCAGCGCGTGAGGGCATCATCGACCGCAATGTCATTGCCGAGGGCGGCGTGTCGCTCGACAAGATAGACCAGGTGAGGGAGTGGGGCTTTGGCGGTGTGGCCATCAGGGGTGACCTGTGGAATCACTTCGACGTGCACTCGCAGCGGGACTACAAGGAGCTTATCGCCCACTTCCGCAAGCTGAGGAAGGCGGCCTCCGCTTAGACCCGGAGCACCCAGAGTAGTCGGAGGAATCGGAATACTCGGAATAATCAGAGAACTCGGAACATTCGGAACAATCAGACAAAATACAATGGAAGGAATGAAGTCATTCAAGGTGTTCACCGGCACCAAGTCACACTACCTTGCAGAGAAGATTTGCCAACAGCTGGGCTGTGAGCTGGGCAACCTCTCTATCACGCATTTCAGCGACGGCGAGTTTGAGGTCTGCTTTGAGGAGTCGATACGCGGCGTGGACGTCTTCCTCGTACAGAGCACGTTCCCCAATGCTGACAACCTGATGGAGCTGTTACTGATGATCGACGCGGCGAAACGTGCTTCGGCCCGCACCATCAACGCAGTGGTGCCCTACTTCGGCTGGGCGCGTCAGGACAGGAAAAGCAAGCCTCGCGTCAGCATCGCTGCCAAGCTGGTGGCCGACATGCTGAGCGTGGCTGGCATCACGCGCCTCATCACGATGGACCTGCATGCCGACCAGGAGCAGGGCTTCTTCAACGTCCCCGTCGACCACCTGTTCGCATCCAGCGTCCTGTTGCCTTACATCCAGAGCCTCAACCTCGAGAATCTGGTCATCGCGACGCCCGACGTGGGCGGCTCGAAGCGTGCCAGCACCTACAGCAAGTACCTCAACTGCCCCCTCGTGCTCTGCAACAAGACGCGCAGGAAGGCCAACGAGGTGGCCAGCATGGACATCATCGGCGACGTGTTCGACGCTGACGTTGTCCTCATCGACGACATGGTCGATACGGCGGGTACCATCACGAAGGCAGCCGACCTGATGAAGAAGAACGGTGCCCGCAGCGTGCGCGCCCTGGCCAGTCACGGCATCATGAGCGGCCCTGCGAGTGAGCGCGTCGAAGCGTCCGCCATCGAGGAGATGGTCTTCACCGACAGCATCCCCTATGCCGGCAAGTGCACCAAGGTGAAGCAGCTGTCCATCGCTCCCCTGCTGGCGCAGACGATACAGTGCGTGGAGAATAACGAGAGCATCTCGAAGCAGTATCTCTGCTGACATTTTCGAGAGGAGACCCACTACCCCCCCTTAGGGGGAATTCTACGCCACAGCAAGCGTCGACTGATCCTACAGCAAGCGTCGGCTGATCCCACAGCAAGCGTCGACTGATCCCACAGCAAGGAAACGCCGTTCCCACAGCAAGCGTCGGTGGCCCCTACTCGTCCTATCCCCTTTTCGCATGAAGAAAATCCTCTTTCCCCTGCTGCTGCTCTGCTTCGCCACAACCGGCAGAAGTCAGGACTCGCTGGTGCACGTCATCCAGGGGATTATCACGGAGGACAGCCTCATCCACGAGGAGATGCGCTTCAATCGCGACGGACTCTTCATGCCTCTGCGAGGGCTCATCCAGACCTTTACGCACCGCGACTTCAACGAACTGCCCGGCCCCTATCGCCCCAACAATCACCGCTGGGAGGACTACGGCGTGGCGCTCACGCCGCTTGCTGCGACGTGGATGATGAAGATATGCGGCGTGAAGTCGCGCAGCAACACGCGGCGCATGATTACCGCCAACGGCCTCTCGCTCGGCCTGACCGTCGGCCTGGCACAGACGCTGAGGTGGACCGTGACGGAAAAGCGGCCCGACGGACAGGGCACCAACAGCCTGCCCTCCGTCCACGCCTCGCTCGCCTACATGGGAGCCACCATCCTCAGCCGCGAGTACGGACACATCAGCCCCTGGATCACCATCGGAGGCTACACGGCCGCCACGGGAACCCAGATGCTCCGCATAGGGCACAACGCACACTGGGTGAACGACATCTTCCTGGGTGCAGGCATCGGCGTGGTCAGCACGAATCTCGCATACTTCCTTACCGACAAGATTATAGGCCCCAAAGGCGTCAGGGCCATGCCCTTCAGCGCATCGGAGCAGGCTCAGCTGCTGGCATGGAACAACTGCCCTTCAGGCTTCCGGCTGGTTTCCGGCACAGAGACGAACGGCCGCTCGCTCGATGTCGAGGCCTTCGCCGAGGCGGCCGCAGGCTTCGACCTGGCAGGCATCAAGCTCCGCAGCAGCGCGTCCATCACCTCCGGATTCGAGGCGGAATGGTTCATCAACAACAACCTATACCTCTCTGCCATAGGGCGATACACGCTGTCGCAGGCCAAGCTGGAGATTCCCAGCAACAGCGTGACCGCTTGGGGCGAGCAGGTCCACCTCTACCATGGCAACATCGCCGCCGGCTGGACGCTACCGCCCATCGGGCCCCAAGGCCGGAAGGGAGCCATGCGCGCCGGCATACGGACGCTCTGGGGCGTACGCTACAACGAAGGCATCACGTTCCGCAGCGTAGGGAAAGGCCGGACGCTGGGCCAGGACCTGCTTTACATCAAGCCGCAGCTGTGCCCGGAGGGAGGCGCCGGCATCGTCATCGACATGCTCCAGAGCCATAACCAGACGGTAGGCTTCTCGGTGGATTACATCCACACTTTTCGCACAAATTTCCTCGCAAACCGATGGGTCATCTCCTCCTCATGGAAGGCAATGTTCTGACTTTTTATAAAAAAGATACGCCCCATTTTGACAAGAGGAGTTATCAAAACTTCACAATACCCCCTTTTTCCTCTCCCTTTTCTTTGTTTCTATGCTAAGAAGCACTATCTTTGCCGCGCAGTTGAAACGACAGCTCTATATACATTATTAAATTTGTCAACAAAAAAACAGTCATGAATATATTTTCCAGACTCTTCCATTGGTATTTCAGCCGTAGCGCCGTGCCCTACTGGTGCATCCTGCTATTTGACTTCCTTACCATCATCTTCTGCGGGTATCTCGCATTCTATCTCTTCAACGGCGGCGGTGAGTTGGCAGGCAACTTCTGGCCCATCCTGTGGGACCTCTGCTTCCTGCTCGTCCCCTTCACCATCGCATTCCGTTACTTCCACACATACAGCAGCGTCTTCCGCTACAGCAGTTTCGTGGACCTCTATCGCATCGGCTATGCCATGCTGCTCGGCGCCGCCATAGCCTACGCCATCTATCTGCCGCTGCACTACTTCGTCCCCGCTTTCGACAACCAGTTCCTGCGCCACTGGCCCAGGCTCATACTGCTGCTGCTGTTTGCCACATCGTTTATGTGCGCCATACGCGTCATCGTCAAGACGATGTACGACCTCCATCGCAGCAACGGCTTCAGCAAACGCATCTTCATCTTCGGCGCGCAGGACGGCGGCATCAGTCTCGCCAAAAGCATCCGCAACGAACCGATGAGCCGCTACGTCGTCAGGGGATTCATCAGCTCCGATGACAGCATGAGAGACAAGTGGTTGCTGGGCGTCCGCGTCTGGAGCGAGAAGGACGACGTCGTCGGTATCATGCAGGAGCACAACGCAAGCATCCTGATGGTCAGCCCCCTGCAGGCAGCCCACTTCCGCGAACTGGAAACGCTCATCAACGAACTCATAGCCGCCGACATCAAAATCATGATGCTGCCCGCCTCTGCAAAGGAATGGGACGGCAAGAGCGAACTGCGCTACAGCCAGCTCCATGAGGTGGACATCGAAGACCTCCTGCCTCGCGACAAGATAGAGGTCGACATGAACGCCATCGGCAGTCAGCTCAACGCCAACCGCATCCTCATAACCGGCGCCGCAGGCAGCATAGGAAGCGAGATAGTGCGACAGGTGGCACGCTTCGAGCCAAAGGAAATGATACTCATCGACCAGGCCGAGACGCCGATGCACGACGTGCGGAGAATGATGTCGGCCAGCTTCCCCGACATCCCATGCCACACCATCGTGGCAAGCATCACAAACCAGACATTCATGGAGGACATATTCCGCCGCTTCCGGCCCGACTACGTCTTCCACGCCGCCGCATACAAACACGTGCCCATGATGGAAGATAACCCCGCCATGGCCGTGCAGAACAACATCTACGGCACACGCATCATCGCCGACCTCGCCGTCAAATACGGCACCCGGAAGTTCGTGATGATATCCACCGACAAAGCCGTCAACCCAACCAACGTGATGGGATGCTCCAAGCGCATCTGCGAGATATACTGCCAGTCGCTCAACCAGGCAGTGGCCGACGGCAAGCTGTCGATGGCAAACGGCCAACCCGCCAGGACACAGTTCGTCACCACTCGCTTCGGCAACGTCCTCGGCAGCAACGGCAGCGTCATACCCATCTTCAAGGAACAGATTGCCAAAGGCGGACCCGTCACCGTGACGCATCCCGACATCATCCGTTTCTTCATGCTCATCCCCGAAGCATGTAAACTCGTCCTCGAAGCCGGCACGATGGGCAAAGGCGGTGAGATATTCGTCTTCGACATGGGCAAACCCGTACGCATCGCCGACCTCGCACAACGCATGATAACACTGAGCGGAGCCAAGGGATGCGAGATAAAGTACACCGGACTGCGTGACGGAGAAAAGCTCTACGAAGAAGTACTGAACGATGCCGAACAGACCTTGCCCACCAAGCATCCTAAGATTATGGTGGCCAAGGTACGCGAATACGACTACGACGAAGCGTGTCGCAACGAGGAACGCCTGCTCGAAGCAAGCTACACCTACGACGACATGGGCATCGTGAAGATAATGAAGGAAATCGTGCCCGAGTTCAAGAGCCGACACTCAAAATACGAAGAGCTCGACTAAGACACTCGTCAGATTCAGCTGTTTGACATGTCATATTCAATTGTTTGACCTGTCAAATTTAGCTGTTTGACTTGTCAGATTCAGCTGTTTGACTTGTCGGCAAGCATCAGCACTCCCCAAACGACCATATAGAGAGCAATATCCATCGCCACGATTAGCGGCATGGGGAAATTGCACTGCCACAAGGCGTAGTTGATGACGCAGATAAGCAGGAAGAATATCAATATGACGGCCAGCGCTGCGTGCATCGACAGACCTACATTCATCAGGATATGGTGGATGTGAGTCTTGTCGGGCTGGAAGATGCCGTGTCCCGTCAGGCGACGCTGCAACGCCACACGCACGACGTCCACCACTGGTATGAGCAACAACGTGATGGAGATGAGCATCTGCTTCTCACCGCAATCCTCTGGCGCAATGGGGCGCATGAGGCTCTTCAGGCTCATATAGGCACAGACGTAGCCCAGGAATAGGCTGCCCGAATCCCCCATGAAGATCTTCTGCCCGCCTACCTTGCCAAAGACGTTGAACACCCAAAAGACAATCAGCGAACCCACAATGGCCGCATCCAGCGATGCTATGGCCATGTGCTTCGTGAACAGACACGTATAGGCAGACAAAATCATGATGCAGAGCCCGGATGACAAGCCGTCGATGCCGTCTATCAGATTTATGGCATTTACGATAGTAATGATAGCCACTACCGTCAGAGCGTAACCAATCCAGAAAGGTATTTGATGTATGCCGAAAAGGCCATTGAGGTCCGTGATGACAAGGTTGCACGTAGGCAGGATAAACGCAGCCACAGCCTGTATGATGAATTTGTGACTGGCCTTCACGCCGTAGCGGTCGTCGATGAAACCTATCAGGTAGATAATCAGTCCGCCAAACGTCATGAGTATCGTCGAGACACCAAACACGAACTCACTGCCTCCCATCAAGACCTGTACCCATGAAGCCACGAAAAGCCCCACCACGGCAGCTGGCATGAATATCAATCCGCCAAGGCGCGGCACAGGTATGCGATGCACTTTCCGCTCGTCCGGAAAGTCAAAATATTTGAAACGAAGGCACCCTTTTATTATAAGAGGCAAGCCCACAGACGTCACTATCACAGCCGAAAGGAATGATGCAAGAAGGGGAAATACGGTGGTGTTCATGTTCTTTCTATGCTTAGCTATTCTTAATACTTTCTAAACGTAAGGACGTCCTGCGCGTTCGTCTTCAGCACCATCGTGCCGCCCGTCAGGACTTCAACCCATAAGATGCCGTCTTCCGGCACGCCGACAAGCGAGAGGACCGACATCGGCTGAACCTCGTCATGCCCTTCTCCGACATATTCTATAGGGTCGTAAATACGTATCTTCTCAGGAGTAACCTCCAGCGATGTGCGGATGTAGAAGATCTTGCCACTCTGCTTACGGAAGCTCGCCATCTGTAACTGGAAGCTGTAGAATATCATCTCCTTCTTCGTGGCTTTGATGTTGCCATTGGCGTCACGCCATTCCGTCAGCTGCCACATGCCGTCGAGGTCGCCGTTGCAATCCCACTTGTCGCAGCTCGTCATGGCTGTCAGCATCATCGCCAAAAGGAATATGAAGTCTCTTCTTCTCATGTCAGTCGGTTTTGCGTATCCATCCATCCCATGCCAGTGTCAGCATGGCGCCATTGGCGTTTCCCAACAGGGTTCCGTCGTTATGACCGTATGCAGCCGCCACGCTCAGCCCGCACAACCAGTCGGGTCTATATGTAACTTCAAAGAGCAGGAAATGACCTTTCAAGGGATTCATCACGGGACGGTCGTACGACCCGAGGTTTTTCTCGAAGGTATATAATGCCTTCCACGACAGCCAGCCAAAGGGATTGCCCTTCAACCCGACATGATGCGCATTGACGCGATTGAAGTAGTTGTGCAAGTCTGCCCGGACACCGAGATACCCATTGTACATCGGGGAAAGGATAAGTGGATTGCCCATCACGAAGCCTGCATGCTGCCAGGAACCATAGACGTGATGGTTGTAGTACGCATCGTTAGCGCTTATCTGCTGCGGGTTTTCGTATGTGGCGTCGTGGAAGATAGGTCCGCTCTGGTTCATCGTACCGAGATGTTCATAGACGAGATTGCTTACATAGCGGTTCTTGGGGAAATTGACTTCGACTCCCAAAAGCATGTCTTTCCAGAAGCCATACTGCATACCCAGCTGGCTGTGGTCTTCGAAGAGATGATCCATATAGCCGCCCACGCTCCAGCCTTTGCCTGCCCAATCCAAACGGACGTGCCATGAGCCGATATGATTGCCGGTTGCGTTGGAAAAGACGTCGTCGTTTACGTCGCCACCGCTCGGCACAAATGCGTTCAGCATATTCCCGCCAAGCTTGATGCCCTGCTCGAGCCCTTCCATTTGGTAGCTCGTCACGTTATATCCCCGACCGCCAAACTGACATGCCATCTCGAGTCCCCACTTCAAAGTCAACGGGAACTTCTCCGCGTTGCCTATCCTCATGAGCAGTGCCTTCGAGTGAAACTTGCTGCCTTGCGTATAGAGGGCACGTGTTCGGCCAAAATCTTGCTGCCACTTGCCGTCCGTGTACCAGCCGTACGCGATATGTGCCTTGACGGCAAACCAGCCTTTTGTGCCCGGGACGTCCCAGAAGTCGGGCAGCTCTATGCGAACCTGCGGCAGGGGTCGGGCATTGACACCCAGCGTCATGCCTCCCGTTGAGAGTTCCTCATTCTTCAGTTCCGAAGCCCTCTCTTTCTGACCGACCGAGAGTCGCAGCATCTTCCATTGTGCGTCGACGAATGCTTGTTGAATGCTGAACTTGCACTGATTGCCGTAACCCGACACAAGGTCGGCTCCGTAGCCCAAACGCCAGGCTCTCAACGAGTCCGCATCAATGTCTCGCTTGATGTATGCACGAGCCAGAACCGTATTGTCCTTAAGGGATCCCAGGCCGTACCTGTTATTGGTAAACCAGAAAGGGGACTTGTCGCCTTTTCCGAAAGTACCCCGTACGCTTGCACCATATTGGATGTCTTCTCCCAGACGTTTTATCTGAGGCTTGATGCCGAGAGGAATGAGCATCAGGCACATAAAGGCGATTATGGTGTACCTCGTCTTCATTCTTCGCTTTTCGTTTTCAGGCTCTTCAGCAGTCGTTTGTTGAAGCGTCGCCTTCCGCGATCGTAAATCCAACCCCACTTGTTGAAGTACTTCACCACACTTATCATGTGGGCCACGGACAACTTCCACTTGTGGTACGACAAACGGCTGAACCTGTGATATATGCTGACAGAGGGGAAGAACATTGTCTTGTACTTGGCATGGAGGCGGCGTGTGATGTCCACATCTTCCATATACATAAAGAAGCGCTCATCGAAGAGGCCTTCGCTCTTCAATGCGCTCATCCTAAAGAACATAAAGCAGCCGGACAGGAACGGCACATTCATTTCCTTGTCATACCCCGAGTGTCGCAACTCGAAGCGATTGTTCCTCCGGGCTATGAGTTTACCTGGCAGGAAGAATCGGCTGAAGAGATCGAGGGGCGTTGGGAGCAGCTTGGCGAGGCATTGCACTGAGCCATTGAGGAAAAGCACTTTAGGCATCACCTGCGCGATGCTGTCGTCATCTTCCATCAGGCGCCATAAAGCGGGAATCACATCGGCACCGAACCACACGTCGGGGTTCACGACAAGATGGTATTGGCTGCCCTCCTCCATCGCCTTGCGGAGAGCCACGTTATGCCCTCCGCCGTAACCCTTGTTCTCCTGCTTGATGTATTCCAGCTGGAAGCCTCTGCCCTCGTGCTTGAGGTACTCGTCATCCCTGCGCTTATACTCCTGCAGCTCGCCCTCAAGCCCTTCAAATGTATCGCTATGGTCTATTATCCAAAGCTTCTGCACGGGCGATATGAGCAGACTGCGCAAGATGCCTTCCAGGTCCAGCAGGTTGTTGTTATATGTTACTATCGATGCAGTTATCATCCGCGTTATATTCTCATTCTGATAATATAACGTATGTGATAAACATTTTATTGCATAACTTTACCAATTTGTTAAACGATGCAAACGTTTTCTTGTCGCACATCATTCTTCTGCCCGATGGCAAGCATGCAAAAAGGGAGGGCTGTGGAAAAATAGGTAATGTCATAAGCAGAAGAGAAGAGGTCCCAATTCTCGGCCTGATACATGTTATGAACGAAGGTGACGACCACAAAGGCGGCGAGCATCAAGCTTGAATTTCGGTAATACCGATCTTCACGGCCTTCGTGGTTCATCGCAAGGAAGATGGCAAGAGGAATAAAGACTATGAAATCCAAGAGGTTACCTTGACGAGTCTGCAACGCCCAAGGATTGTTTTGGTAATGATAGAACTCATGCCAGTCCCACAGAGCAAAGGGCAAAAATGTCAGCAGGAATACCGAAATTGTAAGTGACAGAACGGCAATCTGACTGCGCCAGCTCATCCTGACGAAGTATGGGAGAAGCAAAATCGAAAGCGGGACAAGAACCAGGATTCTCGTACATGCCAGCAGACCGACCGCACTGGCTATCCACCACATCTTCCTCTCCACCCACTCCTGACTCATCCGGGGAAAGACAAGATTGGTGATTGCAGCCAGCAACAGGAAGTTCGTGATGAGGTCGCTCCGCACCGCAGTCTCGTACCAAACTGCCACAGAAGAGCAAAGCAACAGACTGGCTATGAGAGCCTTCCACTTGCCATGTATCTTCCAGCAACTCCAAATGAACAAAGCCGCTGCGGCAAAGAAGGACAGCCCGACATTGCCTAAAAGGAAGAAAGGAATGTGCACGAGCTGCCATATCGGGAAGGGCGACGCATTGCCGCCCAAATGCGTATTCGCGCTATAAGGATAAATGCCTGACAGGAGGTTCTCTATCGGGAAATGCAACGCCGACCACCTATCCACCTGAATGCCATAAGGGTCGATGGCATACTGCACAGCCAACATCCCGACAAGAGCCACCATACAGCCAATCGTCAGGATACAGAACTGCCTGCCCTTGGATTGTGAACTATTATTATATAAATAAGGTATCACCAAACGAAGCAAAACGTAATAAAAGACAACGGCAGCAAGGGTGGCAAAAAGGGCAACACGCTCGGAAACTCTCGCCGAATACTTTGCGACGAAAAGCACATTGATGCCGATGAACAACGCCTCTGCAATGTTTAGTTTCTTCTCAACGAAACGCCTGTATATCATCAGGATAGCAAAGGCTATGGCTGAATAGGCAAGGAAGGTGACCGTGCCCTTTGCGTCCGTTATCAAACTGATGAAAGGAATGTGAGCGATGTAAATCTCCAGGCTGTACTTGCCAGCGGCCTGCAACAGCCTACTGCTTCCCACGCGGAGCATCAGAAGCAGAGGAATCGCAGCCAAGCCCAGCGTAAGCCGGGAGGGACACAGCAGGTAATTGTACGCAACACTTCCCTTCAAATCATGCAACGTCGGAACCATCCTCAAGCCTAAGAACACAGCCCCAATGATTAGCAGCAGAAACGTCCATCTCCTCAACTCACTGAAAGAGAGCGATTCCAGTCGGCTTTTGTACGTAGAGAGCAATACGCCAGCCAGGAAACTGAACGACTGCTCCGCTTCGAAATGACCATACTGCAACCTCAAATTCAGGCAGAGGAAAGAGCAGGCAAAGAAGAAAAGCAACCGCAGACGGCCGCTCATGAAGCGCGTCCCAATCCAATAGACAGCGTAACACTTCAGGATGAAAAATACAAACCAAAACCTCGGACTGACGTAGAGTAACTCGTCCAGACACCCGTGCATCGAAATGCCGGGCCAAAAAGAAGAAAACAGGTAGTTATAGGCACAAACGAAAAACGTGAAAGGCAAAACCACCTTCTCCAAGCGCTTCAGCCAGAAACCCTCAAGCCCATTCTTGCGAAACGACTCTTCAAGCCCGTAACCGCTAAGTATCAGGAAAACAGCCACAAAAAGCCCACCCCACATATTGATTACAGGAGAGATGTCGTATCCCAGCAAGATGTGGAACACGAGAATCCCAATCGCGGCAAAGCCTTTAAGCGCCAGCGTATTTGTCCTCGAAAGCAACTCCATCGTCATAAATAAGCCTTCAGACTGCAAAGATACGAATTAATTATCAATCTACCACATCCCGAAGAAGATTTTCTTTACAGAAGCCCCCGCCACCCCCACAGCAAGGAAACCCAAACCCCACAGGCCACCGTGCCCTGCGCATCAGCACAGGGAAAAAATCCCCCGCCTCCCCGTCGCTTCTCATTCCCCCCCCAGCCACCGTGCCCTGCGCATCAGCGCAGGGCTCCCTTACCCTCATAAACCCCATCAGCCCCATTCGCCCCATTCGCCCCATAAACAAAAAGCCCCTCGAGATTCCTCTCGAAGGGCTTCCGGAAAAAAAACGGCGGCTACCTACTCTCCCACGGGTGTGCAGTACCATCGGCGCGGGCGGGCTTAACTTCTCTGTTCGGAATGGGAAGAGGTGGAACCCCGCC